>NZ_RAWE01000004.1 GCF_003611695.1 Corallococcus carmarthensis | reverse complement strand
GGCCTCGAACGCTTCCGCGATGCGCGCCCACTCCGGCTTCTCCACCTGCTTCGCCATGCCCGGAAGCGTCCGCTGCGCGCTGCGCCCCCGGCAATCCCTCACGGCACGTCATTGGCCGGACGGTTACCCAACAACCGCTCCAGCCGGTCCTGCTTCCACCAGTCATCCGCGTCGAGGATGGCGATCCACTCACCCCTCGCCTGCTCGATGGCCACGTTCCGGGTCCGGGCGGGGCCCTGGTTCCGCTCGTTCTCGAAGACGCGCACCCTTGCGTCGCCCTGGCCCCTGGCCACCGCCACCGTGCCGTCCGTCGAGCCGTCGTCCACCACGACGACCTCCACGTCCTCCACCGTCTGCCCCAACGCCGATGCCAGGGCCGCGCCCAGGTATCGCTCCACGTTGAAGGCGGGGATGACCACGGAGACTCTCGGCCGCTTTGGAGTCGGATTGCTCATATTGCAGGGCTTTCCATTCTGCCTGTCTGATAACGTCCCGAGCCATGGCGAAAATCGTCTTTCTTCCGCTTCCGGAGGCGGGACACATCCATGCGACGTTTGGTCTGGCGAAGCAGCTGGCGTCGCGCGGGCATGAAATTGGTTACATGGCGCCTCCTGACGGCGAGGCCTTCCTGCGCCACCAGCCCTGGCCCTTCACGCCCATCCTGGAGGACGTGCTGCCCCGGGGGTACCAGGCGGAGTTGCACTCGCGGCTGGCGGATCCGGACCTCACCCCCGCCGCCCACCGGGAGCTGACTCGCGAGTTCATCCGCCGCCGCGGTGAGCGCAACCGGCAGATCCTCTTCGGCTCCGCGTTCGAGTCACGGCTTCGTGACAGCGGCGCCGACCTGCTGCTCGTGGATGCGACCTTCACCCTTCCGGCGCTCGCGGCCCACAAGGTGGGCATCCCCGCGTTCCAGCTCTGCACCAACCTCGCGCTCCACCGCGACGCGGCCGTGCCTCCCCTGACGTCGCACCACATCCCCACTGGCCAGCTGCGCTCGCAGCTGCGCATCCGCTTCTCCTGGGAGTGGCTCTACCTGCACACGTTCATGCCCGGCGGGGAACGCATGCGCGCGCCCGTGCGGGAGTTCTACCGACGCCACCCCGACGCCAGCCCGGGCGACTTCCATGCCCACCTGCAAATCGGCCCGCACCTGAACGTGCCCACCCTGGTGACGTGCACTCCCGGGTTCGACTTCCCTCGGGCCTCGGGCGGCATCCACTACCTCGGGCCCTGCGTCGACCGCGAGCGCACGGAGCCTCCCCTTCCCCCGGAGCTCGCTTCAGGGGATGCCCCCCTCATCCTGTGCTCCCTGGGCAGCCATGGCGACCGCGTCCGCGCACACCGGCACTTCTTCCAGGCCGTCATCGACGCGGTCGCGCGCAGGCCCCAGTGGCGGCTGCTCATGGCGGTGGGCGGACAGGTGGGCACGGATGGCTTCGGCCCCCTGCCTCCCAACGTCACCGTCGTGGACCGCGTGCCCCAGCTCACGGCCCTGAAGCGCGCTTCGGTGATGATCACCCATGGCGGCCTCAACAGCGTCAAGGAGTGCATCTGCCTGGGCGTCCCGATGATCGTCTACCCCCTCGTGTTCGATCAGCCGGGCAATGCCGCCCGCGTCGTCCACCACGGCCTGGGGCTCCGGGGCGACATCCGCCAGGCCTCGGTGGAACGCGTGGGCGCCCAGCTCGATGAGGTGCTGGGCAACAGCGCCTACCGCACCCGCGTCCAGACCCTCCAGCGGGACTTCCTGGAGGCCGATGGTTCGAGCCTCGGGGCCCGGACGCTCGAACAGTTCCTCCAGCACCCTGAAACCCGCGCCACACCTCGACACCAGCGAGCCGCCACATGACCCGAAGCGCGACCCTGATCATGGAGGCGGCGCCCTACGCGAACGCCTCGGGCTACATCAACGCCCTGCTCGCGGAGGAGCTGTCGCGGCTGGGCTACTCCCACGAGGCCCACTACGGACAGCACCCCGTCGCGGGCAACATCGTCACGCCCCTGGCCACCGCGGACCGGCTCCGGCGCATGCGGGCGGCACCGAAGGCGGACCTCGCCATCTACTGCGACCGCGCCCTGGCCATGCGGCTTCCCACCCGCGAACAGGCGCGCAGGACCCTGGTGTTGTTTCACGGGTTGATGGGCGCTCCCTCCACGTGGCTCGAATCTCCCGTCATCGACGGGCACTGGGTGCTCTCTCCCTATATGGAGCGCGCGCTGACCTCCCTGCTGGCGCTGCCGGACTGGAACCGGCGCCAGTATCTGCATCCCCGGGCCTTCCAGACCGTGTCCCTCCTCACGCCTCCCCTGCCCTGTGTCGACGTAGCCCAGGGCCACCCGGAGCTGACGGGCGCGGAGCTCCCCGCGCACCTTCGCGAAGCACTGGAGTCCGGGGACGTCATCGGCCACGCCGTCCAACCCGGCAAACCGGACTGGGGCGCCGTCACCGCCATCCTGCTCAACCTCAATGCCCTGGCGCAGGAGCATGGTCAGCAGCGGCGCTTCCGGCTGGTCATCGAGGCGGAGGACTTCGCGCTCGTCCGGCACGCCTTCGCCCGGGGCGACGCGAGCGCCGAGGCGGCCCGGATGGGTCTGGACGCGCTCGGGCTCACCCTGGAGGACGTGCTCGTCCCCGTGGAGAAGCTCAGCCAGCCCGCCCTCTTCCAGTTGTTCCGCTCGGCGCGCTTCGGCCTGGCCTACAACGGCTTCCCGGAGCCCTTCGGCTTCTACGTGCTCGAGTCGGTGTTCAACGGCTGCCCTGTCTACACCAATGGCATCGGCAACAACCGGTTCGCCCTTCCCCCGGACCATGGCATCCACGTCCATGAGACCGCGGGCATGTCCTTTGGCGACGTGGGCGCCTACGCGGAGGTGGCCTCGCGCATCTTCGCGGACATGGACGCCCCCGATGCCCAGGCGGCGGCCTGCCTCCGGGGCCGTGAACACATCCTGCGCACCTTCACCCGCGCCGCCTTCTCGCGCTCCGTGGAGACGTGCCTCCTGCGATTGGAGGGCCCACCCGCCGAGCCCGTGCCCTTCGAGACGCTGGAGGTCGAGCCCGGCCCGCTCGTGCGTTGCATGGACGAGGAAGGACACATCGTCTCCGACTTCGAACACGTCGTCCTGGACCCCTCCGAACTCCAGCTCCTCCGCGACGCGCGGGGCCGCAATGCCGGGGAACTCGCGGCCGGAGTTCCTGCCTCGAAGACAGACATGCTCCAGGGGCTCTTCTCCCGTGGCGTGCTGACCCTGCGCCCTCCGAAGAAGTTGTAACATTTCAAGTCACAGCTTTTTCTCAATCCCCAAGAAGCGTAACTCGCTTGTTTCTCAGGTTTGGCCAAAATTCCTTGACTAGGAATTGTTCACTGACGGTAAATCCGACGAAGGAATGGGGACCTTCGTTTTTTCACCGGTGGATGACCATGGGCATGTCAATCCAACGCTCCGGATTGCCAGGACGCTCCGGGCCAGGGGACACCGGGTCGTCTACTGCGGGCTCGCGGACCTGGAGACATTGGTCGCGCCCGAAGGCTTCGAGTTCCTTCCCGTCCTGGAGGAACTCTGCCCCAAGGGGTTCCAGGCGGAGATGCTGGCGCGCGCCAGCGAGCTTCGCGGGCTGAAGCTGCTGCGCTTCGCGCGCGAGGTGCAGCGCTACGAGGACCGCTTCTACGCGGCCGTGCTCGCGGGCGCCTTCGACAAGCCGTTCGCCCAGCTGCGGCCGGATCTGCTCCTGTGTGACGTGCTGCTGCCGGAGCCTCCGCTGGCCGCGCACGGCGCCCGCGTGCCGTGCCTGCTCCTGAACACGACGCTGCCGCTGCGGCAGGAGGAGGGGCAGCCGCCGTTGACGTCACCGCTGGTGCCCGATGGGGGCCGCGTCTCCCGGGTGCGCCTGCGGATGGCCTGGTGGCGCGCGACGTACCGCCACCGGTTGGGTCTCTGGTTCGGCTCGCGTTCGGTCAGCCACCTGCTGCGGCTGGCGCGGCACTACGGTTTCCCTCGCGAGCGGATCGACTTCGACGGCATCACCCTCAAGCCCTGGGGACCGGAGCTGGTGCTCTGCCCCCGGGAGTTCGCGGAGCTGACGCCCCCGCGGGGCACGCCTCGTGGCGAGTACCTCTACGCGGGCCCTTCCGTGGACCTGGAGCGCCAGGAGCCGGCCTTCCCCTGGGAGCGGCTGCGCGACGGCGCACCGCTCGTGCTCGCGTACCTGGGGACGATGCCCTACGCGACCGACCTGGACGCGCGGCTCTTCCGCGCCGTGCGAGACGCGGCGGCCCGCAGGCCGGATTGGCAGTTCGTGCTGGGCGTGGGCCGCAAGCTGGATCCGGCGGCCTTCGACGGTGCCACGCCCAACGTCATCGCCGTCCGGCACGCCCCCGTCGTTTCGCTGCTGCGGCGGGCCACCGCGATGATCACCCACGGCGGCTTCAACAGCGTGAAGGAGTGCATCAGCCTGGAAGTGCCGATGGTGGTCCTCCCCATCCAGTACGACCAGCCCGGCATCTCCGCTCGCGTGGTGCACCATGGCCTGGGCGTGCGGGCCGCGCCCGGCGGCGTCACCGCGGAGGCCCTGCTGGCGCTCCTGGACGAGGTCACCACCGTCCCCCGCTACCGCGAGAACCTCCGGCGGTTCCGCGCCCGCTTCGACGCGGCCGAGCAGGAGCTGCCCGCCGCGGACGTCATCGAGAACTTCCTTCACCGCCAACGCCCGACCGCGATGTCCGCCGGCCCCCTTCCTCTTTCCGCAACCACCTCCCGAGCCCATCCATGAGTTCCCAGCCCTTCGCCTCCGACGACCACGCCACGACGGTGTTCGAGCAGCGTGAGTCCAACGTCCGCCTGTACTGCCATTCCTTCCCGGCGGTCTTCACCCGCGCGAAGGGCTCCACGATCTTCGACACGCAGGGCAAGCGCTACCTGGACTTCTTCGCGGGCGCGGGCGCGCTCAACTACGGCCACAACCCGGAGCCCATCAAGCGCAAGGTGATGGAGTACCTGGAGGGCGACGGCATCGTGCACGCGCTGGATGCGTACACGGCGGCCAAGCGAGACTTCCTGACGCACTTCGAGAAGACCATCCTTGGCCCGCGCGGACTGGAGCACAAGGTCCAGTTCTGCGGCCCCACGGGCACCAACGCGGTGGAGGCCGCGCTCAAGCTGGCGCGCAAGGTGACGAAGCGCACCGGCCTCTTCGCCTTCACCGGCGCGTACCACGGGATGACGCTGGGCAGCAGCGCGGTGACGTCCAGCCGGGGCGTGCGCGCGGCCGCGGGAATCCCGCTGGGCCACACCACCTTCATCCCCTATCCGGAAGGGCCCAAGGGGGCCTTCGACTCGCTGGGCTTCATGGAGCGGATGCTGGAGGACAGCTGCTCGGGCGTGGACGTGCCCGCCGCCGTCATCATCGAGAGCGCGCAGATGGACGGCGGCATCTACGTGGCCAGCGCGGAGTGGCTGCGCGCGCTGCGCAAGCTGACGGAGAAGCACGGCATCCTGCTCATCGTCGACGACATCCAGGCGGGCTGTGGCCGCTCCGGCCAGTTCTTCTCCTTCGAGCGCGCGGGCATCGTCCCGGACCTGGTGACGCTCTCCAAGTCCATTGGCGGCTATGGTTTCCCCATGTCCCTGCTGCTGATGAAGCCCGCGTTGGATCAGTGGCGGCCGGGGGAGCACACGGGCACGTTCCGCGGCAACCAGGTGGCGTTCGTCGCGGCCACGGCGGCGCTCGACTACTGGACGCAGGAAGAGTTCACGAAGGGGCTGGCCGCGAAGTCCCAGTTGCTGGGGGAGCTGGCGCGCGAGGCGGCTCCCGGGCTGGAAGTGCGGGGCCTGGGCATGGCGTACGGCATCGACCTGACCGACCACGGCGGCTACGAGCGCGGCAAGACCGTCCAGCAGCGCTGCTTCCAGCGCGGGCTCATCCTGGAGCTGTGTGGCCGGGACGACACGGTCATCAAGCTGCTGCCGCCCCTCACCACCTCCGTGGATGAGCTCCGGGAAGGCGTCGCCATCCTGGCGGCGGCCCTGTCGGAGGTCTGAGGCCGCCCCTCTCCGGGCGCCTCCCGCGCAGGGCCTGAGGAACTCCCGCTGGCGGGAGTCCCGCACGCTGGCGCCATGTCCGCTTCGCGCGAGTCCACCGGTCCCGCCCGGCGGTTTCGCCGTCCATCCACCGAGGGCGCGCATCGCGCCCCGGCGCACCTCTTCGCAGTCTCCCAGAAGGTCCCCATGGAACCGGCCCCGTCCAGCACCTACCTGGAAATCCCCACGCTCATCGATCTGCTCCAGCAGCGCGGGGCGCAGCGCTTCGGGGACGATGCGTACATCTTCCTGGAGGACGACGGCCCGCTGCCGGTGACCTTCGGTGAGCTGGACCGGCGCGCCCGCGCCGTGGGCGCCCTGCTCCAGCAGCAGTCCGCCGTGGGCGAGCGCGCCATGCTCCTGTACCCGCCGGGGTTGGACTACGTCGCGGGCTTCTTCGGGTGCCTCTACGGCGGCGTCATCGCCGTGCCCGCGTACCCGCCGGATCCGTCCCGCCTGGAGCGCACGCTGCCCCGGCTGATGGCCATCGTGCGCGACTCGCAGGCCACGGTGGTGCTCACCACGTCCTTCATCCTCTCCATGGCGGAGGGGCTGTTCGAGATGGCCCCGGAGCTGGCGAAGCTGCGCTGGGTGGCCACGGACGACGTGGCGGCGGGCATCGAGTCGGCCTGGAACAAGCCCGGCGTGGGCCCGGACTCGCTGGCCTTCCTCCAATACACGTCCGGCTCCACCGGCACGCCCAAGGGCGTGATGCTCAGCCACGCCAACCTGATGCACAACCTGGAGGCCGCCCGGCAGAAGATGGGCGGACACCGGGGAACGCGGTTCGTGTCCTGGCTGCCGCCCTACCACGACATGGGGCTCATCGGCGGCATCCTGTCCCCCATCCGGTGGGGCTGTGAACGCGCCGCCGTGATGATGTCGCCCTTCACGTTCCTCAAGCGGCCCCTGCGCTGGCTGGAGGCCATCTCCGAATACAAGGCGACGCTGTCCGGCGCGCCCAACTTCGCCTTCGACCTGTGCGTGCGCAAGAGCACGCCCGAGCAGCGGCAGGCGCTGGACCTGAGCACCTGGGAAGTGGCCTTCAGTGGCGCGGAGCCCATCCGCGCGGAGACGCTGGATCGCTTCGTGGAAGCCTTCGCGCCCTCGGGCTTCCGGCGCCAGGCCTTCTACCCGTGCTACGGGCTGGCGGAGAACACGCTGATCGCCGCGGGCGGCGCGATGGTGGAAGCCCCCATCGAGCGGACGGTGGAGGTGGAGCCGCTGGAGCGCGGGCGCGCGGTGTCCTCCACCCCGGAGCGGCCCGGGACGCGGCGGTTGATCAGCTCCGGGCGCACCCTGTCCGATCAGCAGCTGCTCATCGTGGATCCGGAGTCGCTCACCGTCCGCGCCGACGGCGAGGTGGGTGAAATCTGGCTGAAGAGCCCCAGCGTGGCCAATGGCTACTGGAGGCGGCCCGACGAGAGCGAGCGCACCTTCCAGGCCCGCGTCGCGGGCACCGGCGCGGGGCCCTTTCTGCGCACCGGCGACCTGGGCTTCGTCCTGGACGGAGAGGTCTTCATCTCCGCGCGGCTCAAGGACCTGGTCATCCTCCACGGGCGCAACCACTACCCGCAGGACCTGGAGGCCAGCGTCGAGCAGAGCCACCCTGCCCTGAGGCCCGGCTGCAACGCCGCCTTCTCCGTGGAGGAGGCGGGCCAGGAGCGGTTGGTCGTGGTGCAGGAGATGGACACGCGCCACGCCTTCGACGTGGAGGAGGTCGTCCAGGCCGTGCGCGCCGCCGTGGCGGAGCGTCACTCGGTGCAGCTGCACGGCCTGGCGCTCATCGCCGCGGGCAGCATCCACAAGACGACCAGCGGGAAGATCCAGCGCCGCGCCACCAAGGCGGCGTGGCTGGAGGGCACGCTGGATCCGCTGCACCTGTGGCGCGCGGAGGCCGCCGCCGAAGCGCCCCCGGCTCCCTCGCCTGTGGCTCCCACGCCCGTGGCTCCGGCCGTCGAGGCGCCTCGCGTCTCCGCCTCGGTCCGGCAGTTGGAGGCGTGGATCGTGGACGCGCTCGCGCGGGCCATGAACGTGTCCCCGGATCGCCTGGATGCGGCCGCGCCGTTCGCACAGCTCGGCGTGGACTCCGTGGCGGGGGTGCAGCTGGCGGGTGAGCTGGAGACGAAGCTGGGACGCAAGATGCCTCCCACGCTGGTGTGGGACTTCCCGTCCATCGAGGCGCTGGCGCGGCACCTGGCGGACGTGGCCCCGGAAGCGGCCGACGCCGCCGCACCGGCCGTCCCTCGCGAGCTCGCGTCCGAGGAGCCCATCGCCATCATCGGCCTGGGCTGCCGCTTCCCCGGGGCGGAGAGTCCGCAGGCCTTCTGGCGCCTGCTCCAGGAGGGCCAGGATGCCATCCGCGAGGTGCCCTCGGACCGTTGGGACCTGCGCGAGTACTACGATCCGGATCCCACGGCCGCGGGGAAGATGACCACGCGCTGGGGCGGCTTCCTGGAGCAGGTGGACCGCTTCGACCGGAGCTTCTTCGGGCTGTCGCCGCGCGAGGCCTCGCGCATGGATCCGCAGCAGCGGCTGCTGCTGGAGGTGGCGTGGGAAGCCCTGGAGGACGCGGGCCTCCCGGCCGAGCGGCTCGCGGGAAGCAAGACGGGCGTCTTCGTCGGCATCTCCACCAGCGACTTCGGGGCGATGCAGCTCACCAGCCGGGGCCTCGCGGACGCCTACGCGGGGACGGGCGGCGCGCTGAGCATCGCCGCCAACCGCATCTCCTACGTGATGGACCTGCGCGGGCCCAGCATCGCGGTGGACACCGCGTGCTCGTCATCGCTGGTGGCCACCCACCTGGCGTGCCGCAGCCTGCGCGCCGGTGAGTCCACGGTGGCCCTGGTGGGCGGCGTCAACGTGATGCTGTCGCCGGCGCTCACCGTCAACTTCAGCAAGGCCGGCTTCATGGCGCCGGACGGGCGCTGCAAGGCCTTTGACGCCAGCGCCAATGGCTACGTGCGGGGCGAGGGCGCGGGCGTCATCGTGCTCAAGCCGCTGTCGCGCGCCCTGGCGGATGGCGACACCGTGCACGCGGTCATCCGCGGCAGCGCGGTGAACCAGGATGGCCGATCCAACGGCCTCACCGCGCCCAACCGCTTCGCGCAGGAAGCCGTGCTGCGCGCCGCCTACCGGGACGCGGGCGTGGCGCCCGCGCAGGTGCAGTACATCGAGGCGCACGGCACCGGCACGTCGCTGGGCGACCCCATCGAGGCGCAGGCCCTGGGCGCCGTGCTCGCGGAGGGCCGGGCGAAGGACGCCCCGTGCGCCATCGGTTCGGTGAAGAGCAACATCGGCCACCTGGAGGCCGCCGCGGGCATCGCCGGCATCATCAAGGTCGCGCTGTCGCTGCGCCACGGCATGGTGCCGGCGAGCCTCCACTTCCAGACGCCCAACCCGCACATCCCCTTCTCCGAGCTGCCGCTGCACGTGCAGGACCGGCTGCTGCCGTGGCCCGTGGCCTCCGGTCCCCGGCTCGCGGGCGTGAGCTCCTTCGGCTTCGGCGGCACCAACGCCCACGTGGTGCTGGAAGCCCACGAAGCGATCACCTCGCGCCGCGAACCGCCTCCCGAGCGCGCTCAGCTCGTCCCGCTCTCCGCCCGGAGCCCGGAGGCCTTGCGGGCCCTGGCTCGCGGACACCTCGCGCTTTCGCCGCGAGGGGCGTCGCCGCTGGAGTCGCTCGGGTTCTCCGCGGCCACGCGGCGCGGGCACCAGCCCCACCGCGCGGCCGTCCTCGCCACCACCTGGGAGGAGCTCCAGGCCCGGCTCCAGGCGCTGGCGGACGGACAGCCCCACCCCGGCGTGGCGACGGGTCCGGCCGTTCCCGGCTCGCGTCCCCGCGTCGCGTTCATCTTCTCCGGACAGGGCCCGCAGTGGTTCGGCATGGCCCGTTCGCTGCTGGCGCAAGAGCCCGTGTTCCGCCAGGTCGTGGAGCAGTGCGACGTGCTGCTGCGGCCCCTGGCGGGCTGGTCCATCCTGGAGGAGCTGGCGGCGGAGGAAGGCCGCTCGCGGCTCGCGCAGACGGAGTTCGCGCAGCCGGTGATGTTCTCCCTCCAGGTGGGACTCGCCGCGCTCTGGCGCTCGCTGGGCGTCGAACCGGATCAACTCGTCGGCCACAGCGCCGGCGAGGTCGCCGCGGCGTGCGTCGCGGGGGCCCTGTCGCTGCCCCAGGCTTTGGAGGTCATCTACCACCGCGGCCGCGTCACGCAGCAGGCTTCGGGCCGGGGCCGCATGGCCCTGCTGGAGCTGGCGCCAGATGAAGCCGCGCGGCTGCTCGCGGGCTACGAGGGCCGGCTGGCCATCGCCGCCCGCAACGGCCCCACGTCCACCATCGTCTCCGGTGACGTGGACGCGCTCACGGAGCTGCTGGGCTCGCTGGAGCAGCGGCAGGTCCACGCGCGGCTGCTCGCCGTCAACTTCGCGTCGCACTGCCACCACATGGAGCCGGCGCGCGAGACCATGCGCGCGGCCCTCGCCCACCTGCGGCCCTCCGCGCCCGGCGTCCCCATGGTGTCCACCGTCTCCGCCCTGCCCGTGGAGGGCGCGGTGCTGGACGGCGAGTACTGGGCCCGGCAGCTGCGCGAGCCCGTGCGCTTCTCCGACACGATGGAGCGCCTGGTCGATTCAGGCTGCGGCCTCTTCGTGGAGGTGGCGCCCCACCCGCTGTTGCTGGCGGACATCGCCCAGTTGCTGCGCGTGCGCGGCATCCCGGGCGTGGCCGTGCCGTCGATGCGCCGGGGCGAGGACGAGCGCTCGGTGCTGCTCGGCTCGCTGGGGGCGCTCTACGCCCAGGGCGTGGACGTACGCTGGAGCGAACTCTTCGCGAAGGACACCCCCTTCGTTCCGCTGCCCACCTACCCGTGGCAGCGGGAGCGGTGCTGGATCGCCCTGCCCCAGGGCGGCGCGGCCACGGCCACCGAAGCGCCCGAGCTGTCCGAGGACTGGTTCTACGGCACGCGCTGGGAGCCCGCTGGCGACGCTCCCGCCGCACCGGTTTCCGCGCGCTGGCTGCTGCTGGGTGACGAACGCGGCACGGGCACCGCGCTCGCGCAGCGCTTGCGCGAGCAGGGCCAGCCCGTGGTGCTGGTGGCACCGGGCGAAGGGGGCCTGGACGTGGCCAGCGCTTCGGAGGAAGCGCTGACGCGGGTGCTGGACACGGCGCTTGGGCAGGACCCGGGGACGCCCCTGCGCGTCGTCTACCTGCGCGCGCTGGACGGCGTGCTTCCGGAGAGCGCGGACCTGGACGCGGTGGGCGCGGCGCTGGCGCTGGGCTGCGTGCCGGTGGTGTCCGTGCTGCGGGCGCTGCTGTCGCGGTCCGTGGACGCGCGGCTGTGGCTCGTCACACGTGGAGCGCAGCCCGTGGGCGACGGCCCGCATGCGCTGGAGGCCGCGCAGGCCACGCTCTGGGGCTTGAGCAGCACGCTCGCCACGGAGCATCCCGAGCTTTGGGGGGGCCTGGTGGATCTGGATCCCCACGCGTCCATGGAAGAGGCATCCGCGGCGCTGTGCGGGGCCCTTCAGGCCGGTGACGGCGAGGACCGCGTGGCGCTCCGCCAGGGCCGCCGCTTCGTGGAGCGCATGGTGCGCCGCCAGGAGCTGGCCTCGTCGCGCGCGCCGCTGCGCGTGCGGGCGGACGGGACGTACCTCGTCACCGGTGGTCTGGGCGGACTGGGCGCGCACGTGGCGCGCTGGCTGGTCCAGCAGGGCGCGCGCCGGCTCATCCTCCTGGGCCGTACGCCGCTGCCTCCGCGCTCGAAGTGGAAGCGCCTGGAGCCCGACGCGCCGCAGGCCCGGCAGGTGGGACTGGTGCGTGAGCTGGAGGCGCTGGGTGCCAGCGTGCACGTCGCCTCCGTGGACGTGGGCGACGCGGGGGCGCTGGGCGAATACCTGGAGACCTTCCGCGACGAGGGCTGGCCGGAGCTTCGCGGCGTCATCCACGCGGCGGGCGTCCTGCTTCCGCAGGAACAGCCCGTGGCCCGGATGGACTCGCGGCCCTTCGACACGCTGCTGCGCCCCAAGGCGCTGGGCGGCTGGCTGTTGCACCGGCTGCTGCGCGACACGCCGCTGGACTTCTTCGTCTCGTTCTCGTCGGTGTCGGCCTACATCGGTTCTCCGGGCCAGGCGCCCTACTCCGCGGCCAACGCCTTCCTCGCCGCCCTGGCCCACCTGCGCCACGCGGCGGGGCTGCCGGCGCTCACCATCGACTGGGGCACCTTCGCGGAAGCCGGCATGGCCGCGCGGCTGGAGCAGGGCCGGAAGATCACCGGCCGCGGCCTGCGGCTGATGGAGCCTGAACAGGCGCTGCCCGCCATCGCGCCGCTGCTGGCCTCGGGCACGCCCCAGGCCGGCGTCATGGACATCCGCTGGTCCGTGCTGCGCCAAGTGCTGGAGACTCGCGGTGAGCGCAAGGTGCTCGCCCTCCTCGCGGACACCGGCCCCGAGGCGACGGCCATCACCACCGGCCCCCAGCTGCGCGCCACGCTGCTCGCACTGGAGGGGACGGCGCGCGCCGAGGCGCTGACGGCGTTCCTGCGCGGCGAGGCCGGCGCGGTGCTGGGCCTGGCGCCGGAGAAGCTGGACCTGAGCCAGCCCCTGGGCACGCTGGGCTTCGACTCCATCATGTCGGTGGACCTGCGAAACCGCATCCAGGCCCGCCTGCAGGTGACGATTCCCATCGTCGAGCTCGTCAAGGGTCCCAGCCTCACCACGCTGACCGGGCGCCTGCTCACGCTGCTCGAAAGCGACCCGGGCGCCGCGGCGAACGCGGGCTCCGGAGCGCCGCCGCTGCGACGGTTGCCGGACGAAGGCCACACCCACCCGCTCTCCTACGCCCAGGAGCGCATGTGGTTCATCCAGCAGCTGGAGCCGGGCAACATCGCCCTGAACGTGCCCCTGCTGGCGCGCTTCCGGGGCCTGCTGGAGCCGGAGCCGCTGGGCCGCATCTTCACGGAGCTGCTCGGCCGCCACGAAGCCCTGCGCACCACGTTCTCCACCGTGGACGGACGGCCGCTCCAGGTGGTCGCGCAGCCCTTCGACGTCCAGGTGCCCTGCTTCGACCTGCGCTCCCTGCCGCCCGAGGCCCGCGAGGCCGCGGCGCATGAGCGGGTGATGGAGCTGTCGCGCCAGACGTTCGACCTGGAGAAGGGTCCCATCCTCCGGCTGGCCCTGTTCCAGTTGGCGGACGACACGTCGCACGTGCTGATGGTGATGCACCACATCATGACGGACGGCTGGTCCCTGGTGGTGCTCGCGAGCGAGCTTGGCTCCAGGGTAGAGGCCGCCTCCGGTGGGCGCGTGGCCCCGCTGCCCGAGCTGCCGGTGCGCTACTCCGACTTCGCCCGCTGGCAGCGGCAGTGGCTGCAGGGCGACGCGCTGGAGTCACAGCTCGCGTGGTGGAAGTCGCGGCTCGCGGGCGTCCCCGACGTGCTGGAGCTGCCGACGGACCGGCCCCGGCCCACCGTCCCGTCCCGCCGGGGTGAGCGCTACGCGCTGCGCCTGTCTCGCCCGCTCACGCAGGGCCTCAAGGCGCTCAGCCAGCAGGAGGGCGCCACGCTCTTCATGACGCTGCTGGCCGGCTTCCAGGTGCTGCTGCACCGTTACTCCGGGCAGGACGACTTCTGCGTGGGCTCGCCCACCGCGGGCCGCAGCCGTTCGGAGCTGGAGGGGCTGGTCGGCTTCTTCCTCAACACCCTGGTGCTGCGCGCCAGCTTCCATCCCGCGCTCACCTTCCGCGAGCTCATCGCCCAGGTGCGCGAGGTGGCCCTGGGGGCCTATGCCCATCAGGACGTGCCGTTCGACCGGCTTGTGGAAGCGCTCAAGCCCACGCGCACGCTCAGCCACGCGCCGCTCTTCCAGGTGCTCTTCATCCTGCACCGGGCGCACGACGCCTCCATCCTCACCGGCGCCCTCACGGACGTGGAGGACATCCACTTCGGCGCCACGCTGTACGACCTCAACCTCTCCTTCATGGAGGACGAGCACGGCCTGAAGGGCTGGCTGGAGTACAGCACCGACCTCTTCGACGAGGCGACCATCGCCCGCATGGCGGCGCACCTCCAGGTGGTGCTGGAGGGCGCGGTGGCCGACCCGGGCCAGCGCATCACCCACCTGCCGCTGCTCACCCCGCCCGAGCACCAGCAGCTGCTCGTGGACTGGAACGCCACGCGCGTGGACTACCCCACCGCCGCGTGCTTCCCCCAGCTCTTCGAGCAGCAGGCCGCCCGCGCGCCGGACGCCGTGGCCCTGGTCTGCGAGGAGCGGCAGCTCACCTACCGCGAGCTGAATGCCCGGGCCAACCGGCTGGCGCACCAGCTGGTGGCTGAAGGCGTGGGCCCCGACATGCCCGTGGGCCTGCTGGGGCCTCGCGGCGTCGACTTCGTCACCGCGATGCTCGCCATCCTCAAGGCGGGCGGCACGTACCTGCCCATGGATCCGGCGCATCCGCCGCATCGCCTCGCGCAGGTGCTGGAGCAGAGCCTGGCGCCCCGCGTGCTCGTGGCCGCGGAGCTGGCCTCCACGTTGGAGCGCGCGTGCGAGCTGCTGCCGCCTTCTTTGGCGCGGCCACGCGCCCTGGTGCTGGAGGACGCACTCGCCGCTCCGGGATCCGACGCGGACCTGCCGGCGCGCGCGGGGCCGGGACATCTGGCGTACATCATCTACACGTCGGGCTCCACGGGCGTGCCCAAGGGCGCGATGCTGGAGCACGCGGGCCTGCTCAACCACCTGTACGTCCTCATCCAGGAGATGTCCCTGGCCGAAGGCGACGTGGTGGCCCAGACGGCGTCCCAGTCCTTCGACATCTCCGTCTGGCAGTTCCTCACGGCGCTGATGATTGGCGGCCGCACGCACCTGTTGCTGAACGACGTGGTGCGCAGCCCGCCGCGCCTGCTCCAGGAGATGGAGCAGCAGGGGCTCACCATCGTCCAGGTGGTGCCCTCCGTGCTGCGCGTGATGCTGGAGGAGGCCGAAGCGCTGGGCCCCGCCCGCCCCGCGCTGAAGGCCCTGCGGTGGATGATCCCCACCGGCGAAGCGCTGCCTCCAGAGGTGAGCCGCAAGTGGTTCTCGCTGTACCCGCGCATCCCGCTGCTCAACGCGTACGGCCCGGCGGAGTGCTCGGATGACGTGACGCTCCACGTGCTGCGTCAGGCGTCCACCACGGTGAACACGCCCATTGGCCGCGTGGTGCCGAACCTCCAGCTGTACCTGCTGGACCGCGCGGGTCAGCCCGTGCCCATGGGCGTGCCCGGCGAAATCCACATCGGCGGCGTGGGCGTGGGCCGCGGCTACCTGAACGACCCCCGGCGCACGGCGGAGAGCTTCCTGCCGGATCCGTTCCGCGGCGTCGCGGGCGCGCGCTTCTACCGGACGGGCGACCTGGGCCGCTTCCTTCGCGACGGCACCATCGAGTTCCTGGGCCGCGTGGACCACCAGGTCAAGGTGCGCGGCTTCCGCATCGAGCTGGGTGAAATCGAGCTGGCGCTGGAGCGGCATGCGGCGGTGCTGGAGGCCGTCGTCGTCGCGCGCGAGGACGTGCCCGGCAGCGTGCGGCTGGTGGGCTACGTAGCACCGCGCGCGGGCCAGACGCTGGACTCCAACGAGGTGCGCGCGTTCATCAAGGAACGGCTGCCGGAGTACATGGTGCCGCCCGTGCTGGTGGTGCTGGAGGCACTGCCGCGCTCGCCCAACGGCAAGGTGGACCGCAAGAGCCTGCCCGTCCCCACGGCCGGAGCCGCGCGGGAGCGCGAGTTCGTCGCGCCGCGCACCGCGCTGGAGCAGCAGCTGGCGGGGATGTGGTCGGAGGTCCTGCGCGTGGAGCGCGTGGGACTGCATGACGACTTCTTCGAGCTGGGCGGCCACTCGCTGCTCACCACCCAGGTGCTGTCGCGCATCCGCAAGGCGTTCCAGGTGGAGCTGCCCCTGCGCGAGCTGTTCGACGCCTCCACGGTCGCGGCCCTGGCGGCCCGGCTGGAGGTGGCGCTGGGTGACACGCGGACGTCGCGTCCGCCTCCGCTCACGCCGGTGTCCCGCGAGGGGCGGCTCGTGCCGTCCTTCGCCCAGCAGCGGCTGCTCTTCATCGATCAGCTCCAGCCGGACAGCCCCCTCTACAACATCCCCTCCGCGGTGCTGCTGGAGGGAGTGCTGGATCCGGACGCACTGGAGAGGGCGCTCGCGGAGGTGCGCCGCCGCCACGAGTCGCTGCGCACCACCTTCCACGTGGACGACGCGGGACCGCGCCAGCACATCGACGCCGATGCCGGACTGCCGCTCGCCCGGCATGACCTGCGGCACCTGCCCGCTTCCGAGCGCATGTCGGAGGCCCTGCGGCTGGCCTCCCGCGAGGCCCAGCGGCCCTTCGCGCTGGACCGGGGCCCGCTGGTGCGCGCCGCGCTCCTCCAGTTGGAGCCGGAGTGCCACGTGCTGACCCTGACGATGCATCACATCGTCTCGGATGGCGGCTCCATGCTGCTGCTGGTGCGCGAGGTGGCCGCGCTCTACGAGGCCTTCCGCGCGAGCCAGCCGTCTCCCCTGCCGGAGCTGTCCGTCCACTACGCCGACTTCGCCCATTGGCAGCGGCAGTGGCTCCAGGGCGGCGCGCTGGAGTCCCAGCTCAGCTGGTGGCGCCAGGAGCTCCAGGGCGTGCCCCAGGTGCTGGAGCTGCCCACCGACAGGCCCCGTCCCGCGACCCAGTCCTTCCGGGGCGCGGCCATGCCCATCCACTACCCGCGCGCGCTGTCTGAGTCCGTGCGGGCCATCAGCCAGCGCGAGGGCGTCACGCCCTTCATGCTGCTCATGGCCGCGTTCCAGGTGCTGCTGCACCGCTATTCGGGCCAGGACGACTTCTGCGTGGGTTCCCCCACCGCCGGCCGCAACCTGGCGGAGACGGAGGGACTCATCGGCTTCTTCGTCAACAACCTGGTCGTGCGCGCGCGGCTGGGCGGAGACCCCACCTTCCGCGAGCTGCTGGCCCAGGTGCGGGAGACGACGCTCGGCGCCTTCGCCCATCAGGAGCTGCCCTTCGAGCGGCTGGTGGAGGCGCTCCAGCCCGTGCGCGACCTCACACGCTCCCCGCTCTTCCAGACCGTCTTCGTCCTCCAGCAGGACGTGCTGCCGGAGCTGAAGCTCCCGGGCCTGGTGCTGCGCCCGCTGACGCTGGAACAGCACACCGCCAAGTTCGACCTGCTGCTGTCGCTGACGGACACGGCGGACGGACTGGTGGGCTCGCTGGAGTACGGCACCGACCTCTTCGACGGCGCCACCGTCGCGCGCATGGTGGAGCACCTGCACCACCTGCTGCTGGGCGTCGTCGCGGATCCGTCACAGCGCATCTCCCGGCTGCCCCTGTTGGCCCAGGCCGAGCGGCACCGGCTGCTGCGCGAGTGGAGCGGACCGCGCGCCTCGCATCCCTCCAGCGCCTGCGTCCACCACCAGTTCGAGGCGCTGGCCGCCCGGACGCCGGACGCCGTCGCCGTCACCTTCGAGGACACCCACCTCACCTACGGCGAACTCAACACGCGCGCCAACCGGCTCGCGTGGCGGCTGCGTGGCCTGGGCGTGGGCCCGGAGACACTCGTCGGCCTGTGCGTGGAGCGCTCGCTGGAGATGGTGGTGGGCATCCTGGGCATCCTCAAGGCCGGGGGCGCCTACGTGCCGTTGGATCCGGCGTACCCCCGGGAGCGCCTGGCCTTCATGCTGGAGGACTCGCGCGTGCCCGTGCTGCTCACGCAGCAGGCGCTGGTCGCGACCCTGCCGGAGCACACCGCCACGGTGCTGTGCCTGGATGCCCCGAAGGAGCTCGAGTCCCAGCGGCACGACAACCCCGCCCCGGGCGTCACCTCCGAACACCTCGCCTACGTCATCTACACGTCCGGCTCCACCGGCAAGCCCAAGGGCGCGCAGCTCACGCACGGGCGCATCACGCGCCTCTTCTCCGCGACCCAGCACTGGTTCCACTTCGGCGCGAACGACGTGTGGACGCTGTTCCATTCCTACGCGTTCGACTTCTCCGTCTGGGAGCTGTGGGGCGCGCTCATCCACGGCGGCCGGCTGGTGGTGGTGCCCTACTGGGTGAGCCGTTCCCCGGAGGCCTTCCACGCGCTGCTGCGCAAGGAGCGCGTCACGGTGCTCAACCAGACGCCGTCCGCCTTCCGCCAGCTGGTCCAGGTGGATTCGGACGTGCAGGGCCCCAGCGGCCTGTCCCTGCGCACCGTCGTCTTCGGCGGCGAGGCGCTGGAGTTCGCCAGCCTGCGGCCGTGGTTCGCCCGGCACCCGGACACCCGGCCCCGGCTGGTCAACATGTACGGCATCACCGAGACCACGGTGCATGTCACCTACCGTCCCCTGCGCGCCGAGGATGCCCAAGGCTCGACGGGCAGCATCATCGGCGTCCCCATCCCGGACCTTCAGCTCTACGTGCTGGACGCGCAATTGCAGCCCGCGCCCATCGGCGTTCCCGGGGAGCTGTACGTCGGCGGCATGGGCCTGGCCCGCGGCTACCTGTCGCGCCCCGCGCTCACCGCGGAGCGCTTCATCCCGGATCCGTTCAGCGACGCGCCCGGAGCACGCCTCTACAAGTCTGGCGACCGCGCGCGCTACCTTGTCGATGGCAGCCTGGAGTACCTGGGCCGCGGCGACTTCCAGGTGAAGATCCGCGGCTTCCGCATCGAGCTGGGAGAGATTGAAGCGGCGCTCGCGCAGCACGGTTCGCTGCGCCAGGCGGCGGTGCTGGTGCGCGAGGACTCGCCGGGACACAAGCGGCTGGTGGCCTACGTCGTCCCGGTTGCCGGCGCTCCGCTCGACGTGGAGGCCCTGCGCGTCCACCTCAAGGCGCGCCTGCCGGAGTACATGGTGCCCGCTGCCTTCGTCTCCTTGACGGAGCTGCCGCTCACCTCGCACGGCAAGCTGGACCGGCGCGCGCTGCCCGCGCCCGAGCAGTCCGCCACCGAGACCGCCTTCGTCGCGCCCGTCACCCCCGTGGAGCAGACGCTGGCCGCGCTGTGGGCGCAGGTGCTGGGCGTCCCGCGCGTGGGGCTGTCGGATAACTTCTTCGCGCTCGGCGGCGACTCCATCCTCAGCCTCCAGGTCATCGCCCGCGCGCAGCGCGCCGGGCTGCGGCTCACCCCCCGTCAGCTCTTCCAGCACCAGACGGTGGCGGAGCTGGCGCGCGTGGTGGAGAGCACCACCGCGCCGAAGGCCGAGCAGGGCCTGGTCCTGGGCGACGTGCCGCCCACGCCCATCCAGCGCGCCTTCCTCGACGCGGAGTTCGCGCAAGCCCACCACTACAACCAGGCCGTGCTCCTGGAGGCTCACGAGCCACTGGACGCCGGAGTGCTGGAGCGTGCGCTGAGCGCGCTGGTGGAGCACCACGACGCCCTGCGCACCCGGGCCACCCGGAGCGGCCAGGGCTGGACGCTCTCCCAGGTGGGCCTGGACGCGCCGGTGCGGCTGGAGCGGTTGGCCCCCGGTGTCTCGCTGGAGCGCGAGACGGCGCGGGTGCAGGCCAGCCTGTCGCTGGAGTCGGGACTGCTGCTGGGCGCCGCCCTCTTCGAGCCGGACGCCGGACAGCCTCAGCGGCTGCTCCTGTACGTCCACCACCTCGCCGTGGACGGCGTGTCGTGGCGCGTGCTCCTGGAGGACCTGGAGACTGCGTACGGCCAGCTCGCGCGCGGTGAGCGCGTGGCCCTGCCTCCGAAGACGACGCCCTTCCTGGATTGGGCCCGGCGGCTCCAGCAGCACGCGCTGACGCCAGAGGTGGAGCGAAACCTGTCCTACTGGCGGACCGCTTCGAGCCAGCCCGTGCCGGCCCTCCCGGTGGACCACGAGGGGCAGCCCAACACCCAGGCCACCGCGCGGCGCGTGGCGGTGCGGCTGGACGTGGCGGAGACGCGGACGCTCCTTCAGGAGGTGCCCTCCGCGTACCGCTCGCGCATCGACGAAGTGTTGGTGGCGGCGCTGGCCCGCGTGCTCTCGCGCTGGACGGGCTCGGAGTCCCTCCGGGTGGACCTGGAGGGCCATGGCCGCGAGGACCTCTTCGAGGACGTGGACCTGTCGCGCACCGTTGGCTGGTTCACGGCGCTCTATCCGGTGGTGCTCCAGGTGCCCGCGGGCTCGAGCCCCGCCACGGCGCTGCGGGCCGTGCGGGACACGCTGCGGAAGGTGCCGGGACGCGGCCTGAGCCATGGGCTGCTGCGCTACCTGGGGACGGACGCGGCGCGGGAGCAGCTGCGCGCATCGCCCTCGGCACCGGTGGCCTTCAACTACCTGGGCCAGTTCGACGCGGTGGCTTCCGGCGCGGCGCGGATGCGGGCCTCGCGCGAGTCCGCCGGGCCCACGCGCTCCGGGCTCGGACAGCGCACCCACCTGCTGGAGGTGAACGGGCTGGTGCTGGGCGGTGAGCTGGAGCTGGAGTGGATCTACAGCGAAGCCGTGCATGCGCGCGCCACGGTGGAGGCGCTGGCCGATGGCTTCGTCACGGCGCTGCGCGAGCTCATCACCGGCCGCGACTCCGAGGACGCACGGCGCTACACGCCGGGAGACTTCCCGCTGGCGGACGTGAGCCCCTCGGTCCTGGCGACCGTCCTGCCTCCGGGCGAGCCGGTGGAGGACGTCTACCGCCTCACGCCCATGCAGCAGGGCATGTTGCTCCAGACGCTGCTGGAGCCGGGAGCGGGCGCGTACTTCGAACAGCTCTCGTGGTCGCTGCACTCGGGGCTGGACGTCGCGGCCTTCCGTCAGGCGTGGCAGGCGGTGGTGGACAAGCACCCGGCGCTGCGCACCCGCTTCCACTGGGAAGGGCTCGCGGAGCCGTTGCAGGTGGTGCTCCCGCGCGCGGAGCTGCCCTGGCGCGAGGAGGACCTGCGGGGCCTGTCGCCCCAGGAGCAGGAGGCCCGGCTCTCGGCGTGGATGGAAACGGATCGCACGCGCGGCTTCGAGCTGTCGCGCGCACCGCTCATGCGGCTGACGCTGCTGCGCCTGGATGCGAACGTGTACCGCTGCGTCTGGAGCTTCCACCACCTCATCCAGGACGGGTGGAGCATGGGGCTGCTGCTCCAGGACGTGTTCGCCGCCTACGCATCGCTGCTCGCGGGCCAGAAGCCCCGGCTTGCGCGCGCGCCGGCCTTCCGCGACTACGTGGAGTGGCTGGGCCGCCAGGACCTGACGCGCACCGAGGCCTTCTGGAGGAAGACGTTCGCCGGCTTCCCGGCCCCCACCCCGCTGCCCGGTGATGAGCGCGCGGGCGCCCTCCGGGACCGCAGCCAGGGCCAGAGCGGCATGGTGGAGCTGGTGCTCCCGGCCGAGATGACGCAGGCCCTGCAGGGCTTCGCGCGCCAGCACCAGCTCACGCTCAACACGCTCGTGCAGGGCGCATGGGCGCTGCTGCTGGGCCGCCACACGCACACCTCCGACGTGGTGTTCGGCGCCACCGTCGCGGGCCGGCCTCCGGGCCTCTCCACCGCGGCGGACACGGTGGGCCTGTTCATCAACACGGTGCCCGTGCGCGTGACGCTGCCCGGGAACGAACGGCTGTTGCCGTGGCTGCGGCGCATCCAGTCCCAGCAGGCCGAAGCGCAGGAGCACGAGCACAGCCCGCTGGTCCAGGTGCAGGGCTGGAGCGGAGTGCCACGGGGCACGCCGCTCTTCGAGACGCTGCTCGTCTTCGAGAACTACCCGGTGGACGACTCCGTGCGCGCGAGGGCCGGAGGCCTGGACGTGCGCGACGTGCGGTTCGACGAGCGGCCCCACTACGCCCTCAACGTGACCGTCATTCCGGACGGGCAGCTGCGGCTGAAGCTGGCCCACGACACCTCGCGCCTGGGACGCGCCACGGTGGAGCGGCTCGCGGGCCACTGGCGCACGCTGCTGGAGGGCATGGTGGCCCGCCCCGGACAGCGGCTGGGCGACCTGCCCCTGCTCACGGACGGCGAGCGCCGGCAGCTGCTCACCACCTGGAACGACACCCACGCCGCCTTCCCGTCCGGCTGCGTCCACCACCTCTTCGAGGCCCAGGTGGAGCGCACCCCCGACGCGGAGGCCGTGCGTCAGGGCGACACGCGGCTGACGTACCGCGAGCTGGACCGCCGGGCCAACCAACTGGCGCACCACCTGCGCGCGCGCGGCGTGAAGCCGGGCGTGCTGGTGGGCCTGTACGTGGAGCGCACGACGGACATGGCCGTGGGCCTGCTGGGCATCCTCAAGGCCGGCGGCGCCTACGTGCCGTTGGATCCGGGCTACCCGGTGGCGCGGCTGGCGTCCATGCTGGAGGACTCGGCGGTGCCGGTGCTCGTGACGCAGGAGCGGCTGGCGGACGAACTGCCCGCCGGTGCCTTCCAACCGGTGTGCCTGGACGCGGACCACGCCCTCATCTCGCGTGAGAGCGAAGCGCGGCCCACCAGCGGCGTCACCGCGGACGACCTGGCGTACGTCATCTACACCTCCGGCTCCACGGGGCGCCCCAAGGGCGTGCTCATCGAGCACCGGGGCGTGGTCAACTACCTGGCGTGGTGCGCCCGGGCCTACCCTGCCGCCGAGGGCGCCGCGCCCGTGCACTCGTCGCTCGCGTTCGACCTGACGGTGACGAGCCTGCTGCTGCCGCTGACGGTGGGCCGCGCGGTGGTGCTCGTGGAGGAAGGCGGCGGCGTGGAGGGGCTGGCACGCGTGGTGCGCGAAGGCGGCGGCTACGGACTGGTCAAGCTGACGCCCTCCCACCTCCAGCTGCTGGCGCGGCAGCTGCGCCCGGAGGAGGCACGCGGCGGCACGCGCGCCTTCGTCATCGGCGGCGAGGCGCTCACCGCGGAGCACCTGGCGTTCTGGCGCGAGCATGCCCCGGACACCCGGCTCATCAACGAGTACGGCCCCACCGAGACGGTGGTGGGCTGCTGCGTGCACGAGGTGACGGGCGACGAGGTTCCGGGGAGCGTCGTCTCCATCGGCCGGCCCATCGCCAACGTGGACCTGCATGTGCTGGACGAGGACCTGCGGCTGGTGCCGGTGGGCGTCACCGGAGAGCTGTACATCGGCGGCGTGCAGCTGGCCCGGGGCTACTGGCGCAGGCCGGAGCTCACTGCGGAGCGCTTCATCCCGCACCCCTTCAGCTGGAAGCCCGGCGCGCGCCTGTACCGCACGGGAGACCGGGTGCGGCGCAACGCGGACGGCACGCTGGAGTTCCTCGGCCGCCTCGACTCGCAGGTGAAGGTGCGCGGCTACCGCATCGAGCTGGGAGAGGTGGAGGCGCTCCTCGCGGCCTGCGCGGGTGTCCGCGAGGTGGCGGTGGTGACGCGCGAGGACGCCTCGGGTTCGGCGCAGCTCGTGGCGTACGTCACGGGAGACGTGGACACGGCATGGCTGCGGCAGACGCTCACGGAGCAGCTGCCCGCGTACATGGTGCCTTCCGCGTTCATCCCGTTGGACGCGCTGCCCCTCACGCCCAACGGCAAGGTGGACACCCGGGCGCTCGCCGCCCTGGGGCTGGAGGCCGGAGCGCGCGAGCCCACGGACACGTTCCGGGCGCCGCGCACGCCCACCGAGCAGCTGCTCGCCGGCATCTGGGAACAGGTGCTGCGCGTGGAGCGCGTGGGCCTGCGGGATGACTTCTTCGAACTGGGCGGCCACTCGCTGCTGGCCACTCAGCTCGTCTCGCGCATCCAGGGCACCTTCCAGGTGGACCTGCCGCTCGGCGACATCTTCGAGGCGTCGTCCCTGACGGCCCTGGCGGAGCGCATCGACGCCCGCGCCCACGGAGAGAAGCCTCCCGCGATGGAGCGCCTGCCGCGCACGGGCGACCTGCCGCTGTCCTTCGCGCAGCAGCGCCTGTGGTTCCTGGATCAGCTGGAGCCGGGCAGCGCCGCGTACAACATCTCCAGCGCGCTGCTGCTGGAGGGAACGCTGGACGCGGATGCGCTCGGCAAGGCCCTGGAGGCCGTGCTGTCGCGCCACGAAGCCCTGCGTGGGTCGTTCCCCGAGTCCGACGGCCGGCCGGTCCTCCGGATTGCCCCGGAGACGCAGCAGCTCTCCCTGCGCGTGGAGGACCTGGGCCACCTGCCCGCCGATGCGCGGATGGAAGCGGCGCTCCGCCTGGCCGCCGACGACGCGCGCCGTCCCTTCGTGCTCGCCGAGTCCCCGCTCCTGCGCGCGCTGCTGCTGCGGCTGGAGTCCGGGCGTCAGGTGCTGGCGCTCACCGTCCACCACATCGTCGCGGACGGCGCGTCCATGGCGGTGCTGGTGCGTGAGTTGTCCGAGCTCTACGAGGCCTTCCGCGACGAGCGGACCCCGGTGCTGCCCGGCCTGCCCGTGCAGTACGCGGACTTCGCGCACTGGCAGCGCCAGTGGCTCCAGGGCTCCGTCCTGGAAGCGCAGCTCGGCTGGTGGCGTGCGCAGCTCCAGGACATGCCCCAGGCGCTGGAGCTGCCCACCGACCGGCCCCGTCCCGCGGTCCAGTCCTTCCGGGGCGCGGCCGTTCCGGTCCGGCTGCCGGTGGCGCTGACGCAAGAGCTGCATGCCTTCTGCCGGCGCGAGGGCGTCACCCCCTTCATGGTGCTGCTGGCCGCCTTCCAGGTGCTGCTGCACCGCCACTCCGGTCAGGAGGACGTGGGCGTCGGTTCACCCATCGCCGGCCGCACGCGCGCGGAGACCGAAGGCCTCATCGGCTTCTTCGTCAACACGCTGGTGCTGCGTGCGCGGATGGGCGGAGACCCCACCTTCCGTGAGCTGCTGGCCCAGGTGCGGCGCACGGCGCTGGGGGCGTACTCGCACCAGGACCTGCCCTTCGAGCAGCTGGTGGACACGCTGCGGCCGGAGCGCGACCTGAGCCGCTCCCCGCTCTTCCAGGTGATGTTCGTCCTGGACCAGGACGCGCTCGCCGGAGTGGAGCTGCCGGGCCTGTCGCTGAAGCCGCTGGCCCTCGAACGGGACACGGCGAAGTTCGACCTCACGCTCGCGCTGGCGGACACGGCGGACGGACTGGTGGGCTCGCTGGAGTACAGCACCGACCTGTTCGACGCGGCGACCGTCGCGCGGCTGGGGCGCCACCTGGAGACGCTGCTGCGCGGCAGCCTCGCCACGCCGGACGAGCACCTCTCCCGGCTGCCGTTGCTGTCGGAGTCCGAACGGCACCAGCTCGTCTCGGAATGGAACGACACGCGCGTGCCTCGCGCCGCGGGCCTCACGCTGCACGGGCTCATCGAGGCCCAGGTCGAGCGCACGCCCAATGCCGTGGCGGTGGCGTTCGACGACGAGCAGCTCACCTACCGGCAGCTGGACACACGCGCCAACCAGGTCGCGCACGCATTGCTGGAGCGCGGCGTGGGGCCCGAGTCTCGGGTGGCCCTGTTGATGGAACGCTCGGTGGAGCTGGTGGTGGGCCTGCTCGGCATCCTCAAGGCCGGCGGCGCCTACGTGCCGCTGGAGCCCACGCTGCCCCAGGAACGGCTGCGGTCCATGCTTCGCGACAGCGAGGCGCGATGGGTGCTCACCCAGGCGCGGCATGCGTCGCTGCTCCCAGATGATGCTCCTCCGGCGCTGAGCCTGGACACGGACTGGAACGTCTTCGCGAAGCACGCGCAGACGCGTCCGGACGTGGCGGTGCACGGCGGTGGACTGGCCTACGTCATCTTCACCTCCGGCTCCACCGGCCAGCCGAAGGGAGCGATGAACACCCACGAGGCCATCTGCAACCGCCTGTTGTGGATGCAGGAGGCCTACGGGCTGACGGCGGACGACCGCGTCCTCCAGAAGACGCCGTATGGCTTCGACGTGTCCGTGTGGGAGTTCTTCTGGCCGCTGATGACGGGAGCGCGGCTCGTGGTCGCGCGGCCCGGCGGCCACCAGGACAGCGCGTACCTGACGCGCACCCTCGTCGAACAGGGCATCACCACCCTGCACTTCGTGCCGTCCATGCTGCGCGCCTTCCTGGACGAGCCAGGCGTCGAGTCCTGCACCGGCCTCAAGCGGATCATCTGCAGCGGCGAAGCGCTGCCTGCCGACCTCCAGGCGCGCTGCCTGGCGCTGCTCCCGGCGGAGCTGCACAACCTGTACGGCCCCACTGAGGCGGCCGTGGACGTCACCGCCTGGGCCTGCGCGCGGGGCGATATGCGGACCAGCGTCCCCATCGGACATCCCATCCACAACGTGTCCTTGCGCGTCCTCGGGCCTCGTCTGGAGCTGGTGCCCGCTGGGGCCGTGGGCGAGCTGTACCTGGGCGGCATCGCGCTGGCGCGTGGGTACGCGGGCCGGCCCGGCCTCACCGCGGAGCGCTTCGTTCCGGATCCGTTCAGCGCCACGCCGGGGGCCCGCCTCTACAAGACGGGCGACCGGGTCCGCTACCTCGCCGACGGCAGCCTCGAGTACCTGGGCCGCAGCGACTTCCAGGTGAAGCTGCGCGGCTTCCGCATCGAGCTGGGGGAGATTGAAGCCGTCCTGTCCTCGCACGCTTCGGTGCACCAGACGGCCGTGCTCGTGCGCGAGGACGTCCCGGGCCAGAAGCGGCTGGTGGCCTACGTCGTCCCCGCCAGCGGCGCCTCGCTGGACGAGGACGCCCTGCGCGCCGTGCTCAAGTCGCGGCTGCCCGAATACATGGTGCCCTCGGCCTTCGTGTCGCTGGCGGCACTGCCCCTGTCCTCCAACGGCAAGCTGGACCGGCGCGCGCTTCCCGCGCCCGGCCGCGTGGCTTCTGGCGGGGACTTCATCGAGCCCCGCACGCCCGTGGAGCGCACGCTCGCGGACATCTGGGCGCAAGTGCTGGGCCTGGAGCGCGTGGGCACGGGCGACAACTTCTTCACGCTCGGCGGTGACTCCATCCTGGGCCTCCAGGTCGTCTCGCGTGCACGGCGCGCGGGGCTGCGGCTCACGGCCCGGCAGCTCTTCCAGCACCAGACGGTGGCGGAGCTGGCCCGCGCGGCGGGGGACGCTCCCCTGCTCCAGTCCGAGCAGGGACTCGTCACCGGCGAAGTGCCGCTCACGCCCATCCAACACTGGTTCCTGGAGCAGCCCCGCTCCACGCCCCACCACTTCAACCAGTCGGTGCTGCTGGAGGTCCTCCAGCCGCTGGACGCGAAGCTCTTGGAGCGTGCCCTGGGACAGTTGCTGCTGCACCACGACGCCCTGCGCATGCGCTTCGAGTCGCGGCAGGGACGGTGGACGCAGCACCTGGGTGGCGCGGAGTCCGCGACGCCCGCGCTGACCCACGAGGACCTGTCCTCGGTGCACCCAGACGCGCAGCACGCGGCCCTGGAGCGCATCGCCTCGGATACACAGGCCCGGCTGCACCTCTCCGACGGTCCGCTGCTGCGCGCCGTCCGGTTCGACCTGGGCCCCACGCGGCCCGGCTATCTGCTGCTCGTCATCCACCACCTCGTGGTGGACGGCGTCTCGTGGCGCGTGTTGCTGGAGGATCTGGATGCCGTGTGCACGCGGCTCCGTGACGGCCTCGAGACCGCGCTGCCGTCCAAGAGCACGTCCTTCAAGGCCTGGGCGGAGCGGCTGCACGGCCACGCCCGGACCGATGCCTTCGCCCGGCTTCCGGCGTGGCTGGACCTGCCCGCGCCCGCGCCGCTGCCGGTGGACGTGCCCGAGGGGATCAACACGCTCGACTCGGAGAAGCGCGTCGCCGTGTCGCTCGGCGCCGAGGAGACCCAGCTGCTGCTCCAGGAGGTGCCCGGCGCGTATGGAGCCCGTCTGGAAGAGGTGCTCCTCGCGGCCCTGACGCACACGCTCGCGCGGTGGTCCGGTGCTTCCCACCTCATGGTGGACCTGGAAGGCCACGGCCGTGAGGACCTCTTCGAGGACGTGGACCTGTCGCGCACCGTGGGCTGGTTCACCACGCTGTTCCCGCTGCTCGTGGACGTGGATGCGTCCCTCGGCCCCTCGGCCGCGGTGCGACAGGTGCGGCACGCCCTGCGCGCGGTGCCCGACAAGGGCCTGGGCTACGGACTGCTGCGCTACCTGCGGCAGGGACAAGACTCTCGTCCGCGTTCCTCCTCGTCGGGCGCGCCCGTGCTGTTCAACTACCTGGGACAGCTGGACTCGGCCCTGCCCTCTTCGTCCCAGTTCCGCCTCTCACGGCTCCCCACGGGACCCGTCCAGGGCGGCGAGGGCCCGCGCACGCACGTGCTGGAGGTCAACGCCTTCATCCTCGGTGGGCGGCTGGAGGTCGCGTTCGCGTACAGCCAGAACCTCCACCAGGAAGCCACCCTCCAGGGCCTGGGGCAGCGCTTCACCGAAGCCCTTCGAACCCTCGTCTCCGGGCGCCATTCGCCGCAGGCGCTCGTGAGGACCGCCGCGGACTTCCCGCTCGCGGGCCTGCCCACGCACTTCCTGGACGCCCTGCTCCAGGACCAGCCCGCGCTGGAGGACGTCTATCCGCTGGCGCCCATGCAGCGCGGCCTGCTCTTCCATGCGCTGCTGTCACCGGGCTCCAGCGCCTACTTCGAACAGCTCTCCTGGGCGTTCTTCAACACCGCGCTCGATCCGGTCGCACTCCACCGCGCATGGGAGCACGTGCTGGCACGCCACCCGGTGCTGCGGACGGGCTTCCTCTGGGAGGGCCTGGAACAGCCGCTCCAGCTCGTGCACGCCCGGAGCGAATTGCCCTGGCAGGAACTCGACTGGTGCACGCTTCCGGAGGCGGAGCGGGATGCTCGCTTCCAGGCGTTCGTCGCCGAGGACCGCGCCCGGGGCTTCGATCTCACCCAGCCACCGCTGATGCGGCTCGCGCTCATCCAGTTGGGGCGGGACTCCTGGCGCCTGGTGTGGAGCTTCCACCACCTGCTGGTGGATGGCTGGAGCATCGCGCTGCTTCTCAAGGAGCTGTTCGCGACGTACACCCAGCTCGCCTCCGGCCAGCCGCTGGCACCGGCCCTGCCGTCCCACGGCTACCGGGACTACGTGGCCTGGCTCCAGGGCCAGGACCCTTCGAAGGCGGAGGCCTTCTGGCGCGCCACGCTCGCGGGGGTGACCGCCCCCACCGTGCTGCCCGAACCGCTCGCGGGTGAAGCCGCCAGTGATTCCGCCGAGGGCAGCGAGCGCGAGGTGACCCTGTCCGAAGCGGACACCGCCGCGATGCAGGCCTTCGCGCGCCAGCACCAGCTCACGCTCAGTACGCTCGTGCAGGCAGCTTGGGCCCTGGTGCTCGCCCACCACGCGGGTGAAACCGAGGCCGTCTTCGGCGCCACGCGCTCCGGCCGTCCCGCCGGGCTCGCGAACGTCGAGTCCGCGGTGGGACTCTTCATCAACACCCTGCCGGTCCGCGTCCACATGCCCGCGCATGCCCGGGTAGGAACGTGGCTGCGGGAGCTCCAGGCGAACCAGCTCGAACTGGCCGACCACGAGCACACGCTCCTGTCCGACCTCCAGGCCTGGAGCGAGGTGCCGCGCGGCACGTCGCTCTTCGAGAGCATCCTCGTCGTCGAGAACTACCCCGTTGATGCGGCGCTGAAGGAAGGCGCGCGACACCTGGACATCCGCGATCCCCAGAGCTTCTCGCGCACCAACTACCCGCTCACGGCGGTCGTCATCCCTCAGCGGGAGCTGCGGCTGCGGCTGGTCTCCGGCGTCCAGCGCCTGGGGCCCGCCACGCTGGAGCGGTTGCTCGCGCAGTGGCGCGCTGCCCTGTCCGGGCTCATGGCCTCGGCCGACGGCCGGCTGGCGGACGTCACCCTGGTGTCGCCCGCCGAGCGTCAGCGCATGCTCGTCGCGTGGAACGACTCGCACGTCGCCTTCACGCAGGACACCTGCGCGCACCACCTCTTCGAGGCCCAGGTCTCGCTCACGCCGGAGGCGCCCGCGCTGGAGTGCCAGGGCACCACGCTCACCTACCGGGAGCTGGACGCGCGCGCCAACCAGCTCGCCCACCACCTGCGCCTGTCGGGCGTGGGTCCGGACGTGCGCGTCGCCCTGTGCTGCGAGCGTTCGCCGGAGCTGGTCATCGGCATGCTCGGCATCCTCAAGGCCGGCGGCGCCTTCGTTCCGCTCGAACCGTCGCATCCGGCCGAGCGGCTCGCCTTCGTGGTGAAGGACAGCGGCGCTGCCGTGCTGATCACGCAGAAACACCTGGCGCCTTCAGGGGACGCGTCCCAGCTCACGCGCATCCTCCTGGATGAGGACTGGGGCGCCATCGCCCGTCAGCCCACGCACGCGCCTACTTCACGCGTCCTGCCGGACCACCTCGCCTACGTCATCTACACCTCCGGCTCCACTGGCAAACCCAAGGGCACCCTTCTTCACCACCGCGGCCTCTGCAACACCGCCCAGGCCGCCGTCCTTCGCCACGGCTTCGGCCCCTCCTCCCGCGTCCTCCAGTTCGCCTCTCCCTCCTTCGACGCCTCCGTCTGCGAAGTCTTCTCCTCCCTCCTCGCTGGCGCCTGCCTCGTCCTCGCTCCCGCCCATGCACTTCTGCCGGGCGCGCCCCTCCAGTCCTTCCTCGCGGCCCACTCCATCTCCGCCGCCACCCTCACCCCTTCCGTCCTCGCCCTCCTCGAACCCGAAGCGCTCCCTTCGCTTCGCACCGTCATCTCCGCTGGCGAGGCCTGCCCTCCCGAGCTCTCTCGCCGCTGGGCTCCGGGCCGCAACCTCCTCAACGCCTACGGCCCCACCGAGGCCTCCGTCTGCGCCTCCATCAACCCGCGCCTCGGCCCCGACTCCCTCCACATCGGCTCCCCCTGGCCCAACACCTCCCTCTTCGTCCTCGACTCCTCCCTGCGCCCTGTCCCCCTCGGCGCTCCGGGTGAGCTCTTCATCTCCGGTGTCGGCCTCGCGCGCGGCTACCTTGGCCAGCCGTCCCTCACCGCCGAGCGCTTCCTCCCGCACCCCTTCTCCTCCGCCCCCGGCGCTCGCATCTACCGCACCGGTGACAGGGCTCGCTGGCTCCCCGACGGCGCTCTTCAGTTCCTCGGCCGCCTCGATGACCAGGTGAAGCTGCGCGGCATCCGCATCGAGTTGGGTGAAGTGGAAGCCGCTCTGCGCCTCCACCCCTTCCTCACCGACGTCGCCCTGCTGCTGCGCGAGGATGCCCCCGGCGACAAGCGCCTCGTCGCCTACGTCACCGCTTCTCAGCCGCCCCAAGCCGCGGAGCTGCGCTCCTTCCTGGAGCAACGGCTGCCCTCCTTCATGGTCCCCTCCGCCTTCGTCCTCCTCGACTCGCTGCCCCTCACGGCCGCGGGCAAGGTCGACCGCAAGGCCCTGCCCGCTCCGGAAGGTCTGAGGCTGGGCGCGCAGGAGGGCTACGTCGAACCGGGCACCGAGCTGGAGCGCGCCATCGCGCGCATCTGGCAGGAGCAACTCCGCGTGGACCGCGTCGGGCGCGACGAGCGCTTCTTCGACCTGGGAGGCAACTCCCTGTCCATCGTCCAGGTCCACGGCAAGCTGCGCGGGGTCTTGGGCCTCGACGTCTCGCTGGCGGACCTCTTCCAGTACCCCACGGTGGGCGCGCTGGCCACGCACCTCTCGCACGCCGACGAGCGCCCCTCCACCGAGGAGAAGGGCCAGCGCCGCGTGCAGGCCCGGCGCGAGCGTGCCGGACAGCGCAAGCCGGCCCGGACCCACCGTTCCCCCAGTGAGGATGATCAGGATGAGTGATACACAGCCGGCGCGGAACGAAGGCATCGCCATCATCGGCATGGCGGGCCGCTTTCCCGGCGCCCCCGACCTGGACACCTTCTGGAAGAACCTGCTCCACGGCGTGGAGGCGCGCACCGTCCTCACCGACGAGGAGCTGGAAGCCGCGGGCGTCGCGCGGGAGCTGCGCGCCCAGCCCCACTACGTGCGCTCCGGCTTCTTCCTGGACGGCGTGGAGCTGTTCGACGCCGGCTTCTTCGGCCTGACGCCCCGCGAGGCGGAGCTGTTGGATCCGCAGCAGCGCTTCTTCCTGGAGTGCGCGTGGGAGGCCCTGGAACGGGCGGGCTACGCCGGCTCCCAGGAAGAGGTCTCCATCGGCGTCTTCGCGGGCGCCAGCGCCAGCAGCTACCTGCTGTCGAACCTGCTGTCGCGGCCGGAGCTGGTGCGCACCGTGGGCGCCCAGGCGCTCACCCTGGCCAATGACAAGGACTACCTGGCCACGCGCGCTTCGTACCTGCTCGACCTCAAGGGCCCCAGCCTCACCGTGCAGACGGCGTGCTCCACCTCGCTGGTCGCGGTGCACCTGGCGTGTCAGGCCTTGCTCAACGGCGAGCTGGACATGGCGCTCGCGGGCGGGGTCTCCATCCCCGTGCCCCACCGCGTGGGCTACCTGCACCAGCCGGGCTCCATCGCCTCGCCGGACGGGCACTGCCGCGCCTTCGACGCGGAGGCCCAGGGCACCGTCGCGGGCTCCGGCGTCGGGCTGGTGGTGCTCAAGCCGCTGGAGCGGGCCATTGAGGATGGCGACACCGTCCTCGCGGTCATCCGTGCGTCCGCGCTGAACAACGATGGCGCCACGAAGGTGGGCTTCACCGCGCCGAGCGTGGAGGGACAGGCGGCCGTCATCCACGAGGCGCTGGCCATGTCGGGCCTGACGCCCGCGGACATCCAGTACGTGGAGGCCCACGGCACCGGCACCGCGCTGGGGGACCCCATTGAAATCTCCGCGCTCAACCAGGCCTTCGAGAACCGGCCCGCATCGGCCGGTGCCTGCGCGCTGGGCTCGCTCAAGCCGAACATCGGGCACCTGGACGCGGCCGCGGGTGTCGCGGGGCTGATGAAGACGGTGCTGGCGCTCCAGCACGGCAAGCTCCCGCCCAGCCTTCACTTCAAGCAGCCAAGCCCCATGGCCGACTTCGGGCGGGGCCCCTTCCAGGTCGTCACCGAGGCGCGCGACTGGACGCCGGACAACGCACCCCGGCGTGCGGGCGTGAGCTCCTTCGGCATGGGCGGCACCAACGCGCACGTGGTGCTGGAGCAGGCGCCAGAAGCCGAGCGCACCGAAGACGCGCGCCCCTGGCACGTGCTGATGCTGTCAGCCCGGACGGAGCAGGCGCTGGACGCGGCGACGGACAACCTGGCGGCGTGGATGGACCGCCATCCGGATGTGGCGCTGGCCGACGTGGCCTACACGCTCCACGCGGGCCGGCGGCGCTTCGAGCACCGGCGCATCCTGGTCTGCCAGGACGCGGAGGACGCGCATCAGGGCCTCACGTCGCGCGACGCGCGGCGGCTGCTCACCCTGCCGTCCGAGGGCGCGGACAGCCCCGTCGTCTTCCTCTTCCCGGGACAGGGCGCGCAGCACGCCAGCATGGGCCAGGGCCTGTACGCGTCCGAGCCCGTCTTCCGAAAGCACGTGGACCGGTGCTGCGAGCTGCTCCGGCCCCACCTGGGGCTGGACCTGCGCGACGTGCTCCATCCCGCCGAAGGAGGACAGGAGCAGGCCCAGGAGCGCCTGCGGGACACGGCGCTCGCGCAGCCGGCCTTGTTCGTCACGTCGTACGCGCTGGCGCACCTGTGGATGTCCCTGGGCGTCCGCCCGCGCGCCATGCTGGGCCACAGCGTGGGCGAGTACGTCGCGGCCTGCCTCGCGGACGTGATGTCGCTGGAGGACGCGCTCGCGCTGGTGGCGGCCCGAGGCAAGCTCATGCAGTCGTTGCCCGGGGGCGCCATGCTGTCCGTGGCGCTGGGCGAACAGGCCCTGCGGCCGCTGCTCGGCGACGGGCTGTCGCTGGCGGCCATCAACGCGCCCTCGCTCTGCGTCGCGTCGGGCCCCGTGCCCGAAGTGGAGGCCCTGGAAGCACGGTTGCGCGAGCGCGGCGTGGAGCACCGGCGGCTGCACACCTCCCACGCGTTCCACTCGTCGATGATGGCGCCCATCCTCGACGCGTTCGAGGCCCGCGTGCGCCAGACGCGGCTGTCGCCACCGAAGCTCCCCTACCTGTCCAACGTCACGGGGGCGTGGGTGACGGCGGAGCAGGCCCAGGACCCGCGCTACTGGGTGGAGCACCTGCGAAAGCCCGTGCGCTTCGCGGACGCCCTGGGCGCGCTGCTCCAGGAGCCCGAGCGCGTCTTCCTGGAAGTGGGCCCCGGCCAGACACTGACCCTGTTGGCCCGGCAGGCGGGTCCCCTGGCGGTGGGGCGCGTGATGCTCACCTCCATGCGGCGTCCCCAGGACACCGCGCCGGACGCCGCCGTCCTTTTGGAGACCGCGGGGCGACTGTGGATGGCGGGCGCCCGGCTGAAGCCGGAGAAGCTTCACGGCTCGACGCGGCGGGTGCCCCTGCCCACGTATCCCTTCCAGCGCCAGCGCTACTGGATCGACGCGGGCGCCGCGGCCTCCACCATCCCGGAACCTCGGGACGTCGCCGCGCGCAAGGACGTCGCGGACTGGTTCTACCGGCCGGTGTGGAAGCGGGCCCTGCCGCCCACCGCCCCGGTGAAGGCGGAACCCGGCCAGTGGCTGGTGCTGCTCGATGACTCGGACCTGGGCGCGCGGCTGGCCGCGCACCTGGTGAACCAGGACGAGTCCGTGGTGACGGTGATGCCGGGCGGGGCCTTCCACCGCCAGGGCGAGCGCCACTACACGCTCGATGTCCGGCAGCCGGAGCACTGCGCGGCGCTCTTGTCCGCGCTCCAGGCCGACGGCGGCATCCCCCGGCGCATCGTCCAGGTTTCGGGCCTGGGCCGCGACACGGACGCACTCGCCGGCTTCCACGGCCTGCTCTTCCTCGCCCGGGCGCTGCTGTCCCATGGGGGCGCGGGCCCCTTCGAGCTGAACGTCCTCACCCGGGGCGCGCAGGACGTCACCGGCGGCGAGCCCCTCGATCCGGGCCGGGCCACCGTGCTGGGCGCGTGCAAGGTGCTGCCGCAGGAAGAGCCCTCGCTCCGCTGCCGCGTCATCGACGTGGTGCCGCCGGAAGCAGGCGGGCCCGAAGAGGAGCGGCTGGTGGCACGGCTCGCGGACGAGCTGCGCGCGCCGGTGGACGGGATGGCGGTGGCCTACCGCTCAGGGCAGCGCTGGCAGGAGTCCTTCGAACCCGTGCGCCTTCCCGCGCCCACGGGACGTCCGGCGCTGCTGCGCGAGCGCGGCGTCTACCTCATCACCGGTGGCCTGGGCCGCATCGGCCTCGCGCAGGCGGAGGCGCTCTTCCAGCAGGCGCGGGCCCGGCTGGTGCTGGTGGGCCGCACCGCCATGCCCGAGCGGGCCACCTGGGAGGACTACGTCCGCGCCCATGACACACAGGACGGACTCCGCCAGACACTGGAGCGCTTGATGGCGCTCGAACAGCGGGGCGCGGAGGTGATGCTGGTCCGCGCGGACGTCGCGAAGCGCGAGGAGCTGGAAGCCGCCATCGTGGGGGCGCGGGCGCGCTTCGGTGAGCTGCATGGCGTCATCCATTCGGCCGGCAGCGTGGGCGGGCAGACGTTCCTCCTCGCGCGGGAAGCGACCCCGGCGCGGTGCGAGGAGCAGTTCCAGGCGAAGGTCCACGGCACGTGGGCGCTCCACGACGCCGTGAGGGATCTGCCGCTGGACTTCGTGCTGCTCCAGTCCTCGCTGTCGTCGGTGCTGGGTGGCCTGGGGTTCAGCGCGTACGCGGCGGCCAATGCCTTCCTGGACGCCTTCGCGGCCGCGCGCTCGCGCACTGGGGGCACGCCGTGGCTGAGCGTGAACTGGCCCGGCTGGCACGCCGGGGAGGAGCCTCCCGCCGAGCACGCGGTGTCCTTCTCCGAGGGGCTCGAGTCCTTCCTGCGCCTCCTGGACGCGCCCACCTGTGCGCGCTGGGCCGTCAGCACCACGGACCTGTCCGTCCAGGCCGCGCGCTGGCTCCAGGCCGCGGCGCTCCCCGCCCCCACGAAGGTGGGCGCCCGGCACCCGCGTCCCGCCCTGGCCACCCGGTACGTGGCGCCGCGCGACGACGTGGAGCAGGCGCTGGCCACGTGCTGGGAGGAGCTGCTCGGCATCGAGAGTCCTGGTGTGGAGGACGACTTCTTCGAGCTGGGCGGCCACTCGCTGTTGGGGACGCAGGTGCTGTCGCGCGTGCGCGAGCTGTACCGGGTGGACCTGTCCCTGCGCGGCCTCTTCGAATCCCCCACCATCGCCGCGCTCGCGCTGAGCATCGTCAAGCACAAGGCGGCGGCGGCGGACGCACAGACGCTGGAAGCCCTCCTGGCCGAGTTGGAGTGAACAGACATGAGTGACATCGACCAGCGGATCGCCAGCCTGCCTCCGGAGAAGCGCGCGCTGTTGCTGCGGCGGCTCGCGGAGAAGGAGGCCGCGCAGGCCGGGGCGAAGGCCGCGGCGCCAGCGCTGCCCGCGCGCGATCCGGCCCAGCCCGCGCCCCTGTCCTTCGCCCAGCAGCGGCTGTGGTTCCTGGAACGGTTGCAGCCGGGCACGGCGCTCTACAACAACCCCGCCGCCTTCCGCATGCGTGGCACGGTGGACGTGGCCGCGCTCGAATACGGCCTGGCCCAGTTGGTGCGGCGGCACGAAGCGCTGCGCACCGTCTTCACGGAGCGGGACGGACAGCCCTTCCAGGTCATCCTGCCGTCACTGGAGCCCAGGGTCGCGCTCGTGGATCTGCGCGAGCTGCCAGAAGCGGCGCGCGAGGCCGAAGCGCTTCGGCTGGCCCGGGAGGAGGCCCAGCGCCCCTTCGACCTGGAGCACGGTCCGCTCTTGCGCGTGGGGCTCTTGCAGCTTTCGGAGCGAGAGCACCTGTTGCTGCTGACCATGCACCACATCATCTCCGACGGCTGGTCGCTGGAGGTGCTGGTCCGCGAGGCGGTGACCTTCTACGCCGCGCGGCTTTCGGGGACATCCGCCGCGCTCGCGCCCCTGCCCTTGCAGTACGCCGACTTCGCCGCGTGGCAGCGGAACTGGCTCCAGGGAGACGTGCTGCGCACGCAACTGGACTACTGGAAGCAGCGGCTGGGCGGCACGCTCCCCGTCCTGGAGCTGCCTTCGGACCGGCCGCGTCCGGCCACGCTCACGCAGCGGGGCGCCACGCACTCCTTCCTCCTGCCCGCGTCCACGCGGCGCAAGCTGGAGGCCCTCTGTGCCCAGGAGGGCGTGACGCCGTTCATGGCGCTACTGACGGTCTTCAAGCTGCTGCTCGCGCGCCATGCGTCCCAGGAGGACCTGGTGGTGGGCACGCCCATCGCCGGCCGCAACCGGCGCGAGACGGAAGGGCTCATCGGCTTCTTCATCAACACGCTCGTGCTGCGCACGGACCTGTCCGGGGACCCGTCCTTCCGAGAGCTCTTGCGCCGCGTGCGTGAGGCTTGCCTGGGGGCCTACACCCACCAGGACCTGCCCTTCGAGACGCTGGTGGAGGCGCTCCAGCCGGAGCGGCACCTGAGCCGCACGCCGCTCTTCCAGGTGATGTTCAACCTGCAGAACACGTCCCCGTCCTCGAGCCAGGAGGGCCTCGCGGGGCTGACGCTCAGCCCGCTGGACCTGCACCCGGGCACGTCGATGTTCGACCTGAGCCTGTCGCTGGCCCCGCACGAGCAGGGGCTGAACGGGCTCTTCGAATACAGCACCGACCTGTTCGACCCGGCCACCATCGCCCGCCTGGGCGAGCGCTACCTCGCGTTGGTGGACGGCCTGGTGGCGGATCCGTCCCAGCGGGCATGGGCGCTTCCCCTGATGGCGGAGGCCGAGCGGCACCAGGTCCTGCGCACGTGGAGCAACGCCAGCGCGAAGCCCGCGCTGGAGACCTGCCTGCACACGCTCTTCGAGGAGCAGGTGGCGCGCACGCCCGACGCGGTCGCGATCGTCTTCCAGGAGCGATCGCTCACATACCGGGAGCTGGACGCGCGCTCGCGTCAACTCGCGGCGCACCTGCGCGCGCTGGGCGTGGGCCCGGACGTGCGCGTGGGCCTGTGCGTGGAGCGCTCGCTGGAGCTCATCATCGGCATGATGGGCATCCTCCAGGCGGGTGGCGCCTACGTGCCCATGGATCCCGCGCTGCCGCGGGAACGGCTCGCCCTGCTGCTCGCGGACAGCGCCGCGCCGGTGCTGTTGACCCAGCAGCGGCTCCTGTCGGAGCTGCCCGAACATGCGGCCCGGGTGCTCTGCCTGGACTCGGACTGGGAACACATCGCACGCGAGCCCGGGGATGCACTGCCCTCCGCAGTCGGCCCCGGACACGTCGCGTATGTCATCTACACGTCCGGCTCCACGGGCAGGCCCAAGGGCGTGCTCATCGAGCACCGCGCGGCATGCACCCTGGTGTCCGCGGAGACGCCCCTCTACGGCGTGGGCCCGGGAAGCCGGATGCTCCAGTTCGCGAACATCAGCTTCGACATCTCCGTGGAGGAGATCTTCACCGCGTTGACCTCGGGCGCCACGCTCTGCCTCGCGCCCGCGGAGGCGCTGGCTCCGGGCCAGCCGCTCCAGCATCACCTGAGGGAGGCCGCCATCACGGTGGCGAGCCTGACGCCGGCGGTCCTCGCGGCGACGCCCTCGGAGGACCTGCCCGCGCTGCGCGTCGTCATCTCCGGTGGAGAGGCCTGCCCCGCGGAGCTCGTGTCGCGCTGGGGCACCGGTCGGCGCTTCTTCAACACCTACGGCCCCACGGAAGGCACGGTGGTGGCGACGCTGACGGAGTGCGTGGCGCAAGCAGAGGCGCCCCCCATCGGCCGGCCGCTGGGGCACGTGGAGGTGTACGTGCTCGACTCGCGGCTTGCGCCGGTGCCTCCCGGCGTTCGCGGTGAGCTGTACCTGGGGGGCGCGGGCCTGGCCCGGGGCTACCTGGGCCAGCCGGCGCTGACAGCCGAGCGCTTCGTCCCGCACCCCTTCGCCACGGCCGCGGGACAGCGGCTGTACCGCACGGGCGACGTGGTGCGCTTCCGCGAGGACGGCCAGCTCGCGTACCTGGGCCGCGCGGACACGCAGGTGAAGGTGCGCGGCTTCCGCATCGAGCTGGGAGAGGTGGAAGCCGCGGTGAGGAGCCGTCCGGAGGTCCAGGACGCCGGCGTGCTCGTCCGCGAGGACGTGCCGGGTGACAAGCGGCTGGTGGCCTACGTCGTCCCCGCGTCCGGCCAGACGCTGGACGCCGTGGTGCTCCGCCGCGCGCTGAAGGACGCGCTGCCCGACTACATGGTGCCGTCCGCCTTCGTCGTGATGGACGCGCTGCCGCTCACACCCAACGGCAAGCTGGACCGCGCCGCCCTGCCCGCTCCCGTCCAGGGCGCGGCGCGCGAGCGTGAATACGCGGCCCCCCGCACCGACGTGCAGCGCCAGCTCGCGGACGTCTGGTCGGAGCTGCTGCGCGTGGAGCGCGTCGGGCTCCACGACGACTTCTTCGAACTGGGCGGCCACTCGCTGCTCACCACGCAGGTCCTGTCGCGGATCCGCAAGGTCTTCCAGGTGGAGCTCCCCCTGCGCGATCTGTTCGACGCGCCCACCGTGGCGGGGTTGTCCGTCGCCGTGGAGGCCGCCATCGCGCGCGGTCAGGGCGTGCACCGGCCGCCCTTGGAGCGCACCTCGCGCGAGGGCCGGCTGTCGCCCTCCTTCGCCCAGCAGCGGCTGCTCTTCCTCGAAGAACTCGAACCGGACAGCCCGCTCTACAACATCCCCGCGGTGGTGCTGCTGGAGGGTGCCCTGGACGCCGGGGCGCTCGAAGGCGCCCTGTCCGAGGTGCTCCGCCGTCACGAGTCGCTCCGCACGACGTTCCACGTCGATGACGCCGGACCCTTCGTGCGCGTCGCCACGGCCGCTCCGCGCACCCTGGAGCAGATGGACCTGGGCCACCTGCCGGAAACGGAGCGCCTGTCCGAGGCCCTGCGGCTGGCGCAGGAGGAGGCCCAGCGCCCCTTAGCGTTGGCCACGGGCCCGCTCCAGCGCGCGCGCCTGATGCGGCTGGATCCACGCCGGCACGTGCTGGTGCTGACGATGCACCACATCGTGTCCGACGGCTGGTCCATGGGACTGCTCGTGCGGGAGATGGGAGCGCTCTACGCGGCGTTCCACGCGGGCCAGCCCTCGCCCCTGCCGGAGCTGGCGTTCCAGTACGCCGACTTCGCGGCCTGGCAGCGCGGCTGGCTGCACGGCCCGGCGCTGGATGCGCAGCTCGACTGGTGGAGGAAACAGCTTTCAGGCGCGGCGCCCGTCCTGGATCTGCCCACCGACCGGCCCCGCCCCGCGACCCAGACCTTCCGGGGCGCCACCGTCCCGGTGCGCATGCCCGCGGAGCTGGCCCTGGCCGTGCGCGAGCTGAGCCAGCGCGAGGGCGTCACGCCCTTCATGCTGCTGCTGGCCGCCTTCCAGGTGCTGCTGCACCGCTATTCGGGCCAGGACGACATCAGCGTCGGCTCCCCCATCGCGGGCCGGAACGTGGCGGAGTCCGAAGACCTCATCGGCCTGTTCGTCAACTCCCTGGTGTTGCGCGCGCGGCTGGGTGAAGCCACCACGTTCCGCGAGCTGCTGGCCCAGGTGCGGGAGACAACACTGGGCGCCTATGCCCACCAGGACCTGCCCTTCGAGCGGCTGGTGGAAGCGCTCCGGCCCGCGCGCGACCTCAGCCGTCCGCCCCTCTTCCAGGTGATGTTCGTCCACGACCAGGACGAGCGGCGGGAGCTGGCGTTGCCGGACCTCACCCTGCGCCCGCTGGGCGTGGAGCAGCGCACGTCCAAGTTCGACCTCACGCTCTTCCTGACCGTCACGCCCGAAGGCCTGAGCGGCGCGTTCGAATACAACGCGGACCTCTTCGACGCCTCGACGCTCGAGCGCATGGCCGGGCACCTCCAGCACCTGCTGCGTGCCGCCATCGCGCAGCCGGGCCTGCCCCTCTCCCGCCTCTCCCTGCTGCCAGAGGCGGAGGCGCGCCAGCTGCTGCGCGAATGGAACGCCACGGACACTGCCTTCCCGGGCGAGGACTGCCTCCACCACGCCATCGAGGCCCAGGCCCTCCGCACACCGGACGCGCTCGCCGTCCTCGACGACACCCGGACGCTCACCTTCCGGGAGCTGGATGCGCAAGCCAATCGCCTCGCCTGGTACCTGATGCAACAGGGCGTGGGTGCCGAGTCGCGCGTGGCCCTGTGCCTGGAGCGCGGCGTGGACCTGGTGGTCACCGTGCAGGCCATCCTCAAGACCGGGGGCGCCTATGTCCCCATCGATCCGGCCTATCCGCACGAGCGCCAGGCCTTCGTGGTGAAGGACAGCGGGACCCAGCTTGTCGTGACCCAGACGCACCTCGCGCCGCGCTTCGACGCGCCGGGGGTGGCCGTGCTGTGCATGGATGACGTCGCCGTGCGCGAGGCGCTCGGCCGTGAGAGCGTATTCACTCCGCCGCGCGCGGGCCGTGCGGAGCAGCTCGCGTACGTCATCTACACGTCGGGCTCCACCGGCTGGCCCAAGGGCGTGATGATCCAGCACGCGTCGGTGATGAACCTGCGCGGTGCGCTCGCGAACACCGCGCACGCGGAGCGCCGGGGCCCGCTGCGCGTCACCCTCAACGCCCCGCTCGTCTTCGACGCCTCCGTGCAGCAGCTGGTGCAGCTCGCGGACGGACACGCGCTGTGCGTGGTGCCTCAGGAAGCCCGTGCGGACGCGGCCCTGCTGGTGGCCTGGCTGGAGCGCCACGCGGTGGACGTGCTGGATTGCTCGCCGTCGCACCTGCGCCTGTTGCTGGAGGAGGGCTTGGGCTCCAGGCGTCCCCTGCGCGTGCTGGTGGGCGGCGAGGCCGTGGACGCGGAGCTGTGGGCGACGTTGTCCGAGCATCCCCGCATCGACTGCTTCAACGTCTACGGCCCCACCGAGTGCACGGTGGACTCCACCTGCCGCGCGGTGCGGGGTGCGGCGCGCTCCACGCTGGGCGGTCCGCTGGCCAACGCTCGTGCCTACGTGCTGGACGGCCACCTGAACCCCGTGCCCGTGGGCGTGCCGGGAGAGCTGTACCTCGGCGGAGCGGGCCTCGCCCGGGGCTACCTGGGCCGGGCGGATCTCACCGCCGAGCGGTTCCTTCCCAACCCCTTCGGCACGGCCCCCGGCGAGCGGCTGTACCGCACGGGTGACCAGGCCCGCTGGCTGGCCACGGGCGAGCTGGACTTCCTGGGCCGCGTCGACTTCCAGGTGAAGCTGCGCGGCTTCCGCATCGAGTTGGGCGAAATTGAAGGCGTGCTCGCGCGGCACTCCACCGTGGGCAAGGCCGTGGTCGCGGTGCGCGAGGACTCGCCGGGCCACCCGCGCCTGGTGGCCTACGTCGTCCCGGCACCGAGCGAAGTGGTGTCTCCCGCGGCACTGCGGGAGCACGCGGAGCAGCGGCTTCCGGAGTACATGGTCCCCACGGTGTACGTGGCGCTGGAGTCCCTGCCGCTCACCGTCAACGGCAAGGTGGATCGCCGGGCGTTGCCGGCGCCCGAGCCCGTCACCATCGCGCGGGTCGCCACGGGGCCGCGGACGCCCGTGGAGCACACGCTGGTCGCCGTCTGGGCCTCCGTGCTCCGGCGCGAGGACATCGGCATCCACGACAACTTCTTCGAGCTGGGCGGCGACTCCATCAGCAGCATGCAGGTCAGCAGCCGCGCGCGGCAGGCAGGCCTGCGGGTCACCCCGAAGCAGCTCTTCCGGCACCAGACCATCGCGGAGCTGGCAGCGGTCGTGACGCAGGGCCCGTCCCGCCCGGACGAACAGGGACCCGTCACCGGCCGCGTGCCGCTCACGCCCATCCAGCACGCGTTCTTCGAGCAGGCCTCGCCGGAGCCCCACCACTTCAACCAGTCCGTGCTGCTGGAGCCCCGCGAGCGCCTGGACGCCGCGCGGCTGGAGCAGGCGCTCGGCCACGTGACGCGGCACCACGACGCGCTGAGGACGCGCTTCACCCGCACGGCGGAAGGCTGGGAGCAACACGTCGCGGGGCCGGAGGCCACGGCGGTGTTGAGCCAGGTGGACCTGTCGCATGTGCCCGAGGACGCGCGAACCTCCGCGCTGGAGCAGGCGGCGGCCCACGTGCAGCGCGGGCTCGAGCTGTCCCAAGGCCCCCTGATCCACGCCGCCCTCTTCGACCGGGGCGAAGGCCACTCCCAGCGGCTGCTGGTCGTAGTGCACCACCTGGTGGTGGACGCGGTGTCCTGGCGGTATCTGCTGGAGGATCTGGAAGCGGCCTACCAGCACCTGGGCCGTGGCGAGCCCGTGGCACTGCCGCCCAAGACGACGTCCTTCAAGAACTGGGCGGAGCGGTTGGAAGCCCACGCGCGCTCGGAGGCCCTGGAGCGCGAGCTGCCGTTCTGGCTGACGGGTCCGGCGCAGGCCGTGCGTCCGCTGCCCGTGGACAAGGCGGGAGACAACACGCTCGCGTCGGCCCGCACGCTCACCGTCTCGCTCGAAGTGGAAGAGACGCGCGTCCTGCTCCAGGAGGCCCTCGGCACCTTCCGCGCGCGGGTGGACGACGTGCTGCTCACCGCGCTCGTGCTCGCGTTCGCGCGGTGGACGGGACAGCCCCGGCTGCGGGTGGACCGCGAAGGCCACGGCCGCGAGGAGCTCTTCGACGACGTGGACCTCTCCCGCACCGTGGGCTGGTTCACCGCGATGTCGCCCCTGTCGTTGGAGGCCGCGCCCTCCGAGTCTCCGCTCCTCACGCTGCGCCGGGTGGGCAAGGCGCTGCGCGCGGTGCCGGGGCGGGGGTTGGGCCACGGCCTGCTGACGTACCTGCGCCGGGATGAGCACTCGCGGAAGCTCCAGGCCCGGCCGCGCGCCCAGGTGCTCTTCAACTACCTGGGGCAGCTGGACTCGCTCGCATCGGGCACGGCGCTCTTCGCGCTGGCTTCCGAACCGAGCGGCCCCGCGCAGAGCGACCAGGGTCCGCGCTCCCACCTCCTGGAGGTGAACGGGGGCGTGTTCCAGGGCCGGCTGGAGCTGTCCTGGACGTACAGCGAGAACCTCCATGAGCGGGGCACCATCGAGTCGCTCGCCCATGGCTACCTGGAGGCCCTGCGGGCGCTGCTCGCGGAGCACCACGCGCAGCGCGCCTCCCTCCTGCCCCGGGTGGACCTGTCGCTGGCGGAGCTGGACCGGCACGTGCTGGAGAAGGTGCTGGAGCAGACCCCGGACCTGGAGGACCTCTATCCGCTCTCGCCGGTGCAGGAGGGCATGCTCTTCCACGCGCGGCTCAGCCCCGACTCGGGCGTGTACTTCGAACAGCTCGCGTGGACGTTCCGGGGACAGGTGGACATGTCCCGGCTCCATCGCGCCTTTGGCGAGCTGGTGGCGCGCAACGCCATCCTCCGCACCACCTTCCTCTGGGAGGCGGTCCCCCAGCCGCTCCAGGTCGTGCGAACGAAGGTCGCGCTGGAGTGGACGGAGCACGACTGGCGCGGGCTCGACGCCACACAGCAGCAGGCGCGGCGGGAGGCACTGCTGGACGAAGACCGGAAGCGGGGCTTCGACCTGGTGCGCACGCCTCCGTCACGGGTGGCGATGGTGCGGGTGGCGGAGGGCGAGTGGCGCTGCCACTGGAGCTTCCACCACCTGCTGCTGGACGGCTGGAGCGTGGGGTTGCTGTTCAACGAGCTCTTCGCGCTCTACGACGCGCTCGAGCAGGGACAGCCGCTCCAAAGGGAGCGGGCGCCGGAGTACCGGGGCTACATCGCCTGGCTGAAGCAGCAGGACCTGGGCGAGGCCGAGACCTGGTGGCGCCGGACGCTCTCCGGCTTCACGACGCCCACGCCGCTGCCGGACTCCGTCATCACGGTGCGAAAGAGCGGCGAACTGCCGACGGTGAAGGAGCTGAAGCTCCGCCTGCCCGACTCGATGACGGAGGCGCTCCAGGCCTTCACCCGCCGCCACCGCGTCACGCTCAACACCCTGGCGCAGGGCACCTGGGGACTCGTGCTCGGCCGCCATGCGGGCGTGGACGACGTCGTCTTCGGGGCCACCGTCTCGGGCCGTCCCCCCGCGCTTCCCGGCGTGGAAGGGATGGTGGGCCTGTTCATCAACACGCTGCCGGTGCGCGTGCGGATCCCCTCGCAAGAGGGACTGGTGCCGTGGCTCCAGCAGCTCCAGGAGCAGCAGCTGGAGATGCGCCAGTTCGAGCACAGCCCGCTGGTCCAGGTGCAGGGCTGGAGCCAGGTGCCGCGAGGCACGGCGCTCTTCGAAAGCATCCTCGTCTTCGAGAACTACCCGTTGGCCGCCGAGGTGAAGGAGCAGGCCCAGCGGCTGGAGATGGATGACGTCGAGCTGCTCGACCGCAACAACTACCCGCTCTCCGCCTGCGTGATGCCCCAGGACGCGACGGTGCTGATGTTGTCGTACGACACGGAGCGCTTCAGCGAAGCCACCGTCCAGTTGCTGCTGGGCCAGTGGCGCACCGCCATGGAGCAGCTCCTGGAGGCCCCCGCTGGCCGGCTCTCGGACCTCACGCTGCTGACGCCCGACGAGCGTCAACGCATGCTGGTCGCGTGGAACGACTCGCGCGTCGCCTTCACCCAGGACACCTGCGCGCACCACCTCTTCGAGGCCCAGGCCGCGCTCACGCCGGACGCCCCCGCGCTGGAGTGCCAGGGCACCACGCTCACCTACCGGGAGCTGGACTCACGCGCCAACCAGCTCGCCCACCACCTGCGCCTGTCGGGTGTGGGACCGGACACGCCCGTGGGCCTGTGCTGCGAGCGTTCGCCAGAGCTGGTCATCGGCATGCTCGGCATCCTCAAGGCCGGCGGCGCGTTCCTGCCGCTCGACCCGGGCCATCCGCCGGAGCGCATCGCGTTCATCCTGCGCGACGCAGCCGCGCCCATCCTGCTCACCCAGTCCGCCATCGCCGACGAGCTGCCCTCGCAGGGTGAACAGGTCGTGTGCCTGGACGACGACTGGCGCGCCATCGCCCGTCAGCCCACGCAGGCGCCCACCTCCCGCGTCCTGCCGGACCACCTCGCCTACGTCATCTACACCTCTGGCTCCACTGGAAGGCCCAAGGGCACCCTTCTTCACCACCGCGGCCTCTGCAACACCGCCCAGGCCGCCGTCCTTCGCCACGGCTTCTCCCCTTCCTCTCGCGTCCTCCAGTTCGCCTCTCCCTCCTTCGACGCCTCCGTCTGCGAAGTCTTCTCCTCCCTCCTCGCGGGCGCCTGCCTCGTCCTCGCTCCCGCCCACGCACTCCTGCCGGGCGCGCCCCTCCAGTCCTTCCTCGCGGCCCACTCCATCTCCGCCGCCACCCTCACCCCTTCCGTCCTCGCTCTCCTCGAGCCCGAAGCGCTTCCTTCGCTTCGCACCGTCATCTCCGCTGGCGAGGCCTGCCCTCCCGAGCTCTCCCGCCGCTGGGCCCCGGGCCGCAACCTCCTCAACGCCTACGGCCCCACCGAGGCCTCCGTCTGCGCCTCCATCAACCCGCGCCTCGGCCCCGACTCCCTCCACATCGGCTCCCCCTGGCCCAACACCTCCCTCTTCGTCCTCGACTCCTCCCTGCGCCCCGTTCCCCTCGGCGCTCCGGGTGAGCTCTTCATCTCCGGCGTCGGCCTCGCGCGCGGATACCTTGGCCAGCCTTCCCTCACCGCCGAGCGCTTCCTTCCGCACCCCTTCTCCTCGTCGCCCGGCGCACGCCTCTACCGCACGGGTGACAGGGCCCGCTGGCTCCCGGATGGCTCCCTCCAGTTCCTCGGCCGCCTCGATGACCAGGTGAAGCTGCGCGGCATCCGCATCGAGTTGGGTGAGGTGGAAGCCGCTCTGCGCCTCCACCCCTTCCTCACCGACGTTGCCCTGTTGCTGCGCGAGGATGTCCCTGGCGACAAGCGCCTCGTCGCCTACGTCACCGCTTCCCAGCCGCCCCAGCACTCCGAGCTGCGCTCCTTCCTTGAGCAGCGTCTTCCCTCCTTCATGGTCCCCTCCGCCTTCGTCCTCCTCGACTCGCTGCCTCTCACGGCCGCGGGCAAGGTCGACCGCAAGGCCCTGCCTGCTCCGGAGCAGCAGGGGCTCACGGACAGCTACGTCGCGCCCCGGACTCCCACGGAGGAACTGCTGGCGGGGCTCTGGGCCGACATGCTCGGACACGAGCGCGTGGGTGTGGCGGACGACTTCTTCGAGCTGGGCGGGCACTCCCTGCTGGCCGCGCAGCTCATCACCCGGATCCGCGCCACCTTCGACCGCGAGCTGTCGCTCAACGATCTGTTCGAGGCTCCCACCGTCTCCGCGCTGGCGGTGAAGCTCGGCTCGGCCCAGGAGGCCCTCCACGCCGCGCCGCCTCCGGTGGAGCCCGGCGAAACCGTGGACGAGCTCCCGCTCTCCCTCTCCCAACAGACGTACTGGTCTCCTGAGCGCGGAGGCCCCTCGAGTCCGCTCAACTCCGTGCCCATGGCCTTCCGCGTGGACGGGCCGCTCGACGAGACGGCGCTCTCCCAGGCGCTGACGGAGCTGGTGCGACGGCATGAAATCCTCCGCACCACGTTCCCCGTCGTGGACGGAGTGCCCGTCCAGCGCATCGCGGCCTCCAGTGTCCTCCCGTTGGAACGCCTCGACCTGGGAGCCCTGCCGGATCAGGAGGCTGTCCTGTCACGGCTCCACGAAGAGGCCTGGCGTCCCTTCAACCTGGAGCAGGGCCCGCTGATGCGCGCGCTCCTGCTGCGGCGGTCGGAAGAGCAGCACCTGCTGCTCCTCAACCTGCACCATGCGCTCACCGACCTCGTGTCCGGGCAGGTGCTGGTGTCGGAGCTGGCGGTGCTCTACGGCGCCTTCCAGGAGGGACGGGAGTCGCCGCTCCCCGAGCCCGCCTTGCAGTACCGCGACTTCACGCGCTGGCAGCACGCATGGCTCCGCGATGGAGTCCTGGACGGTCTGCGGAACTGGTGGGAACGGAAACTGGAAGCGCCCCTGCCCCTGCCAGCGTTGACTCCGGAGCCGTCGCTCGAGGCCGGGCACAGCGCGCACGCCTCCAGGAACGTGCCCTTCACGCTGCCGCCAGAGGTCTCCGGGCAGCTCGTCGCCTTGAGCCGCCGTGAGGGCGTGACGCCGTTCATCCTCCTGATGGCGGCCTTCCAGGTCGTGCTGGCGCGGGCCTCGGGCCACGACGAAGCCCTGGTGGCCTTCGCCCACGCGCACCGGGTTCGTCCGGAGCTGGAGCGGATGCCGGGCATGTTCGCCAACCTGCTCGTGGTGCGCACGCCGCTCGCGGGCAACCCAGGCTTCCGCGAGGTGCTGCGCCGGGCGCGCACCGCCTACCTGGAAGCGTTCGACCACGCGGGGCTGCCCCACGCCGAACTGATGCGATTGTTGGGAGCAAGCAGCACCAAAGCGCTGCCCGCGGGGTTCTCCTTCGCCCAGGGCGGCGAGGACACGCAGGGGCTGCCCGGGCTCACGCTGAGCCCCGTACCGCTGGAACTGGAGATGACCGTGAGTGACGTGTCCCTGTCCGTGCTCCAGGGCCCGGATGGGTTCAGTGGCGATTTCGAATACCGTGCCGGGCTGTTCCGCCAGGAGACGGTGGAGGCGCTGGGCGAGGCCTTCGTGGGGCTGCTGGAACGAGTGGTGGCGGAGCCAGAGGCGCGGTTGGACTCGCTGACGGGTCCCGCCGGCGCGCTCGCTGGGACGTTGACGGGCCGGGGTGTCGCTTGAATCTGCTGAAGATGTTGCTGAAGAGCTCGAGGCTGGCGCTGGTGCTGGCCGTGGTGACGGGACTGGCCTCGGGCGCGAGCAGCGCCGGACTGCTCGCGCTCACGGGCGCCGCGCTGGTGGGCAAGGCCCAGGGCATGGGGTGGTACTTCGCCGCGTTGTGCGCGGTCGCGCTGCTGGCGCGCTTCGCGTCGCACGCGGTGCTCAACTGGATGCACCACGGGCTCGTCTTCCAGATGCGCACGGAGCTGGGGACGCGGATGCTCGCCACGCCCCTGCGGCGGCTGGAGGAGCTGGGCAGCCACCGGCTGCTGGCGGCGCTCACCGCGGACATCTCCTTCGTCGGCGCCGGGCTGATGCTGCTGCCCCAGCTCATCATCCACCTGGCCATCCTCATCGGGTGCCTGGGCTACATGGCCTGGCTGTCCCGGCCGCTGCTGCTCACCACCCTGGGCTTCATGGCGGTGGGCATCGCGACGTACATGCTCCCCGCGCGGCGCTCCCTGGGGCTGATGCGGACGGCGCGTGAGCTGTACGACCGGCTCCTCAAGCACTTCGATACGCTGTCCGAAGGCACCAAGGAGCTGAAGATGCACCGCGAGCGCCGCCTGGCCTTCCTGCGCGAGGACCTGGTGGGCACCTCCGCCTCGCTGCGCAAGGTGGACGCGCTGAGCGGCGCCATCGACGCGGCCAACTCCAGCTGGGGCATGCTGCTGTTCTTCGCCATCATCGGGCTGCTGCTGTTCGTGGTGCCCACGTTCGGCGGGGTGGACTCGGCGACGCTGACGGGCTTCAGCCTCACCATCCTCTACATGCAGCAGCCGCTGGACTCGGTGCTCAACAGCTTCCACGGCGTGGGCCAGGCCACCGTCGCGCTGGGAAAGCTGGACGCGCTCGGCCTGGGACAGGAACCGCCGGAACTACAGGGGTCGCTGGAGTCGCCCCGCGCCTTCGAGCGCCTGGAGCTGCGAGCCATCACCCACGCCTACCGCCGGGACCACGAAGACGGCCGCTTCCTGCTGGGCCCCATCGACCTGACCTTGCGCCCGGGGGAGCTGGTGTTCCTGGTGGGAGGCAACGGCAGCGGGAAGACGACCCTGGCCAAGCTCCTCATCGGCCTCTACTCGCCCGAATCCGGAGCGGTCATCCTGGACGGCAAGCCGCTCACCGACGAGCGCGACTGGGAGCGCTACCGGCAGCTCTTCTCCAGCGTCTTCGTGGACTTCTGCCTCTTCGACCGGATGCTCGGCCTGGAGCGGCAGGACCTGGCGGAGCAGGCCCAGCGCTACCTGGAGCGTCTGCAATTGACGCACAAGGTCCGCATCGAAGGGGGCGCGCTGTCCACCACCAGCCTGTCGCAGGGACAGCGCAAGCGGCTGGCGCTGTTGACCGCCTACCTGGAGGACCGGCCGTTCTACCTCTTCGACGAGTGGGCCGCGGATCAGGACCCCGTCTTCAAGGCGCTCTTCTACGAGCAGCTGCTGCCGGACCTGAAGCGCCGGGGCAAGGCCGTGCTGGTCATCACGCACGACGACCGCTACTTCCACCTGGCGGACCGGCTGCTGCGGCTGGAGTACGGCCAGCTGCTGCCGGAGGAATCACAAGCCCTGCGCCCGCACGGCTCGTGACGGACAGTGGGTCCGCCACGAGCGGGACGCCCGGGGGGCCTACTCCTTGTAGGCCATGAACCCGATCCGCTCCACGCGCTCGGTCCAGGCCTTGGAGAGCGCGGCCTGGAACTCGCCGCCGGCGAGCAGCTCCTGCAGGGCGCGGGTGGAGGACTCCAGCTCGGAGGGCACGGTGCCGGGCTGCCAGCTCTGCACCACGGTGTTCCTGCCGCCCAGCTTCGAGGTGAGCACGTCCTTGACCAGCTCGCTGATCATCTCGGAGAGGTTGGCCTTGTGCCAGAAGCCGATGGCGCAGGTGGCGACGACACCGCCGGTGCTGGTGGCGACGTGATACGCGGAGCCGGGCCAGTACATGATGTCGCCGGGCTCGGCCAAGAGGACCGTGGCGTCCTTTTCGAAGAGCGGGATGGCCTCATTGCCGGCCTGGAGCTGCTGAAGGCGCTCGGGGTGCTCGTCGAAGTACGCCTCCGGCCACACGAGCATCCGCTTGCGCCCTTCGATGACGAGCGTGAGCACGTCGGCGGAGTCATCCTTGTGGATGCCGAACGGCGTCACGTCGTAGTCACCGGCGAAGATGGTGGACTCGACGTTCCGCGCGGGGATGCCCACGCGTGAGATGAGCGGCGCCAGCAGCTTGCGCAGCAAGACGCCCAGCCGCGCGTTGTAGAGCTCCACGTCGTTGAGGATGATCCCGACGCGCGCGCCGTCGAAGGTGGCGTTGAGCTCCTTCATGTAGCCCGACAGCCCGTCGCCCCGAGGCAGGAACTTGAGCTGCTCGGTGGGGCCAATCTGGCGGCCTTCGACGAAGAGGCGCACGTGGCCGCCGCGCTGCTTGACCGGCGGAGCGTTGGGTCCCTGGCCCAGGCTGTGCGCGACATAGCCGCCGAAGCTCTCCAGGACATCCATGCCCGTCAGGAAGTCCTTCGGCAGCACACCCTTCAGGACCACGGCTTTCTTCTTCCAGCAGTCCCGAGCGAAGCCGTCCCAGAACTCCGCCGACAGTTCCGTCTTTTCCACGAAGAACCTCCCTTTACGGGAAGCGTCGGCTGGCTCACACTCTGTGTCAATACAGGTCTGCACCCGGGCGAAAAGCTTCTTCGCCCGGGGAGCCTCAAGGCACTACGGGCAGGCGCCGGTGCCCGTCGCGCCAATCGCCGGCAAGCCGCTCGCGCGGTTGGGCAAAGGCAGCTCGGGGTGATCGAAGGGCGCCCGCTCCTTCTCCACGCGGCAGTCAGTCAGCGCGTTCGTCAGGAAGTCGATGAGCGCGGCCCGCTGGGCGGTCGTGAGGGTGAAGGGCTGCAGCAGGCTCGTGGTCTGCGGGTTCGGCACGTCGCGGCCTCCCTGCGCGTAGAAGTCCACGACGTCAGCGATGGTGGCCTTGCCGCCCTGGTGGAAGTACGGCGCCGTCAGCTTGATGTTGCGCAGCGAAGGCGTCTTGAAGGCGCCCAGGTCGAAGGGCGAACCGCTGATGGACACGGGGACGCCCAGCGCGCCCAGACGGCCACGGCCCGGATCCTCGTTGGGCGGACGCAGGCCCAGGTTGTGGAAGCCCTGGTCTCCTCCGTCCGCGTTCAGCGCTCCCGCCACCTGGTACGCACGCCAGCTCGCGTCCGAGAGCAGGCCGCCGTTGTGGCAGGTGTTGCAGCGCGCGGGCCCCAGGAAGACGCCGAAGCCGTGCAGCTGATTGAGCGACAGCGCCGTGATGTTGCCCTCCAGGAACTTGTCGAGCGGGGTGCGGTCCGGCACCAGCGTCGCCTGATAGGCGTAGAGCGCTTCACCGTAGATGAGCGAGAACTCCGCCTCCGCGTTGGTCGCCAGCGTGAGTCCGAACGCGCGAAGGACGAGCTCCTGGTACGTGCAGGGGACACCGTCGCAGATCAGGCCCGTGCCCGAGGGGTTCGCCAGCGGCCCGAGCACGCTGTCGTTCGTCGCGACGTGCTGCAGCCGCAGCGCCGGGCGCGGGAGCATCTTCGTGCCGATGCTGTTCGGACCATTGAACGGACGGCCCGTGCAGGTCATCTCCACGTCGTCCACCGGCGGCGCCACCGCCTGCGACGCGAGCGCCACGTTCTCGATGGTGTACGGCCCATTGCCGTTGCCCAGGTGGCCGAAGGGATCCCGGCCGTTGAAGACGTGCGTGGCCAGGCCGTCCCAGAACAGCTCGCGGAAGTACACCGCGCCAATCATCGTCGGGCTGTTGCGCGCGCCCACCCGGCGCTCGGTGTACCAGGGGAAGGCCGAGACGACCTGGCACATGTCCGTCGACTGCGAGAGGTCCGGGTTGATGCCGATGAACGTGGAGCGCACCGCGCCCTGTGAACCGATGCGGTCGTTGTTGGTGACATTCGACGGCGTGAAGAGCTGGCCCGCCGCCGTGACACCGCCGCTCGCGAAGATGCCGTCGATGCCCGGGTTCACCGTGTTCATCGTGCGGTCGTCCGCGCCACCCCGGAAGTGACAGGTCGCGCACGCGGTCTGCGCGTCCGAACTGAGCTGCACGTCCCAGAACAGCGCCTTGCCCAGCTGCACCGCCGCGGGCATGTTGACGATGTGCAGGCCCTTCGGCGCGGGCACGTGCTCGGCGCGCAGGGGCAGGATGCGCATGAGGTCGTAGCCGCCGGGCGGCAGGGTCGACGTGCCGCGCGCCTCCAGGCCCGTGGTGTTGGCTTCGATGCCCACCGTGGAGAGCGCCAGCGCGGTCGCCGCCGCGGCGGTTTCGGCCATGGCGACGTCTTCCGCTTTCGCGTTCGTCGTCGCCGACACGGGCGCCGCCGTCACGGGCGCCGGGGCCGGGGCGGCCCCCTCTTTCGAGGGTGGCGACTCCGCGCTCGGGGTACAGCCCGCGAGCGAGGCCATCAGGATTCCGAGCGTGAACCGCCGCCCGAACAACGGGGATGAGGATGGATGATCAGGCATGGTGAGGCTCCTTCGTGCGAGGAGATGCGGGTACGGCCGCCCGTGCTCAGGCGTTGTGACGACGACAAGGCTTGCCCCCGGCCGCGCGGCGTTCGCCAGCCCGGGTACGGGGGCGCGAACTACCGGGCGCAGCGGAAACCGATGCCGCCAGTCCGGGTCTCGGGACGGTTCTTGCTGCGAGTGGCCGCGCGGAACGTCGACACGTCGTCCCGCCCACCCCCACCGCGGTTCACCCGCAGGCCCTCATCCTTCACGCCGTCGTAGGTCGCCGCGTAACCGCTCGCGGTCCACTCCCAGACGTTGCCGGCGAGGTCCATCACCCCGTCCGCGGACTGCCCCTCCGGGAAGCTGCCGACAGGCGCCGTCTCCGGGTACGCATCGTCGGGGAAGGGGGCCGCCTTCCAACCGTCGAAGCCTTTCGCCTTGCCGTTCTGGACGCAGCCTTCACCACACGCGTTCGCACGCCGCGCGTCCGGCGCCGCCTCCCCCCAGGGATACGTCCGGCCGTCAGGACGGCGCGCCGCGTACTCCCACTCGGCCTCCGTGGGCAGCCGCTTTCCGATGGCCCGGCAATAGGCGTCCGCATCCAGCCACGTGACGCAATTGATGGGATGCGTCTCACGCCCTTCGGGGTGCTTCCAATTGCAGAACTGCTGGAAGCCCGCCGCCGCGTTCGCCGCTGGCTCGCCGCACCTGCCCTCACGGACACAGCGTGCGTATGCCGCGACGGTCACCTCCGTCCGGTCCAGCTGGAAGGCTTGCACCGCTTCCGGATGCACGGGCCGCGCGTCGGGGGGCCCGTCCTCACTGCCCATCTGGAACGAGCCGCCCACGATGCGCGCCATGTCCGGCGCGTCCAATGCCCCGCCCTTCGCATCTGGCGAAGCCGGAGCCCCGGCACAGCCAGAGAGCGCCAGCACCACGAACAGCAATCCGTGACACGTACCGCCCACAGCCATGGCGCGTCGTACGCCACGGAGCGCACGCGTCGCCGCAATCGATGTCGCCATGGTCCCCCTCAGGATCAGGCTGTCGAAGAAGCTTCGACGAGCGGCCGGCCACCAACGGAAGAATATTCCGTCCGCCCTATAGACATACTCACTACACGTATGAGGTGTTTAACACAAGCATAAAAGTGACAACACCGTCATCCTGGCCAGCCCCTACGGACGGGAGAGCACGGCGCCGCGCGTCAGGCGTTGGATGTCTCGATTTCTCAGTCGCCGGATTCCGGGTCGGGATCGATGGCGGGCAGCTCGTCGATGCTCACCGCGTTGTTCTTCTTGCGGTAGTCAGCCAACCAGTCCGGTCCCTTCTTGTTGACCCACTTCACCAGTTGGTCGCGCTGCTCCACGAACTCGTAGCGCGGGATGGAGAACCCGCAGGAGCCGGCGATGCGGGTCACGTCCACCACGATGATGGCCCTCCCCCCTGGCAGGTCGGGGAAGAGCGACAGGAGCTCGCCGAACTCCGGCTGTTGCTCCGGCGTCAACACGCGCCCCCGTCCGTGCAGCCGGATGATCTTCGGCGGCCCGTCGAAGGCGCAGAACATGATGCAGATGCGGGCGTTCTCCCGCAGGTGCGCGATGGTCTCCACCCCGCTCCCCGACAGGTCCAGGTAGGCGACGCGGTGCGCATCGAGCACCCGCAGCGAGTCGTGGCCCTTGGGCGACAGATTGACGTGCCCGTCCGCGGACAGCGGAGCCGTCGCGACGAAGAACATCTTCTGGTTCGCGATGAAGTCGCGCAGCTTGGGGCTGATCTCCTCGTAGATGTTGTTCATCGCGTGTCCCCTCCTCCGCTACCGCTGGTAGACCCGGACCACTTCGTCCAGGGCGCTCAGCGCGTACTCGACTTCCTCGACGGTGTTGTAGAGATAGGCGGACATCCGCAGGACCTCGCCGCTGGTGTAGTGGTCCACCAGAGGCTGCGCGCACAGGTGCCCGTTGCGGCACATGACGCCATGCGCGTCGCTCAGCGCGCGGCTCACGTCGGAGAGGTCCTCCAGGCCGTCCACGTAGAGGCTGAAGATGGGGGCGCGGGCCTCCGCCACGTCGGGCCCCAGCAGCTTGAGCCGGGGCCTGCGCTTCAGCCCTTCCAGGAACGCCCGCGACAGTTCGTGGTCGTGCGCCTGGATGCGCTCCAGGCCCACCATGTCCAGGTAGTCGATGGCCGCGGCGAAGCCGAAGGCGGCTTCGATGGCCGGCGTTCCCGCCTCGAACTTGTGGGGGATCTTCCGGTACTGGAAGGACTCGAGCGTGGTGAAGTCCACGACGCCGCCGCCCACCAGCACCGCCTCCGCGTCCCGCAGCAGCGAAGCCCGTCCCACCAGGCAGCCGATGCCGGACGGCCCCAGCATCTTGTGCGCCGACAGCGCGAGGAAGTCGATGTTGGACTCGGTGAACCGCAGGCGGCAGTGCGCCACGGACTGGGCCGCGTCCACCACCACCAGCGCCCCTGCGTCGTGCGCCATCTTCGAGATCGTCTCCAGCGGCAGGAAGCCGCCCGTGACGTTCGAGCAATGCGTCACCACCACGGCCTTGGGCCGCCGCCGCAACAGCTCCGCGTAGTGGTCCAGGTCGGGTTGCCAGTTCGGGCCCTGGCGGACCACCTGGTAGTTCGCGCCCCGCATCCACGGCAGCAGCTGCGAGTGGTGCGCGTCCAGGAACCCGACGACCAGGTCGTCCTTCTTCAGCCCCATGCAGGAGGCCGCCAGGTTCAGGCCCTCCGTGGTGTTGCGCACGAAGATGACCTCGTTGCTCGCGCACCCCACCATCAGCGCCACCTTGCCGCGCGCCTCCTCGTAGAGGTCGGACGCCTCCTCCGACAGGCGGTGGCGCCCGCGGTGGATGTTCGCCGTGCACTCCGTGTAGTAGCGCGTCACCGCGTCAATCACCGACCGCGGCTTCAGCGCCGTCGCAGCGCTGTCCAGGTAGACGAACCGCTCGCCATCCACCTGTCGCGTGAGGATGGGGAAGTCCTCCCGCACCGCGCCGGAGGTGATCAAGTCATTGGAGCCGAAAGCCATCATCGCATCTCACCCAAGTGTGGAATCACGCCGGACACCCTGCCCTCACCCCGTCCTGACCAACTGGAACTTGCCCCCGCGCTCGAACGGGAAGTAGTGGACCGCCTCCATCCGGAGTGACTTCGACTCCAGCAGGTCCTCCAGCTTCGAGCGCAGCGTGGCCAGCTCGTCCGCGTTGGGTTCGACCTCACCGCTGTAGCGGAAGATGAAGTTGCCGGCCTTCTGGAAGGTGAGCTGGAAGATGTCGATCCACCGGGGCGCGCCCACCAGCGCATCCAGCTCGCCGGGCGTGACGTAGCGGCCGCTGGGCAGCCTCACCAGGTCCTTCACGCGCCCCTGGAAGGCCACGGCGGGCATCGCGCTGCCGCACTTGCACTGTCCCAGGAGCCGGTAGATGTCATTGGTGCGGTAGCGGATGTGCGGACACAGCTTGTCCCCCACGCTCGTGATGACCAGCTCCCAGAGGTCGTCGCGGTCGTCCGGCGCCTCCATCTTGATGAACTCGAGGTAGTAGTCCTTGTCGTTGAGGTGGAGGTTGCCCTCCTCGCAGGCGAGCCCCACGAAACCGAACTCGGACATCGCCATCACGGAGGCCACCGGGAAGTGGCCCTCGCACAGCGTGGCCAGCTGCCGCAGCAACGCCTGCGTCGCGAAGGTGTAGGTCAGCAGCACCGACACCTTGCGGTTCATGTCGAACTTCCAGCCGGACGCGCGGGCCTTCTTGATCAGCACCGACAGGTGCATCGGGTCCACGTACCAGACGTTCGGTTCGTACGAGTGGAGCTCGTCGAACGCGCGCTTGAGCATGGGCTCCGGCGTCGTGAGCAGGTCGTGATAGACGGGCAGCACCAGCGTGCCGTCCTGGAGGATGCGGTCCTCCATGCGCGTGTTCGGGTTGCTGCACTCGACGTCCGAACAGTTGGGCGCCGCGTAGCGGCACATCCGGATCTTCGGCTCATCCAGGAGGAAGCTCAGGCTCTTGTTCACGGAGAGGCAGTTCGCCATCCGGTCCGCGAGCTTGAACGCGTGGATGACGCTCACCAGCCGGTCGCCGCTCGTCCCCGAGCTCTGATACCGCTGCACGTAGGGGTCGTTGACCGAGCGGCCATCCGCCAGGACTCCCGCCGGAAAGTTCTTCCGGTAGTCCGGCTTGCTCGTCATCGGGATGTCGAGGAAGCCCGCCGCGGGCGAGGCCGCGGGGGTCAGGGAGGGCCGGTTCCGGAAGAACGGAACGCTCTTGTACGCGAAGGAGGCTTCCTTCCAGGCCGCATCGAGGTTTCCAAAGGATTTGTGCATGGCCTAGGCCCGCTGCTGGGGAAGGGAGTGCTGGACGCGCGCGCGCACCGTGGCGAGGAGCTCGCCCACCGTCACGCTGGAGTCGGTCAGAAGCCGTTCGAGGAGGGCCTGGTAGTGGGAGACGAAGGCGGCGGTCTCCTCCTGGGAGAAGAGCGCGGTGGTGTACTCCGCCTTGCAGTCGAGCCGGTCCCCGGTCCGGGTCACGAACAGGCTCAGGTCGTACTTGCTCGTGCCGCGCGGCAGCTCGATCTCCGTCACCGCGAGCTTCGTCTGGTCGCAGACGACGTCCACGACGGTGTTCTCGTAGTAGCTGAAGAGGTGGTCGTAGAGCGGGGCCCGGTTGAAGCGCGTCGGCAGCTTGAGCTGGCGCATCAGCCGGAACGACGGATAGCGCCCGTGGCGGAAGGCCTCCAGCAGCTCGCCGTGACACGCGCGGATGTAGTCGCCCGCGGCAACTCCGTGCTCCGCCTTCATGCGCACCGGCAGGCTGTTGACGAACAGGCCCACCGTGTCCTGCACGTCGGCGTGCTGGCGGTTGAGGAACGGCACGCCCACCGTCACGTCGTCCTCGCCGCTCAGCGCCGCGAGCAGGAGCGAGAACGCCGCGTAGGTGAGGCTGGACATCGTGACGGCCAGCCGCTCGCGCAGGCCTTCCATCCGGCTGGCGGAGATGCCCTGGAGCTCCTGGAGGTACATCTCACCGGCGTAGCTCTTGATCAGCGGCCGGGGACGGCTGGACAGCGTCAACGGACGCGGCGGCGTCTGGAACTTCGCCAACCACCAGGCCTCGTCGTCCGCCGTGAAGCGCGTGCCGGCGTGCGGATCCTGCGGCACCGCGGACGGGCGCGACTCCGGGACTCCCGCCGCCATCAGCGCGCGGTACAGCTTCGCGGCGCCGCGGCGCAGGACGTCCACCGCCCACCAGTCCGTGACGATGTGGTACACGACCCACGACACCACCCAGCGCCGCTCACCCACCTTCCACACGGCGACGCGGAAGCATGGCGGCGCGGACAGGTCGAACCGGGTCGCGTACATGGCCCGGTGCTGCGCGGCGCACTCGGCCATCGGATCCGGATGCGCAGACAGGTCCGTCACCTCCAGCTTGAGGGACGATTCGATCTCCGCCATGGGCACTTCGCGCTGCACCGGGACGCCGTCCACCTCCAGGTAGGCATTGCGCAGCGCGGGCTGGAGCGCGACCAGCTCCACCAGGACCTTCTTGCAGACGGCCAGGTCCAGGTCGCCCTTCACCAGGTGGCTGACGCCCTCGTTGTACGCGGCCATCGCCGGCGCGTAGCGGCGCATCTCCCAGAAGGCGAGCTGGAGCTCGCTGAGGGGCACGGGCCCTCCCGCGGGACGCCGGGCCTCCTCCGCCAGGGCCGGCGTGGGCGCCGCACCGCCGCCGTCCGCCGCGCGGCGCTCCTCGACCATGGCGGCGATCCAATCCAGCGTCACCTCGCCCATGACCTCGCTGAGGTCCACGATGACGTCGAAGTCCTCGTAGAGGCGCGCGACCAGCTGCATCAGGCGCATGGAGGACGCGCCCTGCAACACCAGGGAGGCCTCCGGCCGGACGTGGTCGATCCTCAGAATCTCTTTGCAAAGCGTTGCAAGACGTTGCGCTGTGTCGGTGGACAAGGCGTGCTCCAGGAGATTTAGAAAAGTGAGGCGATCTGCTTGCGGTCGACCTTGCCGTTCGTCAGCAGCGGCAGTTCGCCCATCCGCCTGACATTCGTGGGGACCATGTACTTGGGAAGGTGTTGGAGCAGGTGCGCGCGGACCTGGTCCTCGGCGAGGTCGCCGTCGCTCGCGTAGACGCAGGACAGGATGGGATCCGCGCCCTGACGCGAGTCGCTGGCCACGACCACCGCGCCGCTGACGCCGGGCATGCGCCGGAGGCAGTGCTCCACCTCGCCCAGCTCCACCCGGTTGCCGTTGACCTTGATCTGATGGTCCTTGCGCCCGGTGAAGTGGAGCAGGCCCTGGCCATCGCGGTAGCCCAGGTCTCCCGTGCGGTACGCGCGCAGCCTGGGTGCGTCCGGCCGCGCCACGCTGGAGAACTTCGCGGCCGTCAGCTCCGGGTTCCGGTAGTAACCCTTGGCGAGAAACTCCGACTCCAGGACCAGCTCGCCGGACTGCGCATCAGTGCCGCCGTCCAGCCGGACCTCGCAGCCCTCGATGGGCCGGCCCAGCGGCACCACGTCGCCTTCCAGGCCACTGCAATCCCGGGGCACGACGAAGCACGTCTTGATGAGCGTGCACTCACTGGGCCCGTAGAAGTTGATCAGCTGCGCATCCGGGGAGAGGTGCGCCTGGAGCTGCCGGGCGTCCTCCACGTAGAGGCGCTCGCCGGACAGGAACAGCTTGCGGAGGGAGTCGAACGAACCCTTCAGCTTCGCGTTCGTCCAGCTGACCTCCGACGCCAGCTTGAACACCGAAGGCACCGAGTGCATCAGATTGATGCGGTGCTCGGCCACCCAGCGCGGAAACAGGATGGGATGGTAGCGGGTGCCCGCGGCCGGGATGTAGAGCGTGCCGCCCGTGCACAGCGGCAGGAAGAAGTCCCGCAGGCTCACGTCGAACGTGGTGGGCGCGAGCTGGGAGACACGGCACTCCGAACCGACCTCGAAGGTGCGCGCCTGCCACTCGATGAAGACGGCGAGCGACAGGTGGGAGCCCTCGACGGCGTTCGGCGTGCCCGTGGAGCCCGACGTGTAGACGAGGTAGAGCGAGTCCTCCGTCCACGGCGCCGTGAGGTCATTGTGCTGCGGATGTGCCTCCGCCGCGGCCCTCACGGTGTTGAAGCGGAAGCCCTCCGCCGCCCGGCCCTCCACCACCAGCAGCTCGCACGGTGAGCCCAGGGTGGCTACGAGCCCGCTGACACGCTCGGCCTGCTCCGGCGTGATGACCAGGGCCGCCGGCCGCGTCATCTCCAGCGCGGAGCGCAGCCGGGCCTCCGGCCATGCCGCATCCATGGGGGCGAAGACGCCTCGCCGGTCCAGGATGGACAGCATGGTGGCCACGTAGGCCAGGTCGCTCGGCAGGAGCATGCCGATGACCGCGCCCTCCAGCCCCCGGCCCACGAGCCCGCTGGACAGCGACACCACGCTCCGCTGGAGCGCGGCATAGGACACCGCTTCGCGTGGCCCCACGACCGCGGGATGGTCCCCACGGGCCGCGGCGATGTGCGCGAAGGTCTCGGCCAGGGGCCGGACGGACTGGGCGTTCGGACGTTGCATCGGAGGGCTCACCGGAGTCAGCGGGCGCTTCGCGTCAGACGACCCGCCAGGCCGCGACGGAGCTGCCGGAGGTTCCCGTGGCGAGCCCCGCGACGACGGAGCCGGAGGGCGCCTTCGAGCGCGTCGCCCAGTCCACCAGGTTGATCAGCTGGTCCGTGGAGAAGACGTGCGCGTACTCGGGGAGGTTGTCCAGGTAGAACATGCTCGCGGGGATGCCCAGCACGCTCGCGAGCGCGCCGGCCACTTCGCTGTTCGCCGTGTTGGGGATCCACTTCGCCAGCGGCTTGTCGATCTTCGCCAGCACCGTCTTCTTGCACCGCATGGCGGCGCCGCAGATGTCGCGGAAGCTCTTCGCGGGGTTGGACATGCCTGCGCGCGACAGGTGGTGGAACGCCTTGGCGAAGCCGAGCAGCTCGAAGGAAGGAACGGCCGAGCCTCGCGGCTCACGCGTGATGACACACGCGGCGGCACCGTCGGAACAGATGGTCTGTCCCGTGGTGACGCGCTGTTCCTTGCTACATGCGACGTCGGTGGAGACCAGCAGAACGGTGCGCGCCCTCCCAGTCTCCAGCAGCATGGCGGCGTGCTCGATGCCGAGCATCGCGTTGGTACATTCACCGAAGCAGACGCCGGTGATGGGCGTGGTCAGCATCTCCATGCGGTGGGCAAACAGGCCGATGGAGAGGTCGCCGTGCGCGGGGGTCCGGGAGCTCACCGACGCGTAGATGACCTGGTCGATGTCCGCGACGGTGACCTCCGCGGCCTGCATGGCCTGGCGCGCGGCGTCCACGCCCAGCTCCCACGCCTCCACCGTCGAGTGCCGGTAGTTCTTGAAGCCCCGGTCCGCCAGGAACTTGATCGCTGCCTCGTCGCCTCCCAGTTCGGGGACGCTGCTGATGGGCCTGGACTCACCCAGGACATAACGAATGCCGTTGACGAAAATCATTGGGGGTTCCTCGTGTGCGCTGGCGGAGTTCGCGAGCGTTGGGTCAGTGCTTCGCCTTGAGAAAGAGTGCGTGGGGTTTGCGGAACGACGCGCCCCGGATGATCGCGGGGGCGTCCTCCACCGGCTGGACGCCCTGCCACGTGTTCCAGAGCGTGCGCAGGGTGATCTCCGCGTTCATCATCGTGAAGGTCTTCCCGACGCACGCGTGCGGGCCCACCGCGAACGACAGGGAGTTGGACAGCGTCCGCGTGGGATCGAACACGTCGGGTGACGCGAACGTGGAGTCGTCCCGCGCGGCGCTGGCGAGCAGCAGGTTCACGGCCTGGCCCCGCTTGATGGTGACGCCCCCCAGTTCGAGGGTCTCCGAAGCGAAGCGCACGGTGGACGCCTGCACCGGTTCGAACCGGAGGACCTCATCCAGGATGGCGCGCGCCATGGACGGCACGGTGGCCAGCTGCTCGAACCAGGACGGGTTTCGCGAGAGCACCGTGGCCGCGTTGCCCAGCAGGCACATGGAGGTCTCGATGCCTCCGGCCAGGAAGGTCCAGTAGAGGATCTTGATGGTCTCCGGGGTCTCGTCGCGGATGCCGTCGATGAGGCGCTTGAAGCCGCGCGTGCCCGGGCCCTCGCTCAGGAGCCGCGCGATGATGCCGTCCAGCCACGCGCTCACCGCGGTGTGCACGTCATAGACCTCCTGACGGTTGCCCCGCTTCCCGTCCAGGTGGTCCATCAGGATCATCATCTGCTCGAACAGCCAGCGCTCGTCCTCCAGCGGGAAGCCGAGGAACTCGGAGATCATCAGCGTGGGCACGCGCTCCGCGATGGCGCGCATGAACTCCATGGGCGGCTGCTCCGCCGCGGCGCGGACCAGCGCGGTGATGCGGGGCTCGGACACCTCACGCGCGAAGATCGCGAGGTTGGCGTTGCCCACCAGCGGGGCGACCTTCCGGCGCAGCCGCAGGTGCTCCGGCCCTTCCATGTCGATGAGCGTCCGGCCGAAGAGCTCCTCCGTGATGCGGAAGGGGAACTCCACGGTGAAGCGCGGGTCCTTGAGGATGGCGTGCACGTGCTCGTAGCGGAACACGCAGTGCATCCGGATCTCGTCCGACCACCAGATGGGTTGCTCGCGCCGGTAATGCGCGTAGAGCGGCCACGGATTCTCCAGGTAGTCCGTGGACAGGAAATCTAGGGAGCGCACGAGCCCTCCTTGGAGGCGCCGACGAAGGCCTCGTACATGGTGTCGAGCGTGAAGAAGACCTCGCTGCGGCGGGACTTCAGGTCCGCGCGGCGGTCCAGCATCCGCTCGATGTGCGCGACCAGGCGCGGCAGGTCGAACGACTCCAACACGCCCAGGTCGAAGAGGTTCTCCTTGGGGCCGCAGGACCAGCCCTCGGGGAGGGACGCCTGGGTCGCGAGGTACTGGATGATGTTCGCCTGAAATTCTTCACGTGTCATGGGACCTCCAGGGATGGGTTGCGAGGCGTCCGGAGCGGCGCCGGGGCCTCCGGTTCGGCGGCCATCTGGGCGAGTCGCAGCCGGTCGACCTTGCCGTTGGACAGCACCGGGAAGGACTCGAGCCGCCGCAGGTGACGCGGGACCATGTAGCGGGGCATCGCGGCCGACATGCGCGAGCGCAGGCGGACCATCAGCTCGTTCCACGGCTTCGAGCCACGCACGACGACGAAGCACGTGAGGGTGGCCCGCGCCTCGTCCGCCGGGACGACGGCCACCGCCGCCGCGACGTCAGGGTCTCCCTCCACGACGTGTTCAATCTCGGAGAGCTCGACGCGGTTGCCACCGACCTTCACCTGATGATCCAGCCGGCCGATGAAATAGAACTCGCCCTGCTCGTCGCGCGTCACCACGTCGCCGGAGCGGAAGACGGCGCCCTCACCGGTGCGCGGATCCGGCACCAGCCGTTGACGGGTCTGCGCCTCGTCGCGCCAGTAGCCTCGGAAGAGGTGCGGCCCGCGCACGTACAGCTCGCCCTCCTCCCCCACTCCAATCTCCCGGCCGGCTTCGTCCAGCGCGAACATCTCCGTGCCGCGCAGCGCCACTCCCAGGGAGAGCCGGCCCTTGAAGGTGGCCGCCGGGTTGGCGAACGTCTTGAAGCAGCAGCCGATGGACTCCGAGTGGCCGAAGCACTGGACGATGCGCAGGTCCGGCCGCCAGCCCTGGAGGGTGTGGACGTCCTTCGCCGGGAAGCTCTCCGCGGCGTAGAGGATGGTGTCCAGGTGGCGCAGGCCCCCGAGCAGCGACGCGTCCCCTTCCGTGAGGAGCGGACGCCACACGGACGGCACGGAGTGCATCTGGGTCACCCGGTGTTCGTCCAGGTACTCGACGAGTCCCCGGGGCTGATACGCCAGCATGCGCGGCACCTGGACCAGCGTGGCCCCGTTGCCGAGCGCCATGCCTACGTCGAACATGGCGAAGTCGAAGTGGAGCGGAGAGATGGTCCCGACGCGCGCGGAGGACGGGACGCCAAGCTCGCTGAACCCGCGCAGCGTGTTCACCGCGGCGCCGTGGGTCATCACGATGCCCTTGGGCTGTCCCGTGGAGCCCGACGTCATGATGATGTAGGCCGCGTCCTCCGGGCCCGGCGCGGTGGTGTCGCCGCTCACGGGATGGGCCGTGCGGGCCACCACCAGCGGCCCCACCTGCGTGCCAGGGGGAACGCCCGGCGCGTCGCGCAGGTCGCTCGACACGACGACTGCGGCGGGCTCCAGCCGCGCGAGGATGGCCTCGAAGCGCGCTGGGGGAAGCTCCGGCGCCACGGGCACGTACGCGGCCCCCAGCGCCATGGTGGCGATGAGCAACGCGATGGCGTCGGGGTCGGCCTCCATACGCGAAACGACGCGGTCACCGCGTCCCAGGCCCAGCTCCGCGAGCGCGGTCCGGTAACGGGCGACCTCGGCGGCCAGCCGGGCGTGGTCCCAGCGGACGCCGTCGTGCACCAATGCGTCGCGCTCGGGCGCGGTCCTGCCGTGCTGGAGGAGGAAGTCGGAGAGCAGCATGGTCACCGGGCCTCCCGCGTGGGCGTGGGCGCGGGCCGGACGACGCGCATCGCGGCCGCGCCCCAGACGGTGTCCGCGGGCCCCGTCACCAGCACCGGCGTGGCGGCCGGAAGGTCCGACTCCAGGAGCTGGCCCAGGGCAATCAACTGATCCGCGGAGCTGCAGTGGCCCAGCTCGCCGATGTTCCGGTCGTAGATGCGGTCCACCCCGATGCCACAGAGCTCCGAGATGTTGCGCAGCACCGAGCGGTTGAAGTTCGCCGTCACCAGCCACCGGCACTCGGCCGCGCCCACCTCCGCCGCCGCCAGCGCGGCCTCCGCGGACGTGCGCACGCCGTTCGAGTACGCACGGACGTACGAGACGATGTCCCCCGTCTCCAGGTGCTCGGTGGCCTGGGCGTCGTAGTGATGCCGGACGGGCCCCACGTCGTAGCCGCGCTCCAGCGCGTCCGACACGACACAGCACGCCACGCCGTCACTGCCGACGGCGGAGTCCTGGCGGATGAGCCGCGTGCGTCCCGCGGGGTACGCGTCGCTGAAGAGCAGCAGCGCGTTGCGTGAGCGGCCCAGCGCGCGCAGCCCTTCGATGGCCTCGAAGGCGTAGGTGAAGTTCGCGCAGAAGCCCAGGAAGACCCCGATGGGGCGCGCGTTCAGCAGGCCACAGCGGCGCAGCACCACGGGCATCAGCGTGGCGTCCTCGCGGTCATCGAAGGTGCCGGTCGCGTAGATGACGGTGTCGATGGACAGCGGATCCATCCCCGACTCGCGCACCGAGGCCTGGAGCGCCTCCACCATCAGGCTTTCGCGGGACTGGGTCGCTTCCATGAAGCAGGCCAGCCCGTGCTTCTTCATGCGCTGGAGCCTTCGCGCATCCGACGCGAGCTCGGGCAGCGAGTCGATCTCCCGCCGCTCCCCGAGCCGCCATGTGAACGCACCGATCCTCATGACGCGGCCTCCTGGGTGACTTCGAACCGGCTCCGCAAGGCCGCGGCGATGCGCTTCAACGCGTCACCTTCCATGATGCCGTAGTGATCCGCGGGCACGCGGTGGACGCGCGGCACCTGACGGCACTGGTCCAACGGCTGGAGGTGCGGGAAGTCCTCGGGCCGCTGCGCGTCGGCGAACCACACGTCCGCGTCGACGGGACCGTCGGGCGGGTCGTAGCCGAGCAGCGCCGAGGTGTTCTGGCGGAACTGCTCGAACAGCGCCGCGAGCTCGGAGCCGCGCGCACGCTGTGCCAGTCCGTCGCCGCCCAGGGACTGGACGACCTCCGGCAGCGAGCGCGTCCGCAGCCGTTCGGCCAGCGCCTCCAGGCTGAGCGTGCCGGCGCCGCGCAGGACGTCGCGGATGAACGCCGCCTCCAGGGCCTTCATCTCCGGCTTGGAAGCGGCGGGCTTCCGGACCCACGGGTCGACGAGCACGGCGGCGACCCGGCGCGTTCCCCGGACTTCGAGGCGGCGCTGGACCTCCAGCGCGACGGCGCCGCCCAGGGACCAGCCGAAGAGCACGTCGGGCTTGAGCCCCGCGCTGTCCAGCTGTTCGACATAGTGAGCCGCCAGGTCGCGCAGCGACAGGTCCCCGCGTTCGAGCCCCAGCGACTGGAGCCCGACGACGGTGAACCGCTTGCCCAGGAGGTCGACCAGCTCGCGGTAGCAGTACACGGTGCCGCCGACGGGGTGGATGCACACGACGGTGGGCGCGCCCTCCGCGCCCCGCTGCATGCGCACGAGCGCGCTGTGCGCCCCACCGCGCTGGCCGCCCATCACCCGCGCCATGCCCTCGATGGTCGCGGTCCGCAGCAGCTCCGCCAGCTCGGGGCGCACGCCGGTGCGGTGCTCGATGGCGTTCGCGAGCCGGACCGCCAGCACCGACTCACCGCCCACCTCGAAGAAGCTCACCTGCGTGTCGCGGATGGGGCGGCCGAGGATCTGCGACCACAGCTCCGCCATCAGGTGCTCGGCGGGCGTGCGCGGCGCCAGCGTGACGGGCTGGTCGAGCAGCGCGAGCTCGCGGAGCTTCGCCTGGTCCACCTTGCCGTTGGCGGTGAGCGGCAGCTCCGGCAGCCAGTGGATCCGGCGCGGCACCATGTACGAAGGCAGCAGCGCGGACAGCATGTCCCGCAGCTCTGGCGGCTCCGCGCCCGTGGGCGTGACGAAGGCGGCAAGCCAGCGGTGCTCACGCGGCCCCACGGCCACGACCACGGCCTTGTCCACGGCCGGGCACTTCTTCAGCGCCGCGGTGACGTCACCCAGCTCGACCCGGTAGCCGCTGATCTTCACCTGGCCGTCGGTCCGGCCCAGGAACTCGATGTTGCCGTCGGGCCAGCGGCGGGCGCGGTCGCCGGTGAGGTAGAGCCGTTGGCCGGTCTCTGGATGCGTGACGAAGGCCGCCGCCGTCTTCTCCGGTGCACGCCAGTAGCCCTCCGCGAGCCCCTGCCCCGCGATGGCCAGCTCGCCCTCGACCCAGTCCGGGCAGGGTGTGCCCACGCCCGGGTGCAACACCAGCAGCTGCTGGTTCGCCAGCGGGAAGCCGTAGGGGATGCTGGACCAGGTGGCCGGAACGTCCTGGACCTCGAACGCGTTCGACCAGATGGACGCTTCGGTGGCGCCGCCCAGGCTCACCACGCGCGCGTTCGGGAACACCGAGCGGATCCGTGCGGGCAGCGTGACCGGGATCCAGTCTCCCGACAGGAGCGCGAGCCGCAGCGACGGCGCCTGGAGGCCCCGCGACTCCATGTACTCGACGAGCATCTCCATGATCGCCGGCACCGTGTTCCAGACCGTCACGCGGTGCTCTTGCACCAGCGGGAACAGCTCCGCGGGATCCGGGTGGCTGGCGGGCGGAGGCAGCACCAGCCGGCCTCCCGCGCCCAGGACGCCGAAGATGTCGAAGACCGACAGGTCGAAGTGCAGGTGCGAGACGCCCAGCACGCAGTCTTCCGGGCCCACGCCGAAGCGGCGCTGGATGTCCTCGAGCGTGGTGGCCACCGCGTCATGCGAGATGGCGACGCCCTTGGGCTCTCCCGTCGAACCCGACGTGAAGAGGATGTACGCCAGCTGGCCGGTGTCCGGACCCGCCGCGTCCATGGAGGCCAGGGGCACCGCGTCGATGCGGAGGCTCACGAGGGCCGCACCACCGCCCTCCCGGGCAAGGGCCTCGGCGCCAGCGGCGTCACACAGCGCCATTCCCACATCAGCGGCGGAGAGGACCGCCGACAGGCGCGCGGACGGCCAGGACGGATCCAGGGGCACGTAGGGGGCGCCGACCATGACGGTGCCGAGCGCGGCGACCACCTGTTCCCAGCCCTTGTTCGCGACGATGGCCACCGGGACGTCCGGCTTCGCGCCACGTGCACGAAGGGCGTTCGCCACGCCGCTCGCGCGCTGTCCCAGCTCCTGGAACGACAGCGTCCGCTCGCGCGTCACCACCGCCGCGCCGTGATGCCCGCGGACCTGCCGCTCCAGCAGGGAGTGGAGCCGGTGGACGGAGCGCTCCGCCGACGTGGCGTTGGCGCGAGCCTGGGAGGCCTGCTGCGCTGGGGGCAGCCCCATCCGCAGGGGCGTCTTCCAATCGTGCGCCTCCGCCAGACGGCGGACGCCGGCCAGGAAGGTTTCGAACATCGCCTCGCCCACGCCGGGACACAGCGTGTCCGCGTCGATGTCCCAGTGGAAGCGGAGGCCGTCCAGCGTCCGGAAGACCTGCTGGTCGATGAGGACGCCCGGGCTCTGGATGCTGGCGCCCTCCGGCTTCCACCCCAGCTGCGCCAGGCCAATCTCCGTGTCGGACCGGCCCAGGGCCAGGCCACTCGAATAGGCGACCACGCCCGCGCGGACCGGAGTGCCGGACTGGCGCGCCGCGATCCGCTGCACCGTCACGCCGTCCACGGACGCATAGCCCATGTCCAGGGCGAGCCTTTGACGGATGGCGCCCGCCAGGTCCGCGAAGGACGCCTCGCGCCGGACGTTCAGCTCCAGGCGCACGATGCCGCCGAAGTGACCGAGCGGCAGGCCGAGGTGCCGCCCTCCGCCGTGCAGGACGTTGATGCTGAAGTCCGGCGCCTGCGCCCACTCCGCCAGCACCAGCGCGAACGCACCCATCAGCGCGTTGTCCAGCGTCAGCCCGAACTCCCGGGCCCGGGCGGTCAGCACGGTGGCCTCCGCTTCGGGCAGGTCCGCGATCAACCGCCGGATGCGGCCTCCGCCCTCGGCGAGCGTGCGCACCGGGAGCGCGGGCGACGGCGGAATCGCACGCCCCGCCCAGTACTGCCGGGCGCGCTGATAGTCGGCCGACACGAGCTGCCGGAAGCGGCGCAGGATCAGGCTCGCCAGCCGTCCCGGCGCGGGCAGGTCCGTGCGCGCGGGATCCTCCAGCAGCTTCCGCAGCTCCTCGACGTAGAGGAACCAGGACGTCGCGTCGCCCACCAGGAGCCGGCCCTCGACGTGGACGTAGAAGCGCTCCGCGGTCCGCTGCACGCACATCCGGTAGAGCGGCCAGACCTCCGCGCCGCTCCGGGGCCGGCTCATCGTGGTCCGCGTGCGCTCCAGCTCCCGCTCCACCTCCGCGGCCGGAAGCGCGCGCAGGTCCTGGTACTCCAGCGGGAAGGGGCCCACGTGCTCCAGGAGCCGCCCGCGCCCGTCCGGACCCACCGTCATCCGCAGCGAGTCGTGACGCGCGAACAGCGCGGAGAGGGCGGCCTGGAGACGCTCCAGGTCCAGCGTCTCCACGGAGAAGCCGTTGTACCAACACCCTGCCCCGGCGATGCCCTGCGTGCCGGCCTCGCCCAGCCAGTAGGACTGCTGAAGCTCCGACAGCGGCAGCGTGCGGGCGCGGGCCCGCACGGCTTCGTCAGGCCCCAGGAGCGCGAGCAGCGCTTCCTTCTGCTCGCGGATGCGCTCCTTCAGCGCGTCGGTGAGCCGCCCCGGTGGCGCCTTGAACGCCAGGCGTCCCTCCTTCACGCTCAGCTCGACACCGGCCTCGCTCAGCTCCTCGACGAGGTCGTACGTCGCCGCGGTCAGCAGCTCCTCTTCGGCCTCGGCCGGGAGGGCCGCGGGCGCGGTCTCAGGGCCCGTCGCACGGGCCTGCGTTGGGGCGGCGGACGTCATATGACGCCCTCATCCACGTCGGAGGACGCTTCCGCACCGGCGGAGGCTCCTTCCGGCGGCGCGTCGAGCAGGGCTTGCAGCGGCTCCGTGCCCATCACGTCGAAGAAGTTCATGACCACCCCCGTGGCGGGGTAGATCAAATCGATCCAACGGACCGCGGCGAGGGAGTAACCACCGTTGTCGATGAAGCTCTTCGACAGGTCGAGCTGGGAGGGCTCTTGCTGGAGGGCTTCGCTCAGCGTCCTGATGAAAGCGTCCTTGTTCATAGGTCTCACACCCGCTGGCAACAACACGCGCACGCCACCCCGGCCGGGACGCTCGTGACTTGTTCCGTGTGGAGGTTTCGTAAGGTCGTTCGCATGTGCGGTAGCTCCAGGTTCGACCGCGCCACTGCGCGCGGGTCAGGAAGAGAGGCGCGTCAGGCCGCCTCGAGTTGGAGGGTGAAGGCGAGGTACTTGCCCCAGTCCCGATCCGGCGCGCGTTCGAAGCCGGCCTCTGAGTAGAGCGCCTGCGCTCCGGCCATCTGGGGTTGGGTGGACAGCACCAGGCGGGACCAGCCCCGGGTGCGCGCGAGCTGGAGGCCCGCGCCCACCAGCGCGCGTCCGATGCCCCGCCCCCGCGCGTCCGGACGAACGGCGAGCAGGTGGAACTCCGCCTCGTCGTCCCGCGAAATCTGCCGGGCCGCGGCCCCGGGGGCGACCAGGATGACCATCCCGATCAGCACGCCGGCCCCCGGCTCCCGCGCGGTGATGAGCGTGCCCCGCGCGCGCACGCGGTCCAGCGCGAAGAGCCGCTCCGCGACGGGCGGGCTCGTGTGTCCCGCCTTCACGAAGACGTCGTCCAGCAGGGACGCCAGCTCCGTGTCCGTGACGCTTCCGTCCACGTCCAGCACGAACGCCGGGTGCGCTCCAGGCATCAGGAATCCTCCAGGAAGAGACGTGGCGGTGAATGCGATGTCCACGGGGGCGCCTACCTTCCCGTCCCGGCTTCGAGTGCATGGACCGCCCGCTCCGCGAGCGCGGGCGCCAGCCGGAATCCAGACCCGGCGCCGCCGCCCACCGCGAAGGCCCCGGGCACTGACGCCAGCGGCTCCACGGAAGGATCCGTGTCCGCGCTGTAGGCATCGCAGAACACGCGGCCTCCCAGCTCCAGGCCGCGCACGTCGAGGTAGCGCTCCAGGATGCCGCGCGCGCGGGCCCAGTCCGGCGGGTCGATGCGCAACGCCGACGCCTCGGGCTCGCAGTCCCAGTGCTCGGAGCGGAAGCTGAAGAGGAAGCGCCCGTGTTCGGGCTGCGGCAACAGGAAGGCCTCGTCGTCGAGCAGGTAGACGACGGGCGCGTCGGGATGCGGCGCCACGGGGACATGCAGCGCCGTGATCTTCTTCACCCGCCAATGCCGGGGGACGTCCGCCAACGCCGCGCGCGTGCTGCCCAACCACGGCCCCAGGCACAGCGCCGTGCGGCGTGCCCTCAGCTCACGTCCGTCGTGGGTCGTCAGCCGCTGGGTGCCTTCGCCCTCCGGAGACACCCGCACGACCTCCACGCCTTCCAGACACACGCTGCCCGGTTGCGAGCGGAAGGCCCGCAGCAGCGTCGTCACCAGCGTGGGCCCCGTGCAGCGGGCCGCCCTGACGTCGCCCAACACCGCGGTCCCTTCGGGCGAACGGAAGCCCGGAGGCGCCAGCGCCAGCGCCGCGGCGGCGTCGACCCGGCGGGGAGCGGACGTCGCATCGCGCACCAGGCCGTCCAGCCGCTCCTGCACCCGCGCCTCGGACGTCAGGAACACGGCGGGCAGGTCGCGCAGCGGCAGGTCCGGCAGCTCCGCGCGCAGCTGTTGATAGAGGACCCGGCTGCGCTCGGTGAACGCGCGCCGGACAGGAGTCGAGCCCAGCGGCACGTCCAGGAACGCCGAGTAGAGCGTGGCCCCGTGTCCCGCGAGGGAACGGTCCACCAAGGCAATGCGCCAGCCCGGGTGGTGCCGCTTCGCCAGCAACGCCACCAGCGTGCCGACGATGCCAGCACCCACCACGACGAGATCGAACGGGTCCCGGGCGCGATCCATCACATCCACCAGACGGAGAACACCCGCAGCTCACCTTCGCCGGTGTTGCGCAGCGTGTGGCTGATGTTGGAGCCCAACTCGATGATGTCGCCCGGACGGACCGAGGTCACCTCACCGCCGTGACGGGTGAGCTCCCCCTCGCCGGCCGCGATGAACCACAGCTCCTGGTCCTCGTGACAGTCGAGCGCGGAGTGCCCACCGGGCTTGATGGTGAACCGGGACATCTTGAACGCGGGCGCGCAGGCGCGCAGCGCCTTCATGTCCACCTTCTCCACGCGCAGGCCCGCCTCGTCGAAGTCCGCGGACTCGAAGGGCACGCTCGCCGAAGGATGCTTGGCGTCTACACCCATAGCTGCAGCTCCTTGGAGTTGTGGACCTTGTAGACAGGGCGGCCGGCCAGGTCGTTGACGATGTTCGCGCTGCGCCAGGCCATCAGGCTCAGGTTGGGATCCGCGATGCCGCGCGAGTTGATGGCCGCGTTCTGCACGTAGATCTTGTGCGTCGCCGGGCCGTCCCACTTGATGGAGAAGTCCGGGTTGTAGAGATAGCCGCCCTTGTCGAGCGGGATGCGCGGGAGCAGCGGCTTCAGGAACGCGGGGATGCGGTACTGGTAGCCGGTGCAGAGGATGACGGCGTCCACCGTCACGTCGCTCGTGCGCCCGTGCAGCGAGTCCTTCATCGTGACGGTGTACTCATCCGCGCCGGACTTCGAGATGGCGGTCATCCGCTTGTTGGCCCGGAGCGCGACCTCCGGCTTGCGCGCCCGCAGGAACTCCAGCGCGTAGAGCCGCCGGTAGATGTCCTGGAGCAGGTTCATGGAGATGCCGTCGCTCGCGAGCTTCTGGCTGTCCACGGTGAAGAGCCGCTGATCCAGGGGCAGCTCGAAGAAGTGCGCGCTGTAGCCCGGCGTGAAGAGCTCGTTGGTGAAGGGCGAGTCGTCCAGCGGCAGGAAGTTGCTCCGCGACGACACCCAGTACAGGTGCGACGGGAAGCGCTGATCATCCGAGAGCAGGTGGCGGAAGATCTCCGCGCCGGACTGCCCGCCACCGATGATGGCGATCCGCTTGTCCTTCCAGTCGAGCCCCTGGTTGAGCAGCGTGTCGCTGTGGAAGACGCGGTTGCCCAGGAGCGGCTCGGCGCACTCCGGGACGCATCGGCTCAGGCCCGTGCCCAGGATGAGGTGCCGGGACGTGAGGTCGGGGTTCCCGTTGACGATGAAGTGCTCGCCGTCGAAGTCCACGGTCTGCACGTCCATGCCGAAGCGGAGGTTGCGCAGCTGCTTGCTGACCCACCGGAAGTAGTCGTCGAACTCCGCGCGCTCGACGCCCCGGAAGTCGGACGTGATGAAGCGGTACATCCGGCCGTGGGCGTGCAGATACGACAGGAAGCCGTACGGGTTGCGGGGGTCCGCGAGCGTGACCAGGTCCTTCAGGTGCGACGTCTGGATGGTCGCGCCGGAGAGCAGCAGCCCCGGGTGCCAGGAGAACTCCGGCTTGCGGTCCACGAACAGCGTCGAGAGGGACGGAATCGGCTCACAGAGCGCGGCCGCGCTCAGGTTGAAGGGTCCAATGCCGACGCCAATCGCGTCGTACTTCGCTGGTGACTTCATTCGCGTGCCCCCTTTCCACCCGGCGAGCGCGCGGCCTCGCGGTGGACACTTCGCTCAACAGCCGCTGCGGAAACCGATTCGAAGGCGGGCGTCCAGACCGGCGGCCTCTCCAGCACGGGCCGCTCCGTGAAGGACTCCAACCGGGGAGCACCGCCATGGCCCAGCAACGCCCAGATGCGCTGGGACACGTCCGGCATGAACGGGGCAGCGACCATGCTGAACCCCTTCAGCCACCAGTACTCGGCCGTGGCGTCAGAGGCGTCCAGCCGCTCGCCCACGTCCCGCCAGGCGTCGATGCAGCCGGCCGCGCGGGCCAGGTGCGTCGTGGGCAGGCGCAGGTGGGAAGCCTGTTCCTCCAGGACGCGGTCCAGCTCCCGCATCAGGTTGTCCGACGGCGCGTCCACGGCCCCGGTGCGCACGTGGGCGAAAGCGCGCGACAGCAGGGCCTCCAGACCGCCGGCGAGGACGCGATTGTTCACGTCCACGAACTCCGAGACGATGAAGTCCTTCGGCCCCGCCTCCGGGTTCACCTTGCCCAGGAAGTAGCGGATCGCATCCGGGGAGACGCCGGAGCCGGTGACCAGGTCGCGCGCGCACACCAGGTGGTTGCGGCTGGTGGAGAACTTCCGCCCCTCCAGGTTGTAGAAGTGGTTGGTCAGGAAGTAGTCGTACGGCTTGATGTCGTCCCACTCCACCGCCGCGCCCAGCACGCCCGCGAGGTACGCGACCGTGTTGTCGATGCCGAACGTGGCGACGGTCACGTAGTCGGAGTCCGGCGCGAAGGGGTGCTTCTCCAGGCCGTGCGCGCGCTTGAAGAGCTCCGCGCAGAACAGCGAGAAGGAGAGCAGCCCGGTCGTGTACGTGAAGATGACGCCGTCACCGGGCCCGTACGGCATGCCCCACCGTCCCGGGTTGGTCAGGCGGACCCGCTCCCCCTGCGCCTCGATGTAGCGGGTGAGGATCTGGTGGAAGCCGGGCGGGATGCCCATCCGCTCGATGCGCGCGTCCAGCTGCTGGCGCCGGCGCAGCCGCAGGAAGAGGCTCTCGACCTCCACCTCCCGCACGTCCGTGGCGTCGAAGGTGCAGCGCGCGTCGCGGAGGTCCTCCGGCTTGTAGTGGCCGCCGCAGGCCTCGCAGAAGTAGCTGCCGGAGCCCGCGCCACACTGCGGACAGGTTCCGGAAATCCAACAGCCGGCGCCATACCGGTTCAGCGACGGCGAGTACGCCACCTTCTCGCGCAGCGTCTCCACCCCACCCTGCCGGGCGAGCTGATCAAGGGTGCGGCGGTTGAACGCCACGTACTCGTCATGCAGGTCCGGCCGCAGCGGATCCGTGAAGACGCTGTCGATGCGCAGCGCCGCCAGCTCCTGTTCAATCAGCCCGTGGAACCGCGTGGCGACCGCGTGCTCGGTGCTGCCCGTCTGCGCGGCCTTGAGCTCGACGTGCGACTCGTAGGAGTCCGCGCCGGAGATGACGTGGGCCTCCACGCCGCGCAGGCGCAGGTGCCGCGCCAGGATGTCGGCCTTGAGGTAGGGGCCCGACATGTGGCCCAGGTGGAGCCGCCCATTGGGCGTGGGCATCACCTGGACGAACAGATGGGGCGGTGCCTTCACCGCGCGCGTGCTGGCTAACATGAGGCGGCCTCGTTCAGGACGGGTGCGACGCGCGCCGCGTCCGGTGGGCGCGACAGCTGGAACCGCACCGGAGTCGCGCGGCAGGGGTTGCCCTTGACGACGGACAGGACGCCTTCGTCCGGACGCATCACCACCGCGGCGACCGTGTCCGGACGCCGGATGTCCCCTTCCGCGTGCGCGCACAGCCCGGTGGGAAACAGCGAGTGGTCCGACAGCAGCGTGAAGGTGGACGCGTCATCCACCGCGGCCGGCAGCCCCGCCTTGAGCAGCTCCAGGCGCTTGCGGGAGCCGTTCCGGCTGAAGATGTTGAGCCGGTCGTGCGGCACCAGCTCTTCGTGGAGGAAGTGGTTCGTCCGCAGGAAGGAGTGGGCCTGCCACACGCGGAGGCGGCTGGGAGTGAACTCGCAGCAGGTGACGCCCTGCGCGTCGAAGAGCGTGAGCGCCCGGGCGCTCGCGCGGCGCAGCGCCCCCAGCCGGTCCACGGCGGACGCGGCGTCGGGCCGTGTCAGGGCCTCGCGGACGAGCAGGTACGGCGGCACGCCGGGCCCTTCCATGTCCGACGTCAGCAGGTTGATGGAGACGCCGAGCCCGAAGCTGTTGAGGCCCAGGTAGCCCAGCAGGCCCGCGAAGGTGAACATCAACACCTCCGGCGCGCCGTCGTGCTCCGGAAGGATGCGCAGGACGATGCCCAGGTCCGCGATGAGGCCGTCCTGGTCCACGGTCTGCGCCATCCGCCGTCCCTGCGCGTCGCGGACCGCGAGCGTGCTGCAGTCCCCACCCGCGGGACCGGCCGGAGCGCCAATCAGCTCACGGCGCAGCTGGAGCAGGAGCGCTTCCTCGTAGCGGATGTCCGCGCCCCGAGCGAGCCCCTGGACCTCCCGGGCCAGCTCCGGCACCTCCGCTTCCAGGACCTGGCGGTGCTCGTCGACGATGCGCCAGATCCGGGCCGCTGAGAGCGGCGCATGGCGGATCCGGTTCACGCGAGCGAAGTCGTCCCGCACGAAGTCCTGGATCTCCTTGCGCAGCGCCTCACCATGCTGCGCGCCCCGCGTCAGGGCATCCCCCGACACGGTCACCTCACGAAGGGGCGTCAACATGGTCCGCCGCCTCCGGTCTTGATGAGGTCGCTCAGGCGCTGCTTCACCCCCGGCCACTCGCCCGCGAGGACCGAGTAGTAGATGGTGTCCCGCCGCCGCCCGCCGGGCATGAGCGTGTGCGAGCGCAGGACGCCCTCTTCCGTGCAGCCGACCTTCAGCAGCGCGCGGCGCGCCGGCTGGTTCAGGACGTCCGTCTTGAACTCCGTGCGCTGCACGCCCTGCTGTTCGAAGGCGTACGCCATCAGCAGCTGCTTGCAGCGGGTGTTGGTGCCCGTGCCCTGGAACTTCCGCCCGAGCCAGGTCCAGCCCACCTCGACGCGCTGGTCGCGGGCGGACAGGTTGCCGAACCGCGTGCTGCCCACGACGGCGCCCGACGCCTTGTCCACCACGGTGAAGGCCAGCGCGGTGCCGGCGCGGGTGGACTCCACGCCTTCGTCCACGAAGCGCTGGAGGTCGTCGCGGGTCTGGATGGAGGCGACGAAGAACTTCCAGATGGCGGGATCGAACGCGACCTCCGCGAGCGCGTCGACGTCCGCCGCGACCAGGGGCCGCAGGCGCACGCGCTCGTCCTCCAGGACGACGTTCCGGTCCGCGAAGAACGCGCTCATGGCCCTAGTTCCCCCGCACGCGGGTGAAGAGGCTGACCAGGTCCCCGACCGTGTCGAGCTTCGCCAGGTCCGCGTCCGTGAGGGTCAGCATGTCGACGTTGAAGCTCTCGCACAGCTGCGTGAGCAGGGAGACGAGGGCCAGCGACGACAGGCCCAGCACGTTCCTCAAGTCCGTCTCCTGCCCGAAGGTCGCTCCCGCCGCGACCTGGTTGAGTTGACGGGTGACTTCCTGAACCACGTTGTCCATGGATGGAGACCGTTCGGCGTCGAGGGTGGGGATGACGGTGGGGAGCGCTCAGGCGCCGTAGAGCGCGAGGAGCTCGCGCTCGTACCGGGCCCAGACGGCGTTCCTGCGGACCTTGAACTGCGACGTGAGCAGGCCGTTCTCACGGGTGAGCGGTTCGGGGGCGAGGAGGAACTTGCGGATCCGTTCGTCCTCCGGGAGCCGCGCATTCACTCCAGCGACGACCGCTTCGACGTCGCCGTGCGCGGTGCCGGGGACGGCGGAGATGACCGCCGCGAGGTGGCTCTGCCCGCTGCCGAAGACGACCGCCTTGTCGATGCACGCGGCTTCCTCGAGCCGGTTCTCCAGCGGGATGGGGCTGACCTTGCGGCCGCTGGACAGCACGACGATGTCCTTCACGCGGCCCGTCACGTACAGGTAGCCGTCCGCGTCCAGGTGGCCCAGGTCGCCCGTCGCCACGTACCCGTCCGGGCGGAACGTCAGGGCGCTCACGTCGGCCGGGACGTTGGCGTAGCGCACGTTCACCTCGTGGGTGCTCTTCACGAGGATCTGGCCTTCGTCGTCGAACCGGACGCTCTTGCTCGGCACGACCTTCCCCACGCTCCCAAGCCGGTCCTGGCCCGGGTGGTTCTTGGAGATGATGCAGGTCTCGTTCATGCCGTAGCCCTGGAAGAGCGGCATGCCCATGGCTTCGTAGGCCTTCAGCGTCGACAGGCTGATGGGCGCCGAGCCCGTCCACAGGTAGCGGATGTTGCCGCCCATCAGCTCGCGGAAGCGCTCCTTCTGCTCCGGGACCGCGGGGTCGAACCCCTTGATGAGGCTGGTGAAGAACTCCGGCACGCCCATGACGACGGTGGGCCGCTCCCGGCGGAGCGCCATCACCGCAAGCCGGTACTGCACCACCACGGCGTCATGGTCGAAGAGGAGCGACGAGTAGATCCAGAACCGCTGCTGGTTGAGGTACAGCGGCAGGAAGAGCAGGAACTTGTCACCCGGGCCGTGGTGAAACATGCCCTGCACGTTGGTCAGCGTGTCATCCACGCTCTTGCGCTTCAGCTCGATGGCCTTGGTCTCACCCGTCGAGCCCGACGTGAACTTCATCCCGATGATGTCATCGGGACCGAACGCGTGCCCCTGGAGCAGTCCCGCGTCGTCCGCGTCTTCCGGAGGCGCGCCCAAGACCTGCCAGGGGGTGGCGCCGTCCGGAATCTCATACGTCCGGCGCAATCCCAGCTCCGACTGGAGTTCCTTCCACCGGTGATGGATGGGATCAAACCCAACAGATACGAAACCACAAGCCAGACATGCCAGGTCGAGCAGGATCCACGCGTAGCTGTTGGCGCCGACAATCCCGATGCGGTCGCCGCGTTGTAGACCCTCGCGCCGCAACAGGGTGACAGCCTTCCGGAGGTCGGACTGGAGCTCCGCCGCACGGCGAACCACCGGACGCCCGCCCTCGTAGAAGAGGAAAGTCCCCTTCCACTCCGGAATCCGTCCGATGACACGGTTCACATGGGGCATGAGCTGCCCCGCGATGTGGCTTGAAGAATCCAGTCTTCCCCCTCTTCCGGCGCTCTCAGCGCTTTCCGAGGGTGTTATGTAGTCGACTCATTCACGGCGAGTCAAGGACTCAACCACGGCGCGGCTTGTCACGAAATGACGCAAAGCGTGACCGAAGAGAAAAGCCATCCAACCCAATACGTCTCATGCACGGCGGCGGCATGTGAGGTCCCACGGCGGATCAGCGCATCACGCGGCGAGTGACGCCGTGCGCCGTTGGACGGCCAGGTAGACGAGGGCCACGGCCAGCGCGCCCATGGGCACCAGCGAGCCCCAGTTCAGGTACTCCCAACCCCGCGTGGTGATCAGCGCGCCCGACGCGAAGGACGTGATGGCCATGGTGGAGTAGATGCAGAAGTCCATCGTGGACTGCACGGTGGTCTTCTCCTCCGCCCGGTAGGCTTCGGTGAAGAGCGTGGTGCCGCCGATGAAGAGGAAGTTCCAGCCCACGCCCAGCAGCACCAGGGCCACCAGGAACTGCATCACGGCGACGCCCGACAGCGCGATGACGATGCAGGCGAGGTTGGCCGCCAGGCCCACCCACATGACCCTCAACACGCCGAAGCGCTTGATGAGCTGGCCGGTGAAGAAGCTGGGCGTGAACATGGCCAGGACGTGCCACTCGATGACCAGCGCGGCGTGGTCGAACGAGTGATGCATCTGCGTCATGGCGATGGGCGTGGCGGACATCAGCAGGTTCATCACGCCGTAGCCCAACGCCGAGGCGGCCACGGCCACGACGAACACCGGCTGGCGGGCAATCTCCCGCAGCGAGCGCCCAGGACGCGCGGGGTCGGGCCGGGGCAGCGCCGGGAACGAGATGAAGCTCATCACCGCCAGCGCCACCAGGGCGAAGGCGACCAGCATCGCGTACGCGCCCGTGAACGGCGTGCCCAGCAGGTCCTTGGTGTAGCGGGCCAGGTTGGGGCCGGTCACCGCGCCCAGGATGCCGCCCGCCAGCACCCAGGAGATGGAGCGCTCTTTATAGGCGGGGCCGACGAGCTCCATGGCCACGAAGCGGTACAGCGCGGCGTTCGCGTTGTAGTAGCCGGCCAGCATCGTGGCGAGCACCAGCAGCCAGAACCGGCCCGTCGCCGCGGCGAAGGCACACAGGCCGGAGGAGGCGATGCCCACCAGCAGCCCCAGCTGGAAGGAGCGCTTGCGCCCCCAGGCGCGCTGGCTGCGGGCCACGAGCGTGGTGGCGAGCGCGCTGCCCACGACGTAGCCCGTCACCGGAAGCGTGGCCATCCAGGGGACGGGCGCCAATGCCAGGCCCACCAACCCGTTCACGAACGTGAACGTGATGTTGTTCAACATGAAGAAGCACTGGCACAGCGTCAGCAGCCAAAAGTTGCGGTTCAAGTAAACCCCCACGGAGTGTGAAGTGTTTCAGGAATCACACTCCGGGCGCAAAGCCTTTTGGCGGCGCGGGGTGCTACCCGTGCTTCTTCACGAAGTCATCCATGAAGGAGACCAGCGTCTTCACGTGGTCCACGGTCACCGCGTTGTACAAAGACACGCGGATGCCGCCCGTGATGCGGTGGCCCTTCATTCCAACCATGCCGGCCTTGGCCGCCTCCGCCACGAAGGCCTCTTCCTTCTTTTCGTCCGGCAGGCGGAACACGACGTTCATGTACGAGCGCGACGCCTTCTCCACGGGAGCCCGGTAGAAGCCCGCGTTGCGGTCGAGGGCGGCGTACAGCAGGTCACCCTTCTCCCGGTTCCACGCCTCCACCTGCTTCAGGCCACCCACGCCCTTGATCCACGACAGCACGTTGCGGCAGAGGTAGATGGAGAAGGTGGACGGCGTGTTGTAGAGCGAGTTGTTCTCCGCGTAGGTCGTGTAGCGGAAGATCTTCGGGATGTCCTTGCGGCCCCGCGCCATGAACTCCTTGTCCACCAGCACGACGACGATGCCCGACGGTCCGATGTTCTTCTGCGCGCCCGCGTAGATGAGCGCGAAGCGGCTCACGTCGATGGGCTTCCACAGGATGTCGGAGCTCATGTCCGCCACCAGCGGCACCCGGCCCACGTCCGGGAACGTGTGCCACTGCGTGCCGAAGAGCGTGTTGTTGCTCGTCATGTGGACGTAGGTGGCCTTCGGGTCCAGTTGGAGCTCGGCCTGGGTGGGCACGCGCGTGAAGCGCTTGTCCTTGTCGAGGGTGTTCGCGGCGATGCGCGGCGTGCCGTAGAAGCGCGCCTCGTCCACCGCCTTCTCACTCCAGCCGCCCGTCACCAGGTAGTCCGCGGAGGCGTCCTGGGTGAGGTAGTTCATGGGCACCTGCGCGAACTGCTGCGAGGCGCCGCCCTGGAGGAAGAGGATCTGGTGGGTGTCCGGGACGGCCAGCAGCTCCTGGATGAGGGCGATGGCCTCGTTGTGGACGGCCTCGAACGCCTTGCCCCGGTGGCTGTGCTCGATGATCGACATGCCCGTCCCCTGGAAGTCGAGCAGCTCGGCCTGGGCCCGCTCCAGCGCTGCCGCGGGGAGACCGGCGGGGCCGGGATTGAAGTTGATGACGCGCATGGCAGAGTCCTCGGGGAAGTGAACCGCGCCGCCATTCTCTCCCGCGGAACTCCGGGGGGCCACCAGCAATGTGGGCGGTCAGGAGCAAGCCCCCATGCCCCGAATCATGTCCCTCCGTCCCTGGTGCGCCGCCGCGACCGCGTTGGCGCTGGCCGCCTGTGGGAACTCCAACGAACCGTCTCCGCAGGCGTCGGAGCTCGTCTCCTGCCATGAGCGCATCCGGGTGCTGTCGGCGCATGATCGGCAGCTTGCTTCCCGGGCAGACCACAAGTCGCAAGCCGCGCGGGAAGCTCCAGATGCGGAGCGGTTCGTCACCGCGATGAGGGCGTCACGGGAGGACGGGACCGCGTTCGCCTGCGGATTGACCCGCGCCTGGGTCACGGAGGTCTTCGAGGGCCTGGAGCGGCAGTACCCTGAATACAGACATGACGACGGCATCGACGGTTCGCGGGCCGGTTACACGGTCGTGCACGGCGATGAGCTCGCCGGGTTCTTCCAGGCCCGTGCGGGGCGCGACGCGACGACCGTCTACCACGTGCGCCATACCGGCACGGAGGACCATGTCTTCACCGTCGAACAGCTTCCGGCGGGCTCCGGCTATCGCATCTATCAAAGCTATGTCAGCGCCTACAGCTTGAAGGCCTGGCTCTCCGAGAGCACGTCGGGGCTCTTCGAGGCGGACACCGGCGAGCTCATGATCTGGCGGGGGCTGCAGTCCGCCGTCAACAGCCAGCTCGCGCGGGTCAGCGGTGGGGCTGCTTCGCTCGACAACCTGGACGCCGTCCCCGCCGGGTTCGCGTTCGCCCGGCCCTATTACGAATACGTGCGCGACTACGACGAGGCGGCGGTGCTGGCGAACTTCGAGCGGGCCTGGACCCGGTACGGCCAGGGACGTGTCCTGTCTGCTGAGACGTTCTTCGGGGACTACCTCCTCAAGCTGGCCCGGCTGGAGACGTACTTCCGCCAGAACGACCACCTGGGGACTGCGTTCCCGGAGGAGATCTGGAGCACGTGGATCGAGCTGTACGCTTCTCCCAACCCGCTCCACTTCCCGGAGCTCCCGAACAACTTCATCACCGACCTGCTGCTCGCGGATCGCGACTACCGGCTGGAGGTGTTGGAGGTGGTGCTGCCCGGTGATGCACAGGCCGTGAGCGCTGCGTGCGCGGAGAATGCTCGCGTCCTGGAGGCATCCCTCCAGGAGCCGTGAGACCTCTCAGGGGCGTGGACTGAGACCCGGAGGGGGCCGTCTTCCACTCTCCGACATTGGTGCCTGGGGTGAGCCTCCAAAACCGTGCTTTTTGGCCGCCTGCCCCTTAGGTTGCGGATCAGGCTGATCGCCGCCCCCACGGGGGCTCGAGCGCAAGGTTCCAGGAGGAAACATGGCGGGCAATGACGTACTCGAACTTGGGGATGCCAATTTCAAGAAGGAAGTCTTGGAGTCGGATGTCCCCGTGCTGGTGGACTTCACGGCCGCCTGGTGCGCTCCGTGCCGAGCCATCGCGCCCGCCGTCGCGGAGCTGGCGTCGCGCTACAAGGGCCAGATGAAGGTCGCCAAGGTCGACGTCGACGCCAACCAGGACACGTCGCAGGAGTACGGCATCCGTTCGCTGCCGACCCTGCTGGTGTTCAAGGGCGGCAAGATCGTCGAGCAGATCGTCGGCGCGGTGCCCAAGAGCCGCCTCGAGGGCGCCATCACGAAGGCCCTGTCACCCCAGGCGTGATTTCGGGGAGCCTCGGGCGCGTTGGCCCCGGGCTCCTTCTTCCTCGGGATGAGGGTGGTAGCGTTCCGGGCGTGTCCCCTGCCCCCACCCCACTGGCCTCCGCCTTCCTCGCGGCCTCTGGCTGCGCGTCGGCTTCGCTTCCGGAGCCCACGCGGCTGGAGGGCCTGCTCCTCGCCTCGGTCGACCGCGCACGGTCCCGCTGGCCCGGGCTGGTGGTGGTGCTGGAGCCCTTCGTCGCGTTCGTCGCGGAGCGGCTGACGTCTCCGACAGCGCTCCTGGAGGCGCTCGCGGGGGACGCGCCTGCCTTCTCCGAGCTGTACCTGGCCTTCGGGTGCCTGCGGCACGACCGCGCCGCGCTCCAGCTCTTCGAGGATGGCTACCTCCGCGACGTCGGTGCGTTCGTGTCCGGAGTGGACCGCTCGCCCGCGTTCGTGGCGGAGGTGCGGCAGCTGCTCCGCGAGAAACTGTTCACGGCCGCGCCGGGCTCCGAGCCGAAGATCGCGGAGTTCACCGGCAGCGGCGCGCTGGGTGGCTGGGTGCGCGTGGCGGCGCTGCGCATCGCGCTCAACCTCAAGCGCTCCGAGGCGCGGGCGGACACCGCGGCGCAGGACTCCGTCGAGTCCGCGTTCGGTGAGCAGCTGGGGCCGGAGCTCGAACACCTGCGCTCGCGGTACCGCGAGGCCTTCACGGAGGCCGTGCGCGCGGCGTTGGGCCAGCTGTCCGACAGGGATCGCACCCTGATGCGCCTCTATCACGTGGAGGCGCTGTCCCTGGAGGCCATCGCGGCGCTCTACCGAGTGCACCTGTCCACGGTTTCGCGCTGGCTCAGCCGCGCCCGTGAACAGGTGGCGGAGACCACGACGCGGCAGCTCTGCGAACGCCTGGGGGTGGGCGCGTCGTCGGTGGACAGCATCGCGGCGCTGGTCGTGAGCCAGGTGGACCTCAGCCTCACGCGCCTGCTGGGCCCGGGGGGCTGAACTTTCGCTGCAAGGGTTTTTCCGGCCGGTGTCAGGGCGTCGAAGGGCCCCTTCCGGGCCTCACCGAGGAAAACCCCATGCGCATCCATCCCTGGCTGTCCGTCGTCACCCTCACCGCCGCTGTCTCCGCGTGTGAGCCCTTCCCGGAGGCCCCCGGCTCCGCCCTGACGGAAGTGCAGCTGCCCGGCGAGGACTTCTATCCCGAGGGCATGGCGTCCTCGAAGGACGGCACGCTCTATGTGGGCAGCCTGGGTACGGGCGCCATCGCCCGCGCCCGGCCGGGAGCGTTGGGTGCCGAGGTCTTCGTCCCGGGCCGTCCCGCCTTCGGCGTCTACGGGCTCGCGGTGGACGAAGCGCGCGACACGCTCTGGGCCTGCACCTACGACGACACACTTCCTCCCGCCCAGCCCTCGCACCTCGCCGCGTATGTCCTTTCCACGGGCGCGCCGAAGGCCAGCCATCCCATGCCCGGTGCGAGTGGCTTCTGCAACGACGTGACCGTCGACGCCGCGGGCAACGTGTACGCGACGGACTCGTTCGCGAACACCGTGGTCCGGCTGGCGGCCGGTGGGACGGCGCCCACGACGTGGGCCGCGGATGACGCGTTCGCGCCCACGGAGCCAGGGGCCTTCACGCTCAATGGCATCGCCTACGACGGCGCGGGCAGGCTCTACGTCGTGAAGAGCGACTCGGGCACGTTGTTCTCCATCGACATCCAACCGGATGGGAGCGCGGCGGCGCCGGTGATCATCCCGGTGACACCGGCGCTGGAGACGCCGGATGGGCTGGAGTGGGTGGATTCGCAGCGGCTGCTCGTGGTGGAGAACACGGCGGGCCAGGCCTCCATGGTGGTGCTCGGGGAAGGCGCCGGTGCGAAGGAGGTGCTCGCCAACGGATTCGGCGAGCCGACCGCCGCCGCGCTCACCGAGGACGGCGCGTGGGTGCTGGAATCGCAGATGGGATTCCTCTTCGGCGCGCCGGGGACTCCGTCCCTGCCCTTCCGCATGTACCGGGTGGTGGTGCCCCCGCTCCTGCCCTGAGCGCGCATGCGTCCGGCCGGTGCCGGTAGGGAGTTCCCTGCATCCATGACACAGTGGGGATTATCCGAATCCTCCTCTCGATCGCGTTCTGGACCTTCCTCGCGCTGTCCAGCGCGGTGCTGTTCCTTGGAGCAGTCCTGCTGTGGGCGCTCACCCGCCCGTTCGACGCGAATGGGCGCGTGCTTCACCTGTACTCGTGCTTCTGGGCGCAGCTGTATTTCTACGTGAACCCGATGTGGCACCTGCGGGTGGAGGGCCGCGAACGCCTGCCCTGGAAGGGCGCGGCGGTGCTGGTGGCCAACCACGAGTCGCTGGGGGACATCCTGGTCCTCTTCGGCCTCTACCGGCCGTTCAAGTGGGTCTCCAAGGCGGAGAACTTCAAGCTGCCGCTCATTGGCTGGAACATGCACCTCAACCGCTACGTGCCGCTCATCCGCGGAGACCGCGCGAGCATCATCCAGATGATGGCCGGCTGTGAGCGCTGGCTGTCTCGCGGTGTGCCCATCCTGATGTTTCCCGAAGGCACCCGCTCCCATGACGGCGAGGTGAAGGCCTTCAAGGACGGCGCCTTCACGCTGTCCATCCAGCAGCGCTGTCCCATCATCCCCGTGGTCCTCACCGGCACCGCGCGGACCATGCCGAAGCACGGGCTCGTCATCCAGCAGGCGGTCCACGCCCGGGTGCGCGTGCTGGAGCCCATCGACCCGGCGGGCTTCGCCGGAGACGTACACGCCCTGCGCGACCACGTGCGCCAGATCATCGTCAACGAGAAGGCGCGCATGGAAGCCGAACGCTGAACGTCACGCGCCAGGCCGCCCTCCGCGCAGCCCTCTCCAACCGCTTGTTAGAGTCTCGTCCACCATGACGGGATGTCCTTCCGAGGAAACGATTCTCGCCTTCGTGGAGGACCGGCTGCCCTCCGAGCAGCGCGCCTTCGCCGAGGCCCATCTCTCACGCTGTGACTCGTGCGGCCCGCTGCTCGCGGCCGTCGCGGCGACGTGGCATGCGGAGGGCCGGCTCGTGGAGGCGGTCCCTCCTCCCCGCGCGTTCGCTCCAGGGGAACAGGTGGGGCCGTACGTCATCGTTGGCCATGCCGGCAGTGGCGCGATGGGTGACGTCTACCGGGCGCGGGATGGCCGGCTGGGACGGGACGTAGCGCTGAAGGTGCTCCCGCCTCGGTTCGCCCAGGACCCGGAGCGCCTGGGCCGCTTCCGGCAGGAGGCTCGCGCGGCGGGAGCGCTGTCCCATCCGCACCTGCTCACCCTGTTCGATGTGGGGACCCACGAGGACGTGCCGTACCTCGTCACCGAGTGGCTGGAGGGCGTCACCCTTCGGACGCAGCTGATGCGCGGTCCCATGCCATTGGAGCAGGCGCTGCGGCTGGGCATCCAGTTGTCACAGGGGCTCGCGGCCGCGCACGCTCGTGGCGTCATCCACCGCGACCTCAAGCCCGCGAACATCTTCCTCTGTGAGAGCGGCGGCGCGCGGATCCTCGACTTCGGACTGGCGCGGCTCACCGAGCGCATCGAGGACGCCGCGCTGACCCAGAGCGGCGCGGTGGTGGGCACCGCCGGGTACATGGCGCCGGAGCAGATCCGCGGTCAGGGCGTGGATGCCCGCGCGGACGTGTTCTCGCTGGGTGCGGTGCTCCATGAGGCCGTGAGCGGCCGTGCGCCCTTTGGCGGTGACAGCCCCGTGGAGCGGATGAGCGCCGCGCTCCGCGATGAGCCAGCCGTGCTGCCGGGGGAACTGGGGATGGTGATTGCCCGCTGTCTGGCGAAGGCGCCGGGCGACCGGTTCCAGTCCGCGCAGGACCTGGCCTTCGCCCTGGAGTCCATCGCGGCTCGCGGCTCGCCCCTCGCCGTGCGGCGCCGCACATTGCCTCGCCCTGCCCTGTTCGCGGTCGCGGCGGCCGTGCCGCTGTGCGTGGCCATCGGGTTCCTGGCGTTCGGCGACAGGCAGGCGGCCCCGGTAACTCAAACAGTGCAGGCGTCCCGCCCGACGTACCGTCCCGTCACGTTCCGCCGGGGCCACGTGCTCAACGCACGGTTCTCCGCGGATGGGCACACGTTGCTCTATGGCGCGGCGTGGGAGGGAGGACGCGCGGAGCTCTACAGCGCGCGCACGGAACGTCCGCTGTCCCAGCCGCTGGGGCAACACGCGGACGTGCTGGCCGCGTCGTCGCGCGGAGAGCTGGCGGTGTTGCTCGAGCCCCGGTTCTTCGACGCGGACCATGGCAGCGGGACGTTGGGCTTGATGCCGCTGGCCGGTGGCGCGCCCAGGGCCGTGCTCGACGGCGTCCTGGAGGCGGACTGGGGGAGCGGCGACGGACCGCTCGCGGTGGTGCGCCGCGTGGGCGACACCTTCCGGCTGGAGCAGCCGCCCGGCACGGTGCGCTTCGAGTCCCAGGGGTGGATCAGCCACGCGCGCGTCTCCCCTGACGGGGCGCGGATCGCGTTCCTGTTCCACGCGCATCCGAAGGACGACCGGGGCGGGGTCTGGGTGCTGGAGAAGGACGGTCCGCCCCGTGAGCTCTCCGCGGACTGGGCGAGCACCCGGGGGCTGGCGTGGGCTCCGGACGGACGCGAGGTGTGGTTCACCGCCTCGCGCACGGGGGCGGACTCCGAGCTGTTCGCGGTCGACCTGCGCGGCACGCTGCGGCCGGTGGATCGGATCGCCGGACGGATGGTGTTGCATGACATCTCCCACGAGGGCGCGGTCCTGGTGGATCATCCGGTGATCCGCACGGGGCTGGCGTTCGGGGACGCGGGGGCGGAGCGGGACCTGGCGTGGTCGGACTCGTCGTTCATGACCGGCCTGTCCCGCGACGGCCGGACGCTGATCTTCGCGGAGGGTGCGGAGGTGGAAGGCCCCACCTACGGAGCCTATCTGCGCACCACCGACGGCGCCCCACCGGTCCGGCTGGGCGACGGCATTCCCATGGCGCTGTCCCCGGACGGCAAGCAGGTGCTGACGGTGCGCTACGGCGAGCCGATGGAGTTCCTGCTGCTGCCCACGGGCGCGGGGGAGCCGCGTCCCCTGTCGCTCGCTCCGGTCGCCACGGTGCTGTCGGCGCGCTGGTTCCCTGACGGGAAGCGGTTGCTGCTGCGCGCGCACGAAGAGGGACGTCCCGCCCGCCTGTGGGTGTTCGAACCCGGCGCCGGTGCACCCCGCCCCATCACGGCGGAAGGCACGGGGTTCGACACGGCCATCTCCCCGGACGGCGCACGGCTCGCGGCGGTGGACGCGGCGGGAAGCCTTCGCCTGTTCTCCGCGACGGGTGAGGCGCAGGGAACGGTCCCCGGCCAGTTCACGGATCAGTGGGTGGTGGGCTGGGACGCGAGCGGCGCGGCCCTCTACCTGCGCAGCGTCTCCCTCCCCGTCCAGGTGTCACGCGTCGACGTGAAGACCGGCGCGAGCACGCCGCACCTGACCATTCCCGCGCGAGGAACCCCGCCGGGGCTCATCTCGGTGATGACGCTGGCGCTCTCCGCGGACGGGAGCACCTATGCGTACAGCTACAACGAGGCGCTCTCGCGGCTGTTCATCGTGGAGGGGCTCGCCGGAGCGCGCCCCGGCCCGGCGTCCCGCGCCCCCTGACGGGCCCTGGCTTCACGCCGCCTGCTGGAGTGGGACCTCGGCCGGCTGGAGTTCGGGACTCCATTCGAGCAAGACCTGGAGCTCCTCGTCCGCCGGTGCGGCCTTCGCGTCGACCACCTTTGCCGTCGAGACCTCACGGAACCCAGCGGCGAGGTAGAGCTGGGCTTCGTCCGCGGACGCCTTCCGGGCCGCCGCCGAGGCCCCCCTCTTCGTACAGATGCGCACCCGGAAGGACGTCACCGGCTCCGTGAACAGCGTGGCGCTGTTCACGAGGAGCTTTCGCAGGAACCGCTCGCCCAGGCCCACCCCCCAGAGGCCTGGCGGGACGTAGAAATCGCACGCATCCCAGCTGAGCCGCGGGCCCTCCTTTTTCACGACGACCTGGGCGACCTGGAGCGTGCTGCATGGGGTGTTTCCGTAGCGGAGATCCAACTCATAGGAGAGCAGATGTCTGGCGCCGCCCACCTCGGCCTGGCGATGTCCGGCATCCAGGTCCCAGCAATGCTTCGCGAAGCCGTCTCCGCCATGACTGATCCGCTCCGCGCCTGCCTCCGACAACGCCATTCCCGAGGGCAGGCCGAAGCGGCTCTCCATGAAGCGCGCGAACTGCCGGGGATGGAGCGTCTGGAGGACGGGCCACCACATCCGGAACAGCGGCGCGTAGGCCCACCGTGAGAAGTAGTTGAGCACGCCCAGGTACAGGGGATGGTTGTAGTGCCGCGCCAGGTCCTCGGAGACGAACAACTCCTCCATCAGCCGGAGGGCCTGACGGAGCACGGGCAGGGCCGCCCCGTGATTCACGGGTGGGGTGGGAAGGGCTTGCTCCAAGGGCACAAGCTCCTTGAACACCTCCGCCCTCAGGCCGTCGCATCCCGGCTGCTGCAACATCTCCTCGACCTCCAACATGCGCTTGGCGTTGCGTTCCAGCCGGGAGTCGAAGCCCGAGGGGAGCGGCAGCCACTCCCTCCGGGCCCGGGCGAACAGCTCGGGTGCCCAGGGCGAGACATCCACCTTCGTCTCCGGCATCTCCCGGACGAGTTCCTCCGCGCCCAGGATCTGGAACGCGGAGAACGCCGCGTGGGCACCGAGCCGGCGATACGACTCCCACTGCGCCTCGTCGTAGAACTGGTTGATCGTGGTGTCATGTGGGAAGGCCGGATTGGCCGTCTTGTATTGGGTGATGTCGGGAGGCTCGGTGCCGACCAGCGAGGGCTTGAAGAGCAGCAGCACACCTGACGTCCCGTCCGGATAGCGCAGGTCGCCCGCGACCATCGGCTGACGTGCGCAGCCCCCCGCGCCGGGCCGCAGGGGTGACAGGTCGATCTCGATCTGGACGCCGAAGTCCTCGCGCACGCGCCGGACCGCGTTGCCAAAGTCCTCGAAGGCCACCGTCGGATCCATGCCGCAGTCGGAGACGACGATGTAGCGGCAGCGCCGGCGGATCAGCTCATAGAGCCCGAGGTTCTCGAAGTGGCCGCCGTCCGACAGGAGCACCTCCTGCCCCTCTGAACGCGACGCGCCGACCAGCTCCTGCACGAAGGGCCATCCCACCAGGACCTTCCTCCACAGCGGTGCTCCGGAGCTATCTGGCGGCCGAGGGCGGGCCAACCACAGGCCCAGCCGGACGTTGAGCGTGGTGAGCAGGAAGGTCACCGCCGGCCCCAGCCGCCGCGACATCGCTCCCATGTGGGCGTTCAGTGCCGCGCCGGAGGCCGTCAGCGCGGACCCCAGCGATGGCGCCTTTTCCTCGCCCCAGGGGGCCCACGTCTTCCCCACGGAGAAGGCCACGCCTGACAGCACGGCGCTGTCCGCCCAGCGGTGGAGGCTGCCAATGGGGTTGCTCGGGTTCAGGTCATTGGCCGCGCAGCAGATGAGGTGGAAGGGACGCTGGACCTTGCCGAGTGCGTCCAGAGGCAGGTCGTCGTCGTCCTGCTCCTCCGTGAGGCGCTGGCCGGTCTGCGCTCCCCGGATCCAAGAAGCGCCCAGGAAGGCCCGAACGATCCGTGAGCGATAGAAGGAGTGGAGCCCCACCTGGTTGGGCGCGAAGAGCAGCAGCGAGAACAGCAGCATCCCGGCGGCACCGAAGATCACCCGGTGATGATGGTCCGCCGGCATCGCCGAGAGCACCGCGCCGCAACCCGCCATGAGCAGGAAGACCACCACCGGAGCCAGGATCCGGACCATGCGCAGGTTCATCCGGTCCCGCAGGGGGCCATCCTGGCCGGCCTGCTGGGGCTGCTGTTGGGCCAGCCTGTTGACGGCCCTGGCGAAGAGCGCGGACAGGAACCCCGTCACGCTGAGGTAGGTCGCCCGAGCCAGGTCATCCTTCGCCTTGAAGGGATTGGGCAGGGTGTTGCTGGCCAGCAGGCCGGCCACGTACATCAGGAGCACGAAGGCGCTCCAGACGCCGGCCATCAACAACAGCCGGCTGATGACGCGATCCATGGCCAGCGTGAGTTGCCGGAGGTTCATCCCCCGGTCGTGCTTCGTGGGAGGCACGACGGGCTGAGCTCCGCGTGAGGCCATCCAGCGGAGGACGACCAGCACCGCCACGGTGCCAAGCCAGGCCAGCGCGGGTGCGAACAGATACACCTTCGAGCCCCAGGCCGCGCCCTTGAAAGCCGGCAGCTGCCACCCCGGGGCCGTGAAGACGGCCATGCCCGAGGGCTTGAAGCAGGCCCACCCCGAGCACGCCACCACCACGGCGAGCAGGCATGACAGCACATAGGGAGTGCGCCGGACCCCCGTCTCGTGCAGCCGCCAGATCCACTCCAGGCCGGACAGCACGCCAGCGGAGAGCACGCACAGCGTGGACAGCGAAAGCCATGGAATGGCGTTGGCCGAGGGAGGACCCAGGAGGAGCCAGGACAGCGTTCCCCAGGCGGCGATCGTCAGGAGGATCAGCGACAGGACCGTCAGGAGCGAGGGAATGACAGCTGCAAGCACGGCGGTGACGAGCCGGCCCGTGTCCACGCTCAGCAATCCCAGCCGGGGGCTCAGGAAGTTGCTGAATTCCCGCAGCCGGCGGATGGCCCCCGGCTCTGGCGACTTGCTGTCCTCCTGCCGTGGGAACAGGGCAGCGCGGGCGTTGGGGTCCTCCGCGCGGCTGCGCCAGGCACTCCAGAAGCCGCCGACGTAGCCCCCTCCAGAGACGGTGGCGAGATAGTCGAAGCAGCCCAGGATGCCCAGGTCATGCAGGCCTTGCAGCAGTCCCAGGTTGAAGGTGGCGCTGCGGATGCCGCCTCCGGAGAGGGCCAACCCGATGCGGCTCCTCCCGGGTTCAGGAGCGGGCTGAAGCTCCTGCTCGACAAGGCATTCGATGCAGGTCCGAGCAGCCTCTTCCGAATGCCCATCGCGCGCGGGCTTTCTCTCAGCCCCGGCAGGCACTGCGGTGTCCTGGATTTTCACGACCGCCCCCCGGCGTGGTTCGCCGCGAGACTAATGCCAAACACCCTGTCGTGAAAACCCACCCTGCCACGGAGAACCGCGCCGCTCCGGACCGTGCCGAGCCGGGCCGCGCGGTTCCCGTTGCTTCAACAGCGACTACTTGAAGTTCGCGTTCACGAAGTCCCAGTTCACGAGGCTGGTGATGAAGGTCTCGATGAACTTGGGGCGCGCGTTGCGGTAGTCGATGTAGTAGGCGTGCTCCCAGACGTCGATGGTGAGCAGCGCCTTCTTGCCGTGCTTCATCGGCAGGTCCGCGTTGGACGTCTTCATGATGGCCAGCTTGCTGCCGTCCTTCACCAGCCACGCCCAGCCAGAGCCGAACTGCGTGGCGGCGGCGTCGGAGAACTGCCTCTTGAACTCGTCGTAGGAGCCGAAGTCGCGGTTGATGGCCTCCGCGATCTCACCCGTCGGCTTGCCACCGCCGCTCGGCTTCATGCAGTTCCAGAAGAAGGTGTGGTTCCACACCTGGGCCGCGTTGTTGAACACGGGGCCGTCGCTGCTGAGGATGACCTCCTCCAGCGACTTGGCGGCCTCGGGCTTGCCCGCGGTCAGCTCGTTCAGCTTGTTCACGTACGTCGCGTGGTGCTTGTCGTGGTGGAACTCCAGCGTCTCCGCGCTCATGTGAGGGGCCAGCGCGTCCTTCTTGTACGGAAGCTCGGGCAGCGTGAAGGGCATCGGGTACGTCCTTTCTGGGTTCAGTGAGGTGCTGCTGTTCGTTCGCTACTTCGGGGCGGGCCCTGGCTCCGGGTGCGCCGTCAGCGCGCGATACGCCCGGTTCCAGTAGAGCAACGGTTCTCCGTCCACTCCCCGCTGGATGCGCTCCACGCGGCCCACCAGCAACAGGTGATCGCCGTAACGGTGCACATCCAACAGAGCGCACGCCAGACCCACCAGGCTGTCCTGCACGAAGGACTCTTCGTCGAACACCAGGCCTTCGGCCTCCCCCTTCGCGCAGCGGATCGACACGTCGCGTTGGGTGGTGGACAACACACTCACACTGAAGCGACGGGCAGCCTCCACACGCTTGAGCGTGCGGGAGGACTGCTGCAGCGCCAGGACGATCAGCGGAGGTGTCAGGGAGAGGGAACTGAAGGAGCTGACCGTCGTCGCCGCGACCCCGTCCGCATCACGGACGGAGACCACCGCCACCCCGCTCGCCCACCGGGACATCGCCTCCCGGAACTCCAGGGCCGATACCCCTTCAGTACCACTCTGAGTCATGTGCCGGTCTCTACCACCCGCCCCGCCACCGGGTCAGCACTTCCTCCAATCCATTGGCGGAATACCAACGCAGTGGCACCTGCCCTCCGGGGCCCTCGATGGCCTGCTCCACCCACCCTCCCTATGCTGGCCGGCTGGAGGCGCCCATGGATCCGTTGTGGGGGGAGACGCTGAGGCGTCTGGATGCGCTGCTCGTCCAAGTGTGTGACCTGGAGGAGGCCCGCGCGTCGAAGCTCCGGGGGGAGCAGGAGAGTGGCTGGGATGCAGTGCGCACCACCGTGCGCCCCTCCACCGCGGAACTCGCCTTCAGCACCGCGCTCGCGGAGACGCCGCTGCTGGGGGCTTCGCCTCCCCTTCCCTTCGCCCGGCTGCGGGCTTCGCTGCGCGTGGACCCCGTGGAGGAGGAGGCACTGCTGCTGCTGCTCGCGACGTACCTGGAGCCGCGCTACCCGCGCCTGTTCGCCGTGCTTCAGGACGAGACCGCGCAGGGCTGGAACGTGGAGCGGTTGCTCCTCACCGTCCTGGGCCGCACGCCCGCTCGCGCGCAGTGCTTGCTGGCGTCGCTGACCGACAGCGGGCTGCTCGTGGGGGGTGGATTGTTGCAGACGGGCTCCGGTGCCTTTCCTCCCATGCTCCGGCCCGTGGACCTGGCTCCCGAAGTCCGTGAGGCCCTGCTGGAGTTGCCCCGTCCCTCCGTGCTGGGGGACCTGCCGCTGGAGTGGCATGGCGTTGAGTCCCTGCCCTCTGGCGGCCGTGCATCCCCGGGCTCCTTCGCCGTCGTGCATGGCGAAGGTGAACGGCTGGGTGTGGCGTTGGGGCTCGCCGCCGAGGCGGGGATGCCGCTGGTCGTCGCCCGGTGGGCGGGGGCTCCGGAGCCGGTCTCCATGGCGCGGGCCCTGTGGCGCCTGGCGTCCGTGCGCGGCGCCTTGCTGGCCGTGGACATGTCCGGCTGCGAGCGGGGGCTGGCGCTCTCCGTCACGGAGACGCTGTCTGGCCTGTGTCAGCGCTTCGGAGGACGCGGTCTGGTGCTCGCGGACTCCGCGCAGCCTGTCGCCGTGCCACACCACGAGGCCCCGGCGCCAGGCTTCGTCCAGCGGCGGACCCTGTGGCTGGAGGAGGCCCAATCCCGGAGTCTGTCATTGACGGCGGCGGACGCGGGTCGGCTGGCGTCTGGCTTTCGAGGCGGGCTCCAGGAGATCCGCCGCGTATTCGATTCGGCTCCAGGCTGCGATGCGGACGCGCTTCGTGCCGCTGCCTCGCGGCTCGTCCAGGTGCCGCTGCGCCATGGCTACCGGCTGGAGGCATCCCGGACGTTCGCGGACCTCGTGGTGCGTGACACCACTCGCGAAGCCCTGGAGCGACTGTTGTTCTACGTGGCCCAGCGCGACCGAGTCGCCGAGGAGCGGGGCCTGTCACGCCGCTTCCGGTTGAACACGGGCCCGGTGGCCCTGTTCTCCGGACGCTCCGGCACCGGGAAGACGCTGGCCGCGGAGGTCATCGCGCATGCGGTGGGCCGGCCGCTGTACGTCGTCGACCTGTCGCGGCTCGTCAGCAAGTACGTGGGCGAGACCGAGAAGAACATCGACGAGGTGCTGTCCCAGGGCGAGCGCGCTGGCGCCGTGCTGTTCTTCGACGAGGCGGACTCGCTGTTCTCCGCGCGCACGGAGGTCAGCAACGCCAATGATCGCTTCGCCAACCTGGAGGTCGGCTTCCTCCTCCAGCGCATCGAGCGCCACGACGGCTTGATCATCCTCGCCACCAACCTCCAGACCGCCATCGACGAAGCGTTCCTGCGCCGCTTCCACGCGCGCATCGAGTTCCCCTTCCCCGAGGTCGAGGAGCGACGCCGCATCTGGGAGCTGATGCTTCCGGAGGGTGTGCCACGCGCGGAGACGCTCGACCTGGCGGGCCTTGCCCAGCGGCACCGGCTGGCGGGCGGCGACATCCGCAACGCCGCCCTCAAGGCCATCTTCCTCGCGGAACAGGCCGGGGCGCCGTTGGCCCAGGAACATCTGGAGCGCGCGGTCGCGCTGGAGCTGTACGAGCTGGGCCGGCTCTCACGGCGTCCAGAAGCGGATGCTCCCTCGGACGCGGGGACACGCCTGCGCCGCGTGGCGGAGGTGTTCCAGGAGGCACTGGACTCGCAGTTGAGACAACACTTCCTCAAGGAGATCCACATCCTCCACGGCTCTCCCACCCGGGAGGCGCTCGCGGGGAAGCGGCCCGCCGTGTCGCTCGCGCTCTACCGGCTGGCCGTCACCCAGAACGGTGCCCTGCGGCTGGGGCTCATCGTCTCCGCGTGGTCCAACCGAGCGGAGGAGGAACATGAGCTGCTCGGCGTGCTCCATGGGCTGCTCACACGTGGCCTTCCGCACGAGTTGGATGGCCGCAAGCTCACACCTCGCGTCCAGGAGAGTTACGACTTCGACCTGCTCCACCGCTTCTGGAGCAGTCATGGACATCCCATCCGGGCCTCCCTGGTTCTGGACGTGGAGATGACCTAGCGTCCTTTTCACAGATGGTGCGGGGGGGAACCGTGCGCATCCGTGATCAGGGCTCGAAGGCCTCAGCCAAGGCCACGATCCGGAAGAACTCCGGGCGCACTCCCTCGTCCTCCGCGACCCTTCCCCGTGCGCCAGGAGTCGTACCCCGGGGCCCTTCTTCGTCCAATCCCGCACGCGAGCTGGCGGCCCGGCTCGCGTCGCTGAAGGGTGCGAGCCCTGCCCTCCACGGGCCCGTGCTTCGCGATGCGGCACACGACCAGGAGCGCCGCTGGAGCGACCCTGCGTGGCGGACGCTGGGCGGGCCCCGCTCCCATCTCTTCGACCCGTGCCCCGTGCACCCACCCGAGGTCGCACTGCTCTCCACGCCCGGTGCCGTGGAGGCGGAGCTGGGCATCCACGGGCTCGCGCCGCAACCGAACACCGGGCTCGCGCAGGCGGCGGGCGCGTCCCAGCCCGCGACCCTCGCGCAGCAGGAAGAGGATGCCCGGCGGCGTGCGGCGGCGCGCATGGCGGTCCTGCCCCCAGGCTCCGCCGAACAGCTCGGAGACACCGCCGCGCGGCTGGCGGAAGCGCGCGCTTTTGACCTCACGCCCGCCGTGATCCCCATGGAGAGCGGGCTGGGGGGCAGCACGTCACCCACTCCCGAGTGGATTCAAGACACCCCCATCGATGCGCCCAGCGCGGGCGGCGAAGCAGCCACGCCGGATCAAACACCCGAGCCCGCCGCCATCCCCGCGGGGACGGCCCCCGGCGGCATGGACGACGCCGCGCGCATCGACACCCTCGTGTCCGCGCTGTCGGGCCAGGGCGACGTCCCCATCGTCATCCGCCCGGCCTCCAGTGGCATGGGGCCCGGAGCCTCCGCCGCGCAGCCTCCTCCCATCCAGACGGATGCCACGGTCGATGCGGGACATCCCGAGGAACACCCTCCGGTGCCCGTGCCTCCGGGGGCGATGGAATGGCAGAAGCAGCTGGCCACGGCTCACGCGCAGGGCGTCCAGGGCATCAAGCGGGGCCTCGAAACAGCACCGGATCCAACGGGCGCCATCACGGTGGAGCCGCCCTCTCCGCTTCCTGCTCCGCCTGCCGCTCCCGCCGTGGAAGCGCCGGTCTCCACGGGCCCCATCCCCGCCCCTCCGGCGACGAGCCCGGAGGCGGATCCGGTCGCCGCATGGAAGGGCCGCATCGCCAGCACCACGGCGAAGGTCCCGGAGCCCCACCTTCCTCCCGCGCCCCGCTACACGTTCAAGATCACCCAGGCCGCCGTGGATCCCAACGCGGTCCGCGCCGCGCGCCTCAAGCAACTGGAGGACGAGGGCAAGAAGGCCATCACCCCCGCGCAGCAACCGAAGGACCTGCCGGCCATCCCGGACGATCCCACCGGCAAGGCGTCCTCGCTGGTGGATGCGAAGTGCGAGCGGAAGCTGGAGGTCCGCACCGCCAAGCTCCCCGACCTGCGGAAGAGCCCGTTGGGACACGTGCCGGAGATTGGCGCACAGCTCATGCGCGACGACGGCGGGCACATGCTCATCAAGGGACCGCTCGGCGACATCGTCTACAAGCCCGGCGGCCCCAAGCCCACCGACCCGGAGAAGCTCAAGGACTGGACGCTCCTCCAGAAGAAGATCACCGCCGCGGCCGACAAGCAGAAGAAGGCCAAGGTCCAGCCCAAGGAGCCCGCGAAGGGCATCACCGTCCTCGAACAGGCCGCGCCCGCGCCCATCAACGTCCCCGACTTCGCGCGCGTGGACATTGGCGACGTGCTGGCACGGCTGCTCGCCGCTCCGGACAAGTACGCGGATGCCTCCGTCCAGAAGGCCCGCGAGGCCTACGTCCCGGGCGGCCTGGACGCGTCCTGGGGCGTCGCGCTCATCGCCGCTGAGCGCCCCCTCTTCGCCGCCGAGCTCCAGCGCGTCGCGGACGCCGCGCAGCTCAAGAAGGAGGACCTGGACGCGAAGGTGGAGGCCCGCCGCAAGCAACTGGTGGACTCGCACACCGCCACCACCGGCACGCTCAGCAAGGCCCACGAGGACGCGAAGAAGAGCCTGGAGGAGAGTGGCAAGACATTCGCCGACTCCCTGTCGCGCATGCGGGCCTCGCTCGACGCGCAGTCCGAGGCGAAGGCCGCCGCCATCAAGGGCGGCGTCGACCTGACCGAGGCCCGCCGCAAGCGCGATGCCCTCATCGCCGCCGTCGACACCAAGGTGAGCAACTGGGTCGTCCGGTACGACCAGAACGGCAAGCGCTTCAAGGAAGCCTTCGCGAAGGCCGCGAGCGACCAGATGCGCGCCTACGAGCTGGCCGCGCTCCAGGACGAATGGGAGCTCAAGAAGGACGCCGGCGATGATCCGGTGAAGCTCAAGGCCGCCACGGAGGCGTACCGCCCCACCAAGAAGTGGCTGGACGACCGCCGCAAGGAGATTGGCGATGTCGTCGCGAAGGCGAAGCGCGACATCGACCAGGGCGTGGAGCGCTACCAGCAGGAGCTGCGCGACGCCGGCAAGGAGGCCCGGGAGGTCATCCGCGACTGGCACGCGAAGCAGATCGGCTACGAGCGCGGCTTCTGGGACCGGCTGCTCGGGTGGATCATCGACTGGCTGGCCGCCGCCCACGACGAGAGCCGCGCGTGGGAGGCCGCGCGCGCGGCGGAGAACAAGACGTCGCTGGATAAGAACATGCTCTTCCTCGCGGAGGTGCGCCTGCGCCAGGGCGAGGAGCTGGACGCGGAGTCCATCAAGGGCAACAGCGCCCTCAGCGAGGAGCAGAAGGCCATCCTGCTCTCCTACTACGGCAAGGGCGGCAAGGACCCCGTGCAGGCGCTCGCGGAGGGCCTGGCCGTGCGCATCACCGGCCAGCGCAAGAAGCCGCTCCTGGAGGCCCTGGAGAAGGAGCTGCTCGCCTCCACCGACCTGGAGCGTCTGAAGACCGTCGTCGACCAGCAGGAGCCCCTCTTCAGCAACCGCGCGCGCAACATCAGCCTGAAGGTCTGGGAGGGCGTGGACCAGTGGGGCACGGACGAGAAGAAGATCTTCGACGCGCTCGCCAACCTCAATCCGTTGCAGGGCCACTACATCGAGCTCCTCTACAAGAGCGAGCACAACGAGGACCTGCGCGAGCGGCTCAAGAGCGAGCTGGACGACTTCTTCAGCACGACCACGCACGACTGGGACAAGGCCGAAGCGCTGCTCTCCGGCAACGCCTCCAAGGCCGCCGCCGTGGAGCTGAACGACGCCATGGAGGGCACCTTCTTCGGCCTCGGCTGGGGCACGGATGAGGACGCCATCCTCACCCTGCTGCGCGGCAAGACGCCGGAGCAGATCGAAGCCATCAAGAAGGCCTATCAGGCGAAGTACGGCAAGGAGCTCGTCGCCCAGATGGACGACGAGCTGCGCAGCGGCGCGCTCAAGACCCACGACGTGGACGAGATGCACGCCCTGGTGGAGGGCCGCACCGAGGACGCGCGCGCCATCGAGATGGACCGCGCCATGCGCGGGGGGTGGTTCTTCGGCCTGGGCACCGACCGCAAGGCCATGGAGGGCGTCTACGACCGAATCCGCAAGGAGACGGAGGCCGACGCGCAGCAGTACGGCTGGGACTCCAAGACGTTCCGCGCGGAGCTGCTCAAGCGCAACCAGGCCATCGACGCGTCCTACGAGAAGCAATACGGCACGGACTGGACCGAGCGCACCGCCGGGGAGAGCGCGCTCAGCGCCGCGTTCCACGACGAGATGCAGGGCGCCGACCTCAAGCTCATCGAGGGCCTGCGCGACGACAAGGGGCTCCAGGTGGATGCGGCGCGCATCCGCATCGAGCACACCAGCGTCTTCTACGCGGACGACAAGGTCATCCGCGACGCCATGTCCGCGGAGGGCAAGCGGCAGATCGCCGACGCGCGCCGCGATGGCTACCTGGACATCCAGGAGCGGTTGGACATCGAGCGCACGCTGGACGAGGCGAAGGTCAAGCCCGCCAGCGAAGGCCCCCTCACGGAGGAGGACCGCCGCAAGGGCCGCATCAGCGAGGTGGAGTTCCTGGACAAGTGGAGCCCGGAGAAGGTCCAGGCCCGCATCGCGAAGGAACGCAAGGAGGTGGACGGCAAGGCGAAGGCCCAGGCCCAGGCCGACGCCCAGGCGAACATGAAGGCGCTGGCGGCCGAGTACGACAGCGCCTACGTGGAGGGCACGCACCTTCAGGCGACCTTCGAGCAGGCCGTCCTGATGGACACGTCCGGCGCGGACCGGGACGCCGTCGCTTCACTCCTGAAGAAGGGCTACCTCACCGACGCCGAAATCGTTCAGTACGCCGTGCAGGGCGTGGGCACGGACGAGGACGCGCTCAAGGAGGTCTTCGCCGGGAAGACAAAGGCGGAGATCCAGGCCATGGCCGAGGAATGGGCCAAGGACCACCCCGCCGACCCTGGCGACACGCGCACGCCCTTCGAGCGCTTCCGCGCGCGCATCGACGAGGAGCTGAGCGGGCGCGAGGCCTTCGACATCCTGGACATGGTGGACTACGGCGAGCCCGTCACGCCCCGCGAGAAGGCGGACCGGGCCTGGCGCCGCGTGCACTTCGAGGCGCGCTCCACCAACGGCATGGCGTCCTCGGAGTACCAGCTGGTGCTGGACCAGGCGTCCGCGCTGGATGCCGAGGTGTCCGCCCTGGAGCTGCACGAGCGGATGCGCCCCAAGCCCGGGGACAAGAACTACACCGCCGACGGGCTGCGCAAGTGGCAGGACGACTGGGAGAAGAAGGCCGAGCGCGTGACGATCCAGGCGGACCACGCCGACGAGTCGGTGAAGATGCACCGCGAGCAGGTGGACTTCGTCACCGACCGGCTGGTGACGGTCCTCTCCGCGGTGGTGATGGCGGTGGTGGTCATCATCGGCGTCATCGTCAGCATCTTCGCTCCGCCCGTGGGCGCGGGGTTCTGGGCGGCCTTCGGCGCATTCATGGCCAGCACGCCGGTGTTGGTGGGCATGGCGGTGGCGACGGCCGCGGTGACGATGCTGACCAAGGCCGCCCTGAAGGGCAGCGCCTACGGCTGGGAGGAGGCCGCCACCGACGCGGGCGTTGGCGCCGTGGACGCCCTCGCCTCCGCCGCGACCGCGGGCATGGGCACGAAGCTGCTCAAGCTGGGGTTCCTGGCGCGCATGGCGGAGGAAGGCGGCGTGCTGGCGCGCATGACGGCGCACGGCCTGGCCCAGGGCGCGGAAGGCCTGGTGCAGACCGTGCCCTCCGCGTTCCTGGGCAACGTCCTCAACGACGAGAACTACAAGGGCGGCAACGCGCTCTTCAACGTGCTGGCCGGCACCGCGATGCAGGCCGCTCCGGGCGCGGTGATGTCCGGGGGCCTTGGCGCGCTGGGTGGCATCTCCAAGCCCCACGTGCCGCCGCGCACCCAGGACCTGCTGAACTTCCGGGGCACGCCCAAGGAGCGGCTGACCCTCTTCAAGAAGTGGAAGGCGGAGAACCCCGCCGGGAACATGAAGGAGTTCCTGCGCGAGTTCGACGACGGCCTGCTCAAGCAGCTGTCGGGCGACTTCGACCGGAAGCAGCTCCAGCGCGCGATGCGCATGGAGCTGCTGGAGCACATCCCGCCCGCGCAGCGAAAGGCGTTCGCGAACACGCCCATCGAGCTGCTCTCCGAGGCGGACTTCGAGGCGCTCACCGGCAGCAAGTCCGCCCAGGCCGTCACGATGTTCCGGCGCGGCAAGCCCACCATCCTCGTCAAGGCGGGCGCGGACCTGTCGGAGCTGGGCGAGGAAGGCCTGCACCTGCTCCAGCGCCACGACAAGGCCACGCGCGAGCTGGTCCGGTCGCTGGACGAAACGGCCCTGCGGCACTGGGACAAGCTGCCCATCGAGAAGCAGTTCGAGCTCTACCGCAAGAAGCTGCGCCTGGAGATGGCTGCGCAGGAGTCGCTGCTGGCCTCGCTGGAGGGCAAGCGCGGCGTGTCCATGGATCCGGCGGTGGCCACCCGCCGCATCGAGCAGGGCGAGAAGACGCTGGCGAACCTGCGCCAACGGATGAAGGAGGTGGATGCCTTCACGCCGGTGGAGATGGCGGAGTTTGGCCAGGGCGTGCGCTCGAAGCCGCAGTACCTGAACGAACCGCCGCGGCTGTTCAGCAAGAAGGAGCTGCCCGTCCCTCCACCGGCTCCGGAGGGAAAGCCACTGGAGGTGGAGGGACCCAAGCAACTGGAGCTGGAGTTCCCCGCGGCAAAGCCGCCGGAGGTGGTGGTCCCGGAGACGAAGCCACCCGCGGTGGAGGCGCCCAAGCCGACCGGCGAACCCAAGGGGTCCAAGGGGAACCTGGCCGAGGGCGACTGGCCGCAGACGTCCCACGTCCATCCGAACGAGGACGTGGGCCCGTACTCGCTCCAGCGGCCCGATCTGGATGACCCGAAGATCGGCTTGATCGAGCGCACTCCGCTGACGGAGGCGCAGCTCAAGCGCACCACCCAGAAGCTGGAGCCGGGGGAGACGCTGGCCCAGGTGGGGCCGGCCTGGGAGGAGCTGAAGTTCGTCAAGAAGCGCCGCGTGTACGAGCGGCGCTACTACCGCCTCGTCGAGAAGACCGACGCGAACGGAGAGAAGCACCTCTTCGAGGAGATCCTCTCCGCCCGCTCGGGAAACCGCTGGGAGACGCGCGGAGACTTCCTCCGGCGGGAGGGCAACGAGCTGGAGAAGGGCGCCTCCCTCCGGTTGACCGAGGAGAACCTGGGCGACCGGCTGGGGCCGGGCAAGGAGTTCCAGCGCGTCACCTTCAAGCCCAAGGGGGAGCAGGACAGCGGCTTCGACGAGCTGCTCTTCCAGTTCGACGATGGCGTCAACCCCACCAAGGCGGACATCCACATCGTGGAGGTCAAGGGGGGCAAGGACGAGCCCCGGTTCCGCAAGTTCACCTCCACCGGCGAGAACCTGCCCCGCAACTTCGAACTGCTGCGCGAGGCGCTGGACAACGAAGCCTGGACGCAAGCCCACAAGCTGGGGCCAGAGCACATCGCGGCGGTCAAGGCCGCGCTGGATGAGTGGCGCGTGAGAATCGAGCTGCGCGTCGGGCCCAAGACGAAGATGCCCCCCCAGGCGCTGGCCAATCGCGTCGAGCGGGTGGCGAGTGCCTGGCGCGAGCTGGATCTGCTCACGCAGCACCTGCCGCCGGGCGCAGAGGACCTGGCGCTCGTCAAGCAGCTCCAGAAGGACCTGAAGGCGGCCCTCAAGACGAAGAACGTCGACATCGCGGAGGCGGCGCTCAAGAAGGTCGAGGCCGCCGTGAACGGCGCGGAACCCGGTGCCGGACTCTTCGCGAAGCATGGGCTCGAACCCGGTCCCCGCCCTCCCCTGGTGCGCGGTCTGGATCCCAACGAGGTCGCGGGCACCATCGTCCGGATCGACGAGCGGTTCATGCCCCCTCCGCCCGTCGAGCCCGCCACGGTGGAGAACGTGCTGGACGCCGTCACGGGGCTGGACGAAACCAAACGGGTCCGCACCCGGGCGCCGGGCGGCCGGGTGCAGGGATGGGGAGGCTTCGACATCACCGAGTCCCTCCAATGGAAGACACGGAAGTTCCAGGCCTTCGAGCGCGCGCAGTTGCGCGACATCCGGGACCGGCTCGTCCAGATTCCTGAACTCGACCCGCGGCGCTTCAACGCGCTGCCCCCCTTGGAAAAGGAGCTGGCGCTGCGCGAGGCGGCGGAGGCCACCTTCGAGGCGCTGGGCATCCCGAAGTCACGGCGGCCGGACGTCCTCTTCAAGCGCCTGCGCGGAGACTATGGCTACATGAGCTGGAACTTCCGGCGCCTCAAGGGCGGACGGCTGAAGCCGTACCGGAAGCGGGGCCAGCTGGTCATCGCGAAGGGGCTGACGGTGGGCGAAGCGGTGGGCACCATCGTCCATGAGAGCCGGCACTACTATCAGGCCTATCAGGCGTATCAGCAGTCGCTCGGGCGGCGCAGTGCGCATCCGCTCTCGGCGCTGTGGGCGGGCAACCTTCCTGGCTCCGGCGGCGCGTACCACATCGCGGGCCCGCGCTACTATTCACAACCCATCGAGGTGGACGCGGAGACCTTCGGCCGCCGTCTCATCGATCTGCTCCCGGGGCGGTGGCCCCCATGAGGAAGAGAAGCCATGCGTGGTGCTCCGTCGAGGACAGTCACCTGCTACGTGTGCGGTTCGAAGTTCACCGTGCACCAGAAGCTGGTGGTCACGAAGCGCGACACGGTCGTGCAGCCCGACCCGGACGCGTGCCCGTTCTGCGACACGCCCCTCAAGACGATTGGCCCGTTGGGCGAGGGCGAGGCCAAGGGACTGGTGCTGCTCGCCGCGGGCTTTCCGGACGAGGTCAAGGCCTACGGGAAGCCCGAGGACTACCTGGAGGAGTTCACGCTGACGGAGAAGGACGTCGACACACTGGTGGAGCTGGCGGAGGGCTTGGACTTCGCGGCGTGGGCGCAGGACAACGCGGAGCGGCTGGCGCGGCGAAAGAATCCGCGTGTGCAGGCCGTGTCGCGCTTCCTGCCCAAGCTCCAGACGCAGATGGAGAACGGAGCGCTTCCCGCGCGGTTGCGGCAGGCCGCGGAGCACGTCAAAGATGTGTACCGCGCACGGCGGAAGCGCCACCTCGCGATCTTCGAGAAGCGCCAGAAGCAGCAATGACGGGCGACGGAGGACGCATGGCGGAGCAGCCGGACATCAACCCCTGGAGCCCGCTCTTCGCGGACGGCCGTGAGGGCGCGGAGGCGAAGAAGACGCTGACGCTCCTGACGCCTTCCGCATTGAGAAAGGTGAATACCCCCGCGCAGGAGGCGGGGCCCCTGAGCAACACGCTCAGCCGGGCGCTGGTGTTGTGCGGCCCCACGGAAGGCCGGGCGCTGGCGGAACCGCTGTCCCGGATGGCCGGACCCGCGCTCCAGCAGGTCGCGAAGGATTTCGACCAGCTGCGGCCCGAAATGATCATCAACGTGCTGTCGTTCGTGAACGCGCTGGAGTGCGTGGGCGTGGTGGAGGGGCTGCTGGCGGGCTCGCCCGTGGAGGCGTGGTTGGAGGCGCTGATGAAGGCGCGCGGCACGCTGCACGAGCAACTGGCGTACCGGTGTGGATTGGTGGCGCTGGCGCTGGGGCCTCCGGAGCTGGCGGCCCGGTTCGTGGGGGGCGGGAAGCTGACGGAGGACTTCACGCCGGGGCGGACGTTCGGATTCAACGTCCAGGGCTTCGTGCGCTACCTGGCGACGGCGCGGCTGCGGAAGGCCCCGGCCGAGGACGTGCGCCCGGCGTGGGAGGCATTCGTGGAGGCCTTTCCCCTGAAGCGGGCGGCGGACACGCTGGACTGGAAGGACCTCTGCTGGGCGGCGCGGACCTGCGAAGCCGGGTTCGAGCATCATCCGGTCGCGGAGGTCATCGGGCGCCTGCACGCGCGCGTGAAGCCGGCCTGATGCACTCGCCCACCCTCGTCGCTCGGCCGGAGGTTTCGTTCGAGATGCTGGACCGGGTGCTGGAGGCGATGGGCTGGTTCCTCCAGTCCGAAAGCCAGACGCCTCCGCTCCTTCCGGGCGAGCCGGAGCTCGCGGTGTACGTGCACCGCGGGACGGACTCGGCGATCCATTACACGTTCAACCCGGTGCTCCGGCTGCGGGTGCTCGAGTTCTCCGGACGCAACGCGGTGGGGGAATGGGCGGCCGTGCGCAAGGTGGTGCCGGTGATGGAGGCCCCGGCGCTCGCGGCGCTGCTGACGTCGTCGGAGACTCGGGAGGTGCTGCTGGGGTTGCTGGCCACGGAGGCGCTGCGCGAGCGCGCGTCGCTGGAGCGGGTGGCGGCGCTGCGCTTCCATCCGGAGTTCAGCGTGTCGCGGACCGCGGAGCGCGTGCTGGCGTCGCTGGTGCCTGACGGGACGGAAGAGGCATTCGAGCAGCTGAAGGCGGAGAAGGCGGCGCATCCGGACCGCTCCGTGCTGTTCGCGCACCTGCCGGGTGAGGAGCAGCGGCGGCAGGTGCTGCGCTGGCTCATCCACGATTACGCGGCGTCGAATCCAGACATCGACGCGGTGCTGAACTCGGCGCTGGTGGACGCGGACGCGGAGGTGCGGGTGACGGCGGTGATGGCCGCGGCGCGGCTTCAGGCCCGGGCGGTGCTGCCGGCACTGCGCACGGCGCGGATGCCCACGTCCACGCGAGAAGGCGCGGATCCGAGGGACCGGCAGTTCTACTCGAACCTTCGGGACCTGGTGGCCCAGGTGCTCTCGGGACGGCCGTTGCCACCGGAGGGTTCATCGAAGCGCGAGCGGATGGCGCCGTTGCTGCGCGCGCTGTCAGGGCCAGCGGACGTGCGGGACGACCCCACCCTGTTGCTGCATGCGCTCACGACCCCTGTGGATCCGGGACCGCGTCCTGGGGCGCTGCCGGAGGCGCTGGTGGAACGGGAAGGCACGTACCGGTTGCGCCGCTCCGGGTTGGAGGCGCGCTGGGTGCCTCCGGTGGAGCACTGGCTGGGGACGGGGCCGACGCTGCGGCGCGTGACGTCAGCGGGGTACTTCGTCGCTCGGGTGCCCGTGAGCCGGGCCGCGGCAGCATGGGCGCTGGCGGCTTCGCAGGGGCCGGTGGGTTCGGCGGGCCCGGACGCGGAGGAACCGTTGCCTTGCACGCGTACGGAGGCGGAGCAGGTGTGCTCGGCGCTGTCTCGCATTGAAGGCGTGGCGCTGCGGCTGCCTTCCAGTGAGGAATGGGAGATGGCGGCCCGTGGACCGGATGGGCGTCTGTTCCCCTGGGGCAATTCGATGCGGGACGACGGGGCCTCGCGCGCTTCGCCTTGGGGCGTGGAGAAGCTGGTGGCTTCGCTTCCGCAGTGGGCTCACGGAGGCCTGCTGTGCGGAGGGCGGGAACAGCCGCTGTGCTCTTCACGTCGCGAGGTTGCGTCGGAAGATGCGGTGACGATCGGGGCCTTGCGGTGGATGGTGGGCGGAAGCCCTTCGCAAGGGGCCGTCTCCCCACGCGAAGCAAATTCTAATTCATGAGGTGCAAGCCGACGCGGCTTCAGCCTCGTCAAACGAGCCTTGGATTAGTTGAAACGGCCTTCGCGTGCGGCGCTGAACGGAACGCGATTCTTGAGGTACACGTCAACAATGGAGTGGGTGCTCTCAAGGCTGAGGTCAAGCTTACTGCCTTCCCGGAAGTGGTGCACAACCGCGCCCTTGCCAGGGTCTTGGTCCGTGTTCTTTCCCAAGCCGAAATTGGACGCGACCGGATCCGCATCATTAACGTAATGCACATACACAGGACCACTCGGATAGGATTTCGCCGCCCCACCAAAAGTTTCCACTTTCAACTGGGCCATCTTCTTATTCACCTCGAACGACGACAGCCCATCCTCAATTCTCAATCGGCGAGCAACATCCCGTAGCGCACGACTGGTGATGATGGCGCCTTGGCTGTGCGCCATCAGATGCACCGATCGACCAGCCTTCAACTCTGCATGGACGGTGTCCGCCAGAGTGTCCACAGCAGGATTCCTGCCCCTGCCTAGCTTGTCAGCAATTGACTGACCGAGGTCAGGCACAATGCCCCGGGTTGAATTATGAATGCCAACAGCCTTCAAATTCGTTGTATCCGCAAGGCTCTGCAGTGTGCGAATCTGCCCGTTCCGGTCATTAAGGATGCCGTTGACGTAAATGACGGTTCCCGATGGATTCGGATTTTTGCGAGGCATGACTCCCGGAACATCCTTCAAAGGGATGCCCGGTGGAAATGACTGTCCGCGCGCACCAACAAAGTGCCCGTCAAACTTGATGTCCGGCTGATTTCCGAGCCCCAAATGCTGCGGGATGAGCTTGGCCTTGTCAGGGGCTGATCGAATAAATTGATCAAGCCCCTGACCGAACTGCTTGCCGCCTTCCACCATCATATTGCTGTAGGCGCCAGCCGCTTTGACCATTGGGGTCCGTATCTTCTCAGGGGTTGAGCGTACGAACTCATCAACCTCCTGGCCGAACCGCTTGCCACCTTCGACCATTGGTTTGCTGTAGGTGCCAGCCACTTTGCCAACCGCGTTCTGCACCTTGTCGGCCACGACATTGCCATTCGCACGGACTGGCTTGAAGAAGGTCAGGCTGCGCTCAATGAGCTTCATGAAGGGCCTTTGATTCTTTGATGGGCACTGCATCCCTATTATCGCGGAATTCGCTCTGAATCGCGCCCCCAAGGCTTCTTTCATGGACCGTGCGTGTCCCCCACCTCACAAATCCATGCAGGTGCAGCGCGAGTTCGAACAGCTTCATTGTGAAGCGCGTACAGATGAAAGTGCTTGCCATTCCACACCGCCAGAGAACCCCAGGTGGCTTGCTCAGGGCGGCGGTGGATTTGAAGGGTTCCCCGTCCTTGCCTCAAAGGAAGAGGCCAGACTTGAGAGCTATTTCTTCGGCATCCGGATGCTGGGGTTCGACGGGACGCGGGGCGCGCTCTTCGCCTTGAAGCTGCCTCCGGCCGCGGCCTTCATCGTGGGCCCCGTGGCCGCGCTTCCCAACTGGCCGCGGGGCGTGTCGGTCTTGGGCTGCTGCGAGGGCGCGATGGATTTGTTCATCGTGGGTTTGCGCTCGGGCGTCTTCCGCGTCTGGGGCGTCATCGTCTTCATGGCTTGCCTCCTGAAATGCGTCCGGCGGGGATTCCTTCCAGCTTGAGTGACACACCGGACGGCGCTGGGACTTCCAATTCCACCAGGCCTCCAGGGCCGGTGAGATGGACTTCCGAGCCGATCTCCAGCCGGCAGCCCACGGCAGGACGCCCCGACTGATCCTGGGCCAGCAGCCTGCGCCGGTCATCGCTCACCACGACCACGGGTCGCCTCAGCGCGATCTGCACCTGGGCGATGAAGACGCCGCGTTCTCCCTTCACGCTTGCTCGGACCTGGGCCCGGACCCGGGCGACTTCGGGGGCCTTGCCTTCGGGCGGCTTCGCGAGAAGCGTGGCCTTGGAGGACGGCGGGCCCGGGAGCACCGCGCCTTCCCAGAGCGCTTCGAACCCTTCATCCAAGCCCACCGCCGCGAGCGACAACATCAGCCGCACGGGCTCCGCTCCGATCCAGAGTTCTTCGGGCGCGACGATGGCCACTTCGGGATCCAGTTCGACGTTGGCGATCTGGGACCAGCGCTCGGTCAGCAGGTCCGCGAGCCAACCGGCCTCTTCGGGCGACATGCGCTCCAGGGCGTTCTTCACGTGGCCCGGGTCCGCCAACCGTTGGAGCGCCGTGGCGCCGTCCTTGAACCGGGCGTTCTCCAACAGTCCGTCGAGCTGGCTGGGGAGAAACTTCGAGAGGGAGCGCACCAGGTGCTCCAATCGCTGTCTGGGTGGAAGGCCGCTCATCCGCGTCTCCTCCACAGGGAACGGCCGGACATCCGGCGCCGCAGCCGCTGCTCTGCCTGCTGGAGTACTTCGAGGTCCCTGGCCGTGACGCGGCGACCGTTCACGAAGAAGGCTCGCGCGCCGGTGTCTGTTTCGAGCGCAGGTGCTTCGGCCCACAGGGATTCTTCATCCTGTGCATCCGGTTGGGGGGCTGCTTCGACTCGCGGCGGAGGAAGCAGCGTCTTCACTTCGATGTGCACCGGCCCAGGTGAGTGGCGCCCTGCCCTTCGTGCCGGAGGCCGAGCGGGTTCCACCTGCGTGTCCCGTTCCGCCGGTATGACACTCGGTGCCGAGCGCTCTTGGGGTCGGACGAATTCTTCGTGACGACGTGGCTTGAGTTCGTCGCGAAGCGGTGGGGCCTTTCGAGTGTCCGGTGTCAGCGGGCGGTCTGGAGTGTGGAGTGGCCGTCTCCATGGCGGTATCCGTGCAGGCGGGACCGTGGGCTCTACAGATGAAGTCAGTGGCGCTTGCGCGATGGCTCGTGCGACGCGATGGCGGCGCGTGGAGGGCTCCGGGACCCGTGCGCTGACTCGTGGGCGTTCGGTGCTCCTCTCCGGAGAAGGTCTCGGCACCCGAGTCCTTCGAGAGACGGGTGCCTCCCTTGGCGCTTCGACAGTGGCGGGCGCTTCAGGGGCCTCGTGTCTCGTGGGCGTGGTCCAGTTGCCGTCCTGTGAAGAAACCGCCTGCGCGGCCTGGATGAGCGGCCGGGACGGGCGTGGCTCCGCGACCTCTGTGTGGCGCGAAGGAGTGCTGTCGACAATGGGGACGGCGAGCGTGGGACGCGGGCTCACATCCTGGGTTCGCGTCACGGTTTCGGCCGTTGGCCTTGTCTTCGGAGTCTCTACCGACATGCCTTCGGGCCTGGGAACGCGACGGCGGATGGGCGCGATGGGTTCCGTTACAGCGGGGGCTACGGCCTGAGCAGGCGGCCTGAACGCTTGTGGCACCACTTCTCCAGGCTCCGTGAATCCCATGGACCTGGGCCCCGACGTGGGCGACGCGGTCTTCACCCCGCGGCCTGGCTCCCCTCCCCGCCTCTGCGCACCTGGAGTCGGCAGTGACGGCGGCAGGGGCGGATCCACCTTGAAGTCCCCTGCCTCCCCTCGCTCCAGCGGATGGAGCACCCGGTCCAGCTCCGCGAGCAGCGCGGCCACCGCGAAGAGGTCGTCTCTTGCTTCGCTCATGTCGCGACTCCCAGCCAGGACTTGAGGACCGTGGTCGCGGCCCGCAGCTCCGGATCCCTCAGCACCGTCTTCGTCACGCCGCTGTCCTGCACCGTGATGTTCGCCGTGCCCGGATCCAGCTCGATGGGCAACATCACGCCCGTGGCGAGGCAGGGGCCTCCGAAGCCCTTGAAGTCGCGCCGCAGCGTCACGTCGCGCACCAGCGCCTTCGGCATCTGGAGGTCGCGCAGCGTGATGACCACGACCTCTTCATCGTCCTCGCAGCACAGCGGCGTGGGCGTCGTCGTCACCTCGTCGTCCGCTCTCGCCGCCGCGCCTGTGCGCACGTCCACCGTGTCCACCTGGGCCACGCCCTGCCACCAGGTGCCTTCGTCGTCCGCTCCTCGCACCAGCAGCAGCTCGCCCGGCCTCGCGACCTGCACCGGCTTGCTTGAACCGGAAGTGCTCGCCAGGGGCACCCCGTCCAGGAACAGCCGCGTCGCGCCCACCTCCACCGGCGGCAACAGGTTGAACGTCTGGCCTGGATACGGCTCCGCCACCACCGGAGGCACCAGCCCCAGCGCGCCACCACCCTGCCCCAGGATCAGGTTCAGCTTCGCGCCCAGTGCAATGGCCTCCTGCACCACGCCGTCTGATTGCGGCCCGGCAGCCGCGTGCCCGTCCAGCAGTTCCTGCGTGGAGATGAACACGGCGCTTCCAGTCACGGGCGCGCCACTCCTCACCAGCCCGGCGACTCCCGGCAGCTTCGCGTCCGTCGCGATGGAGACGTTGAGTGGCGCGATGAGCAAGCGCTTCTCTCCTGGCGTGCCGCCCTTCACCTCCCAGCCCAGCACCAGCGCCAGCGTGGGCCGGTCCCCTCCCACGTTCGCCACATGCCCCGCCTGCACCAGCCCCAGGTCCACCGTGGGCGTCACCGACAGCGCTGTTGCCTGCGTCGGCGTGTCCTTCACCAGGGCCACCGGCCCCACCAGCGGAATCCCCGTGGACTGCCCTGCGAGCACCCGCGTCAGGCTGTCGCAGAACGGCTTCAACACCTGCCGAAGCAATGGCGCCAGCGCGGCCCGGTTGCGCGCGTCGAACCACTTCTGGCGGAACACCCAGTGGAAGCGCAGCGACCACTCCAGCGTCCGGAGCATCCGCAGCGAGCCGTCCGGATACGCGAGCCGTGCCGCCACCGCTTCGTCCATTCCCTTCCCCGCCTCGATGTCCAGCGTCGTCAACTCGTTGGACAGCTGTCCGGGGATGCCTGGTGAGTCCGCCCTCCGCAGCGTGGTCTTCAGCGACGCCAGCCCTGACACGGACGCAATCACGGTGCGCGGCGGCTGGAGCGCCGTGGCCACCGCGCCGTAGTCCGTCGCCGAGGCCTGCAACGAATCCGCTGCGCGCTGGAGCGCATCCGTCAGCTCGGGGGTCGCGCCCTGCTCCCCCACCTTGGTCTTCGCATCAAGCAACACGCTCCGGTCCGCCAGGCACTCGCTCTGCCGGATCGCGGCGCCGGAGGCCACCGGGTCGAAGGCGCTCGACGCCGACGAGACGCTCAGCCCATCCAGCACGCTGCTGAGGGACACCGTCTCCGACGTCGTCGTCAGCTCCGCTCGCCTCGCGCTGCGCAGGCCCGTCCAGGTCCCCAGCTCCGCGACGCCGCTCTCCGCGGCATCCTTCCGCTGGTCCGTGGTGAAGAGCCCCGCGTCGATGGCGTCCTCCACGGTGCCGCTCACCGTCAGTGGCCCGAAGTCATACGTGGGCACTCGCACCGCCACCTCACCGCCGTGCTTCTCGTCGCGGAACGCGAACAACGTCACCGTGCCCGCGAGCAACGCCGCGCCCGTGAGCTTCCCGTCGCTGTCCGTGCCGATGGTGCCCGCCGCGAACTCCAGCTCCTCCACTCCCGGCAGCCGGCTCTCACTTCCCACGAGAGACCCGACGGACACCGAAGGCAGTCCTTCGCCCCGGGGCGCACTGGCCAGCGCTGGCGCCAGCGCGATGCCCACCGCGCGACGGCGGGCCCGCTCGATGACGTTGAACACAGGCAGCAGCGCGCACACCGTCTGGACGTGCGGCGCGTCCTGCTCCGCCACGCCGTCCATGCGGTCCAGGAACGCCTCCAGCTGCTTCCAGGCCGCCTGCCAGGCGTCCAGCTCCATGCTCAGGCGCTTCACCGCGCTCACGGGCCGGTTCCTTTCTTCGGCGTGCCCGGTGTCGGCGTGGATGTATCCGGTGCGGGCGGCTGCGGCCCCGCCGGGCGCTCCGACGCTCCAGGTCCGCCAAACCCCATCGCCAGCGAACGTCCTCCCCGGCGCTGGGCATGCTTCGTGGAGAGCATGCCCTCCGCGATCTCCTTCTGTTCCTCCACGTGCGCCTTCGATTGATCCAGCACCTCCACCAGCGTGGAGCGGCTCCGCTCGGCGGCGGCCTTCAGTTCCTCTGGCGTGCGGCCCACCGCGGCCACGAAGTCCGCGGGCGCGTTCTCCACGGCGTCCACGAACTTGTCCGCCTTCTTCTGGGCCTTCGTCTTCAGGTTGCCCCAGGCGTCCTTCACCTCGTCCGCGCTCGCCTCCAGCACCTGCGCCGCCTTGCTCTCCTCCAGCGACTTCTTCACGTCCTGGAGCGTGAGGTCTCCCGACGCCAGCTCCATCGCGGCGGACAGGCCCAGCAGCTCCCAGAGCATCGCGGCCTTCGCCAGGTTGGGGCCCGCCGCCAGCAGGCAGATGCCGCCCACGTAGCCGCCCGGCGGCCGGTTCGTCGCCGTGAGGAAGGCCTGCTTCAGCCCCGCCACCCCGCCCGTCGTGGACACCGGCAGCGCGTACATGCCCGCGGACTTGAGCGCGTTCAGCAGGTCGATGATGGCCTGCACCGCCTGCGCCAGCTTCATCAACACCTGCACCTTGTCCTGCATCGCGGCGGCGAGGCCGCGGAGGAGCGCCGCCAGGTTGTCCACCGCCAGCAGCAGCGACTTGAGCGCCTCCGGGAGGATGAGCAGCTTCTCCAGGTCCGGGAACAGGTCGCGCATGCGCGCGGACTTCCAGTCCGGCTTCACCGGCCTGCCACGCGCCCGGCTGCGGCGCGGATCCAGCGCACCCTTGGGATACTTCTCGAACGCCTTCTTGAACGCGCTGATGTTGAGCAGCTTGCCCAGCAGGTACAGCGCCTGCCGGAGCGCATCCAGCGACGGCGCCGCCATCACGATGAACACCGCCTGCACCGGCGCTCCGTCCGTCACCGTCGGGCGCGAGTCGTCCCCGGGATCATCGAACGACGCGACGAACCGCCCCGCCCAGCGCGCGAAGCCGTCCGGCGTCACCGGCGGACGCTCCAGCGCGAAGCCCGCCTTGAAGTCCTTGGGGAGGTTCGGGATGAAGCCCGTCTCCGCCAGGTTCGTCTCCGTGGGGCCAATGCCCGGTGCGTCCGCGTAGAGGTACGCCCCCGCGTTGAGCAGGTCGTTGATGATGTCCTTGAGCAGCGCGTAGGCCGCGAGGATGAGGGCCCGGAACGGATCCGGCAGCCCCAGGAGGATGGCCGCCAGCGCCTGGAGCAATGCCTGCACGAACTGGAGCACCGCGATGATGATCTGGAGCGGCGGTTTGACGATGCCCACCAGCTGCTCCAGCCCCGGTGGCACACCGATCACCAGGGGCCGCCACGCGGGCCCGGCTCCGGCCTCGGCGCCGGTGGGGCCGGTGCCTTCCGCTTCCTCCAGCGCCTTCGCCAGCTCCTCGCAGCAGACCTCCAGCGCGCCGTGGAGCTCAGCGATAGCGGCGTCGTTGAACTCGGCCACGCGCGTCCTCCCGGGTGCGTTGTTCCAGCTCCATCAGCTTCTCCAGCCGCTCGGCGTCCTGGGCCACGCCCACCGCCGCCGCCTGGAGCAGCAGGGCCTTCACCTCTTCCAGCCGCTCGCGCAGCACCGACGCCTCCAGCGGACTCCAGCCGGGCTCCTTCATCGCGTCACCCCACCGGCATGCGCTTGACGAAGCCGAAGTAGGACCAGTCCAGCATCGGCGTCATCGCGGCCCAGACGTCCAGGAGCGGCCCGTACGCGGCCACCGTCATCGGGTTCACCGCCTTGAGGATCTGCGCCAGCATCGTGAAGTGGATGGCCAGCCCGTCCCCCAGCACCATCGGCGAGATGGCGGTGATGCCGCCCACCTGGCACACGCCCAGCATCGTGTTGATGGACACGTTGCCCATCAGCGCGTCGATGGAGACGGCGTTGACCGACGGGCCCGGCATGTCCGGCATCGCCGCGGCCACCTTCACCGCCTTGCCCGCGGCGATGCTCACGTTGCCGCCGGACGTGACGCCGAAGCCGCCCACCGCCGTCTCCTGCGACGCGCCGGACACGATGCGCGTGTGGCCGCCCTGGATACGGTCCTCGCGCGGGCCGCCCACGATCTCCTTCAGGCCGCTGCCGCCCACCGTGCGCGAGTAGCCCGCCACATCCACCTTCTCCGTCAGCGATCCCGTCACGTGCAGCGACACGTCCCCGCCCACGGCGCGGGTGTGGCTGCCGTCCACCGTCTCGTCCTGCGCGCCGCCCACTTCCAACCGGTCGTCGCCGTCCACCTCCGCGGAGCGGTTGCCTTCGTTCACCGTGCGCTCGTTGCTGATGAGCCGGTCCAGGCCTTCCGCGGACAGGATGACGCGGTTGCCCTGCCGGTCGTGGATCTCCACGCGCGCGGACTCCGGCCGGTCGTCCAGGACGATGTAGTGGCCCGTGGCGGACTTGAGCATCCGCACACCCGGCACCGCGGACTGGGGCGGATAGTCGTGCTTCGGGACCTCGCTGACGTCCGGAGCCACTCGCGCGGTGGAGTCCGGCTGGCCCAGGTCCGCGAGCGCCGGCTGTCCCCACCACATGCCGCTCCAGATGGGTTGGGACAGGTCACCGCCCTCGAACTCCACCCAGACGCCCGCGCCCACGTCCGGCACCACGAAGAGGCCCTGGTCAGGGCCCGCGTAGGGCGTGCACGGCATGGCCCAGCCCGTGGCCACGTCCCCCATCAAGCGCGGCACCACGCACTGGATGCGCCCCAGGTTGAGGGGATCCGAGACGTTCGTCACGTAGCCTCGGTACTTGCCGAAGTAGCGGCTCTCCGTGCGTTCGATGAGCTGCTGCAGCAGTTGTTCGATCATCGCGCGCTCCCCAGGTCGTTGTCCTCGTCGTACTGGCGCACGCCGGAGACGTCGGACAGGTTGATGTAGACGGGTGTGATGCCGTCCGGCCCTGTGAGGTGGACGACGTCGTCGATGAGCTCCACCACCAGGCCTACGTACACCTGGCCCAGCGTGGTGAAGAGGTAGCAGCGCTGCCCCATGCTGGCTTCGAGCAGCTTGCGCATCACTCCTCCAACTTCTGCACCAGCCGCGTGGCCAGCTTCACGCGCGTGTCCACCCAGATGCCCACGTCGCGTTGGCGCTCGGAGGCGAGCTTGCGGCGCGCGGCGCGCACCAGGTCCTGGAGCGTCGCGGGCACCGTGGGCACCGGCGGCAGGCGGGAGATGCGCACGTCCAGGGCCTTGAGCACGGCGGCGTCCAGGTCCAGCTTCGCGCGCATGCCGTCCAGGTTCGCGAGCGTCGCGGCCTTCGCGTCGGGCGCGTCCGGCGTGGCGGAGAGGGTGACTTCGGGCAGCGCGGTGCGCTGGAGGGCGACACGGCCACTGAGAGCGAAGGGGTCGGGCATGGGGGTGTCCTCGTGAAAGGGCTTCCAGCGCTACGGGTTGAGCTCCACCACCGCGTCGGCTTCCTGGACGTGCACGCCGGAGGTGGTCGCGTTGCCGACGGCCGCCACGCGCGAGCCGCCCAGGATGACGACGGAGTGGGCATACGGATCCGGCGGTGGCTCCAGTGGCAGGGGCTGCACGCCCGCGTCCTGCACGGGCTTGGGGCCCTTCACGCCGCCCGAGTAGAACGAGTCCGCCAGCACCTCGTGCAGCACGGACACGTTGAGGATGCTCTCCTTCACGGTGGACGCCGCCGAGTCGATGCCGAGCACGCTCTTGTCCACCAATTGGAGGGCCTTCTTCGGGTCGCCCTCCGACGCGGCCAGCACGGAGCGCACCTGGCCCTGCACGTCCTCGGGCTTCTCCGCGTGCATCGCGACGCGGTCCACCAGGTCGCGCAGCGCGCTCGTGGGCGAGTCGTCCGTTGGCACCGCGATGCCGTAGAGCGTCCGGGCGCCCAGGCGCACGTCCATGGTCGCGGGCAGCTTCGAGCGGATGTCCTCCACGGTGGGCGGGTTCAGCACGGCCTTGGTGGGGATCTCCGCGCGGGCCTGCGGCTGGGGCGTGGGCGCGGGCGTGGTGACGAGCTCCGCGAGCAGCGTGGAGAAGGCGTCGCTCGCCACGTCGCGGCGGCGCTGGAGGCCGCCCAGGAGCAGCTCCTGGTCCAGGGGCACGCCCAGGGTGGAGCCGCCGCCCACTGGAATCTGGAGCGTCAGCTTGTCGGCGGGCATCGTCCACTGGGGGCGCACCACCGGCCGGGGCGGCGTCACCGTCTCCGCGCCCAGCACCACGTTGCCGGTGAACGTCACCGGCGCCTTCTCCACGCGCAGGACGACGACGTTCACCGCGTCCAGGCACTGGCACCGGTTGCCGCTGAAGACGGTGGAGTCCGCGCGGCGCAGGTACACCGCGCCCACGCCCCCCTCGCTGCGCAGCTCGTTGCCGGACACGGCGGCGGAGATGACCGCCCCGCCGTTCCCCAACAGCAGCAGGGCGGGCCCTCGAGCGGTGATGTCATTGCCCTCCACCTGCACGCCCCGCTTCGCCTTCACCAGCGGGCGCGGGAGGATGGGGATGGGCTTGACGAGGAAGTCCACCAGCGCGGGCCGCACCAGCGCCGCCGACGCCGTGAGATAGCGCGAGGCCGCCGCGCTGGCGCTCAGGGCGGGCGCGAAGTCCGCGGCCGTCACCGCGAGCGCGCGGTTGAGCACCGGCCCCGAAGCGAAACGCTGCTTCAGCGAGCCGATCTGCACCAGGTCCTCCACGCGCGGCACCGAAGCGAGCGTGGCCACGGCGGACGGCGCGGGCTTACCGGGGACGGTGCGGCCGTCCGAGCCCGGCTTGGGCACCGGATCCGTGGCGAGGAAGGGCACGCGCGACAGCTTCGCCACCAGGTCCGGCGGCAGCGTGTCGGTGACGACGAGGACGCCCGCACCACCTCCCCCGCCGCCCTCGTGGCGCACGGTGTTGCCGCGCACCACCGTCTCCCCCCGCCAGTCGATGGCCACCTCGTGGAGCACCGCCTGCGGCAGTGAGTTGCCGCTCTCCAGGAAGACGTTGCCCTTCACCACCAGCTCGCCGGAGCCCACGAAGGTGGCCACCGCCTGCCCCAGGCCGGGCTCGCCCGCGGTGGGCAGCCCCGCGCACGCGAAGAGGTGGTTGCCGGAGACCACGGTCACGGACAGGTCCGGCAGCATCCGCAGGCCCGCCACCGCGCAGCCCTCCAGCCGGTTGCCCTCTATGTCCAGCAGCGAGCCCGGATCGGTGGGCGCCTCCGTCAGCAGGTGCCCAGCGGCCCCCAGCGCGGTGATGCCGGTGACGGTGTCGCGCACGGTGTTGTTCGCCAGGCGCACGCGGCCCTGCACACCCGACACGAAGAGGCCGTCCGCGGGCAACGGGAAGGTGTCGAAGACGGGGTCCACCAGGTCGCCGGGGTCCGGGGCCTCGCCGCGCGCCAGCTGCTCCAGCGATTTGCGCAGCACGTTCAGGATGCCGTCCAGCTCCTGCATTCCGGTGACGACGGCGACGAGCGACGCGGAGACCTTGTCGGCGCGCTGGCGCAGGTACTCCTGGAGGCGCGCGACGCGCGACGCATCGTCCTCGGCGGGGTCCAGGGCTTGCTCCACTGCGCGCAGCAGCACCGCGGCGGCGTCCAGTTCGGCCGTCACCGCGCTGGACTTCGCGATGGCCTCCGCGGCGGTGGTGGCGGGCTCATCCACCAGCAGGTGCAGGGCCTGGCGCGCGGGCGTTCCGCCGTCGCCGCCGTTGAGGTCCGTGATGGCTGAGGTCACGCGCTGGAGCGCCAGCGTGCGGAACTTCCCCTGCACGCCCGCGATGTCCAGCACGCGCTCGTAGTGGGAGATGTAGAGCTGCAGCGACCCGGTGAGCACCGGCCCCGGCGCGAGCCCGCGCACCGCCAGCACCAGCGCGCCCAGGCCGGAGACCCAGCGCTCCAACGGCTCCGCCTTCACCGGTGCGGGAGAAGGAGGCATGGGCAGCACCGGGAGCACGTCCAGCGTCTGCACGCGGATGCGGTCCAGGAGCCCCCGGGCGATGGCAATCTGCTCCATGCGCTGCTGCGGCTGGGCGATGGCGGCGAGCACCGCCTGATGCGCCTGGAGCGACAACGTGGACATCTCCGCGTCGCCGCTCACCAGCTCACCCAGCTGGCCCACCGCGGTGCCGAAGGCGCGCAGCTGTTTCTCCACCGTGTCCTCGGATTCGGTGACGAGCCCCGCCGCCTGCCGGTCCAGGTTCGTGGCGTACAGGCCGATGGTGGCGGTGCGCCCCTGCGCCGCGACGCGCGCCGCGTCCTCCGGCGTGACCTCCACCGAGGGCAGCTGGCCGGTGGTGAAGTCCAGCACCTGCTTGAGCGTGGCGCGCATGCGATCCACCACCGGCTGCACCTGGCCGCCGGTGCGCTCCACGTCGCGGTAGTCCGCCTCCACCTGTGAGGCGAGCGCGGGGTGGACTTCCTGGAGCTGATCCGACAGGGCCTCCTTGGACAGGCGCAGCTGCACGAGCACGTCCGTGTTGTCCTTCGCGCCTCTGGTGCCGGGCTGGAGCGGAAGCTGTTGCAGCGCGGCGTTGGCGAAGGTGCCGATGATGGTCTTCTTGGGACCCACCGCCTGGCCGATGACGGGCTGCCGCGCGCGCTGCACCTGCGCCTCGCGCAGCTGCGCCACCTGGCTCAGCGCCCCAGCCAGCGTGACCAGGGCGGGCAGATTGTCCGGCGCACCCTGCACCCGGCCCAGGGCCTTGATCAGGACCTCCTTCACGTTGGTGGGCAGGCCCTGCACCAGCGAATCGAGGGCACCCTTGATGCGGTCCGCCGTCTTCGCGACGGCGTCCTTGCCGGACACGGTGGCCAGGTCGAACTGGGCCACCATGTCCCACGCCTCCTGGGACACGTCGTCTGGCGCGGTGAAGCTGGAGGCCCGCGCCAGCGACGAACGCACCGCGTGTGACGTCTGGGTGTGGTCGTTGAAGCCCTGGGCGGCGCGCATCTCCGCCACGTCATGCACCAACGCGTCGAGGACGGAGGCGGGCGTGCTCCCCAGGTCCGTCAACTCCAGCGCCAGGGTGTCCAGGGGCCCGTACAGCCCCCGGCCAATCTTCTGGCGCCCATCCTCGTTGGCGCCCGTGTACTGCAACACGGTGGAATACATGCCCACCACGGCGCCGTGCACGTCGGCGCGCTCCGGGCGGACGGTGGCGTTCGTGACACTGAGTTGCTGGAGCACCTGGGTGATGGGCGGCAGCTTCACCGGCCCCGTCACGGGCGGCGGCTGCGTCGTCGTCACCGGCGCATGCACGCCGTCCACGTCGTTGCCCTCCACGGTGATGCCGGAGCCGGACACCACCGCGATGCCCGCCGCGCGCACCTCCGCGTCCGGAAGGCCGGGCGCTCCATAGGCCTGCGTCCGGCCCACCTGGAGCAGCCGGTTGCCGCGCACCTGCGCCTCGTCCACGCCCGCGAGCACCACCGCGCCCCGGAGCGTCAGCCGCTCCAGCCAGCGCAGCGCTGCGTCCAGCGGGGCGCGCACCCGGGTCGTGGCGTTGGAGAGCAGCGCCTCCACCAGCGGCCGGGGCCGGGAGCGCGCGTCCGTGCTCAGCGTGCCTTCCAGGCCCGGGTCCAGGCGGGACAGCGCCAGCGTGGTGTCCTCCTGCGACGGCACGTCCGCGAGCGCCACCTGTTCGAAGCGGTTGTCCTCCACGCGCAGGCGTCCCACCGCGCCGCCCGTGCCCCAGGTGCGCACCGCCGCGTCGCCCAGCCCGCGCACCACGTTGCCCCGGATGCGCACATCGAACACCGGGTGCGGACCGCCCAGCAGGATGCCGAAGCCCGGCGTGGCCTCACCGTCGCCTTCGATGCGGTTGTCCACCACCTCCACGTCCGCGGCGGGGCGGCCGTTGGACGCGCCGTCATCCAGGCCGTCCCCCACGACGATGCCGGCCACCACGCCCAGCACCGACGCCGCGGGCACGGCCGGCAGGGAGATCCACGACTCGCGCACGCGCAGCGCCCGGCCGCACAGCTGGATGCCCACCTGGAACAGGCCGTCCGACACGGCGTTGCGGATCTCGTTGCCCACGACGTCCACGCCGTCGCCCGCGACCTGGATGCCCACGGCCGCGGATCCGAGGATCTGGTTCTCCGCCACCACCACGCGGTCCACCGGCCCCGCGAGGCCCCCTTCCGCCAGGTCCTGCACGAGGATGCCCACGTGGAAGCCCTGGATGCGGTTGCCGCGCACCTCCACTCCGGCCAGGCGCCCATCCGCCACGTGGATGCCCGTGGTCGCCTCTCCCAGGGGCTGGAGCCGGTTGTTGATGATGGTCAGCGCGTCGACGAAGAGGCCCGCGCGCGGGAAGGACGCGAGGAAGCGCTCCGCGAGGTATGGGGCATACGGCGCCACCGCGATGCCCGTCGCCGCGCCCACGCGGTTCTCGTCGATGACGATGCGCGCGCAGGTGCCCGTCACCAGCACGCCCGTCGCCTCCGAACCGGCCTGGTTCGCCTGGATGTGGCAGCGGCGCAGCGTCACGCCACTGGAGTCCGCCAGCGTCACCACGCCGTGCGGCAGCGCCGCCAGCGCGTCGAGCAGCGGCTTCGCCTCCGGGACGTCCTCCAGCGGCTGGCCCGGGTGCTGGCGTTGCAACTTGCGCAGCTGCACCAGCGTGGCCACCACGGAGCCCGCCGCGCGGCCCTGGCCGGGGACGATGGCCTTGATGCGGTCCGCGACCACGTCCACGAAGTCGGCCTCGGCGGACGGGTGCTTCACGTCGTCCTCTTCCAGCACCCGGTCGTCGTCCACCTCCACCAGCGGCACGAAGCGCCGGCCGTCCGTCGTGGCCACGCTCGCCTTCACCGCCTTGACGACGGGCTGGAGGCCGCCGCCAATCACCACGTCCTCGAAGGGGGCCTCCACCAGCTTGAAGTCCTCGATGCGCACGTCGCCGTCCAGGCCGCAGCGGTCCATGAAGAAGGCGCCGCCGGAGCCCTGGGTGCGCAGCTCGGTGGCCTCGCCGTCGCCCAGCAGGTGCACGGAGGACAGGTTGCGCAGCAGCACCGGGTGCTCCAGCTTGTAGCGGCCGGAGCGCACGAAGATGGAGCCGCCCTGCCCGCCCATCCGGTCCACCGCCGCCTGGAGCGCCTCATCCCCGGTGATGCCTTCGAGCAGGTCCTGGTCCACGTCGCCGAAGCTGCGCACGCCGTCGCCCACCACCACCGTGAAGACGCCGGGGCCGATGACGCGCTCGGAGAGCTCCACCAGCCGGTCGCGCACCTGGGCGAGCGGCAGGTAGCGCGGGCGCAGGTCCTGGAAGGTGCGCACCGCGCCGCCCGTCACGCGCGCCAGCGGCACGCAGTGGTGCACCGGCCCGTGCACGGGCGCGTCCGTGAGCTGCTCCACTTCACCCCGGGCCGCGCCGTCCGCCGCGCGCACCCGCACGGTGAAGGACCAGTATTCCGTCGCGCGCCCTTCCGTGTTGGCGAAGGCCAGCGTGATGCCGTCGTCGAAGCGGTAGCGCACGTTCGGCACCAGCAGGTCGCCGCTGTCCCACCGGCGCACCACCGCCCCCTGCGCGGGAGTGAAGGCCCGGCCCAGCGTGCCTCCCACCGGGAGCGGCACCGGATCCGTGGTGAGCATGGCGCTCGCGTCCGCCAGCTCCAGCTTGCCCGTGTCCGCCTGGACGCCGCGCAACCGCCGCAGCACCGGCAGCGACGGGCCTTCCGGCTGGAGCCGTGTCACGCGGTCCTCGATGACGACGAGGTCGCCCGCGCGCAGCTTCGAGGCGCTCGCGGGGGAGACCTGGAGCGTCATCGCATCCGCCGCCGCGGGCGCGGTGAGCGGCAGCACCGTGGCGCCGTTGTCGCGCGACCACAGCACCACGGGTTGCGCGCCGCCCCGGAAGAACTCCACGCGGAAGTGGAGGTTGTCGGAGCCCGTGTAGCCCTCGCCCGTGGAGGCGTTCTCCGTGGCCAGGCAGCGGTCGCGGCAGGGGTCCAGCGGCTCCGGCGGGAAGCGGTCCGGCAGCGCGCCCTTCGGGATGTTGGTGGTGAGGCGCGCTCCGCTGGTGGGCGTGGGCAGGACTTCCGCGTCGGTGGCGTTCAGCCCCTGGAGCGCTCGCACCTGGGTGACCAGCCTCAGACGCACGGTGGTGTCCTGGCCGTCCAGCGCGGGCTCCTCCAGGAACGCGTCGTCGAGCTGGGTGGTGGTCTGCTCCCAGCAGTCGAGGAAGAAGAAGTGGTGCCGCGTGCCGTCCGTGGGCAGCGCGGCCAGGGGGTCCGCCTCCGGCAGGTCCGGCTGCGCGGAGTAGCGCAGGTCCTGCTCCAGGAAGATGCGCACGCCGTCGAGCAGCATGCGGCCCGCGCCCGGCAGCGTCCCGTCACCGCCCCTGATGATGACATCGGCCCCCAGCGCCGCGTCCTCCACGCGCAGCGCGGTCACCCACGTGCGGGCCACGGGCGGCAGGCCCAGCACGCCCCAGGACCGCAGCTTCGCCGGGTCCACGCTCGCGAACGCGGAGACAGGGAAGCGCACGTCGTTCCAGCCGGTGGGACGCTGGCCCAGGCCGGCGGAGATGATCGTCTCGTTGCCTTCCGTGTCCGCGACGACCACGCGCAGGTCGATGATCTCGTCGTCAGTGGGCGGCCGTTCGAAGCGCAGGCCGATGACGAGCGAGGAGGCGGTGAAGGAGGTGCCGTCCGAGCGCGGCACGGCCGTGAGGTCCAACGGCTCGGGCAGCGTACGGCGCAGCGCGATGTGGCCCCGGCTGCGCACCACGAAGGGCAGCGTCTCCGAGTCGTAGCGGTCCAGGCGCAGCTCGCGCGGGATGGTGCGCTCGTCGCCCGCGGGCAGCCCCTGCCCCGTCCAGCCGAGCACGTTGCGGATGGGGTCCACGAGGTACGTGTCGACGATGCGGAAGCCGTCGTCGGGCGAGCCCTCGGCGACATCCGCGGAGCGGCGGCGCGCGTCCACGGTGCGCAGCCGCACCTCCTCGTTCCAGTCGGCGTCGAGGCTCATGCGCCCCATCTGCTGGTAGACGCCGGAGAATCGCCGGGCTTCGTCGAAGCGGGACCTGGAGGTGTACGCTTTCACGGTCATGGTCGGCTCATCCGAATGAGGTCGTCCTGGCTGCGGTCGGCGTGGAAGGGCGTCACGCCAATGGGCATGCTGTCGTCGGTGCGTGCGTACAGTTCGCGCTCGTGGCTGGAGCGTTCACCGTGGGCGCCGGGGACTCCGCCGCGCTCGGAGGCGTGGAGCGCTTCGGGGCCGTTGTTGTCGCCCAGGACGAGATAGCCCGGGTCCGTCTGGCGGTTGGACTGGAAGGACACCGAGTGCACCCGCGACTGGTGCGACACCGGCGGCTGTCCGCCGCGTGCATGGAGGCTGTAGCGCAGCCAGCCCAGGTCCGGCCGGTCCGTGCGCACCTCACCCGCGAAGGCGCACGACGAGGCCTCCAGAACGCCCGCCTCCGTGGCGCCCAGCACCGTGCAGTGCCGCAGCCTCACGGTCGCGCCCGCCGCGCGGATGGCGACGGCGTCGCGGTCTCCGGCGTCGAAGGTGCAGCCCGCGGCGATGAGGTGCACCCAGGGCGGCAGTTCGATGACGCCCACCATGCAGCCGTAGAGGCGAAGCTCCACGTCGGCGGGAGGCAGCGAACGCCGGGCGCTGATGTCCTGGTGCCCCCCACCTGGCATCCACAGGCCCACCTGTCCGGGCGCGCCCAGGTTGCACCAGCGCAGGTCCGCCTGCCCGCGCGCGAGCACCAGCTCCAGCCGCCCCGCGAGCCACAAGCCCGCGAGCCACACGCGCGTGGCCGCGCTGCCGCCGAAGCCCGGGTAGAGCGCCAGCGAGAGGCCGTGCTCATCCGCGCCGATGCAGGGCACCGCGCCGGTGTCCGCGGCGAAGAGGGACAGCCCGCTGTCCAGGCCCTGCGACAGGCGCTCCGGCGGCAGGCGCGGCGAACCGATGAGGCCCAGCACCGGGGGCGCTCCGGACTGGAGCCCTTCCGCGACGGTCGCGACGATGGGCCGCTCCTGGCCTCCGGCCGCCAGCACTCCGCCCGCGCGCTCCGGGGAGATCCACGCGGTGACGGGAAGGCCGGTGCCGGAGCGGTCTCCAGGACGATCCGGCGGTTCGATGAATGGGAAGTCCGGCTCCGCCCACTCGGCGGGCGGACGGCGGTCCGGAGGAAGCAGCCCTGCGCCCAGCGAAGCGCCCCGCCCTACCCGCGCGGAGACGGTGACTCGGCCCACGGGCGCGTCGTCCTGAAGCACGACGCGGCCCAGGCGCGGATCCACGGTGATGATGCCGGAGGCAAGGCTTGGAGCGAGCGTCGTCCACGGGCCCAGGCTTCGCTGGCGCAGCTTGAACGGCTGGCGCCGCAGCCGCCCGGGCACCGAGTAGCGCCGCGCGCCGCCAGCCACGGAGGCATCCCGGGAGTGGTACGCGCCACCGGGCCGCGAATCGAGCGGGAGCGGCTGGCCCTCGCGGAGTTCGATGAACACGGCGCCGTCGTTGGCGACGTTGAAGCGCAGGAGTTCATCCGGAAGCAACGCGAGTTCTGGAAGGAAGGCCAGGTAGCCGCGCCCGCCCAGCGAGAAGACGACCTCCGACGCGGGCAGCGGCGCCGGATCCACGACGAGCACGCGGCCATCGACGTACAGCGCTTCGCCCGGAACCGGAGGGTTCGTGCCGGTGGGCTCCAGCGGTCCCGTGACCCAGGCGCCCTCGCCTGCCGTCAGCGTCATCCGGAGGGGACGCGTCGTGTCCGCCCAGACGAGCGCCTCCACGCCATCAGCGGTCGGAGCCGCCACGAGCATGCCGGGCAGGTTCGCTGTGATGGGCAATGGAGCCAGGGGACGCCAGGCCGGGCTCGCGGAGGCCGGGTCGCAGGACATCACCGGCACGGCCAGTTCGCCCGTCACGGCCTCGCCGCCCAGGAGCATCAGTCCCTGCGGAGTGCTCAGCAGCGTCGCGGCCTTGCGCTCCTGGCGGTTGCGCACCGCATGGGGGCGCCACGGTCCGCCCGCGACTGGCAGCGACCAGAGGTCTCCCGTGGGCGCGCCGCCCAGGTCACCGCCGTAGACGAACAGCCGGCCGCCGCGCACGCACAGGCTGGGAGCCAGACGCGCGGAGGGCTGCCGTGGGCTCGCGGCATCCAGCCGCGTTCCCGTCGGCGTCGCGGAGGCCAGGCCCGTCACCGACCATACGCCCAGCTTTCCTGTCCCATCCGGCGCCACCAGCAACAGTGCGTCTCCGACGACGGCCAGGGACATGCCCGGACCGTCCGGAGGCAGCGCACCGCCCAGCTCCGCCACCTGCCAGGGCGCACCGTCAGCGCTCGCGTCGAAGCGGGCCAGGCGCAGGCTGCCATCCGCGAGGTGCTGCTCGATGCGCGCGACCCAGGGTGCGCCCGACAGGTCCACGCGGACGGCGTTGCCTCGAGGCGGCCCCTGGCGCAAGCCCGCGGTGAGCGTGCGCCACGTGCCATCCACGTCGCGCATGCGCGGCTCGCCGCCCACCCGTTCAACGAGGAGCGCTGCCGTGGTACCGCCCAGGAGCTGGTTCGCCTCCGGCGTGACGGTGACGGTGTTCAATACGTCCGATACCAGCTCCGTGGACAGCAGCACCGTGTCCGAGTTCTCACGCGCGGCGAGCAACGTGAGGCGCCACGTGTCCCCAGGCGACGGCCGGCCGCGATCCGCGAACCGGAGCGTGGGGACGGGCCCAACGGGCGCGGTGGGCAGGGGGCCTCTCAGGAGCGGCAGGGCTTCCGGTCCCACCAGCGGAATGCCGTCGACGGAGACGGTGATGGCGCCCGCGCGTTCGGCTGAGTCAGCGTCCTCAGCCAGCGCGGTGGGGGTGAGCAGCATCGCCGCCGTACGCCCTGTCGTGAGTGACGGAGGTGCGGGCTCATGGCGCGCGGTGAGACCTCCGGTGAGGTCCGCACGCTCCAGCGGCTTGAGCCACACCAGGGGACCATCGCGATCCAGCGGTTCCACACGAAAGCCCCTGTATCCGTTGGGCAAGGTGTGCACGGTGGCCGGGGTGACCTCCTCCAGCTCCACGGGCGTCAGGCGCGCGGTGCGGATGAGGGCCACGTCCGGACGCGCCCAGCCCAGCAGGTCCAGCGTGCGTGGCGTCGCGGCATGGCGGCCGGCATCCGCGCTCCCCAGCCGGCGCAGGGCCTGATCCAGCGTCTCCCCCGGGGCAATGCCGATGATCGGGCCCCGCTCCGGGACACCGTCACGTGGACGCTCGATGCCGGGCGAGCGGCGGGTGAGCGGATCCGCGAGGCCGATGGGATCCCAGACCACCGCGCTGCGGCCGCGCCAGGGCAGCACGTCATTGAGGTCCTGGGTCTCCAGCAGCGAGCGGAAGGACTCATCCACCTCCGCGTCCCACTGGCTGGTGACGGAGAGCACCTCCTCCAGCGACGCGAGCGTGCCCTTCCGCCGGCGCCACGCCACCGCGCGAGCCACCACGCCGCGCTGCACGCGAAGGTCGTCGGTGAGCAGCCGGGCGCCCATGAGCTCCGCGAGCAACGGCAGCGCCTGCGGCCCCGCGCGCTCCACGAAGTGGTCATCCCAGAGCTGCTCCACGGCGCGGGAGAACGCGTCCAACTCCATGCCGAGGACAGCGAGCAGCTTGAGGAACGGCTGATCCGCGAGCGTGGAGTCGCGCGCCGTGTAGAGGCCCGGGAGGAGCTGGATCAGTCGCTGCGAGGGAGGGCTCATGGGGCCTGAACCTCCACGACGAGCAGCGTCGCGGCCTCGCCGTAACGCGCCGCACCAAGCGCCCGAACATCAATGCCGTGCCCCTTCCGCCCGATACGGTCCAAACCTGTCCGACTGTCGGACCGGTTCCCGACGCTCGACTGGAGCGGAGGTCCCCGGCCCCCGTCCTCCGAACTGGTCCGACTGTCGGACAGGTTTTTCCTTCCCGATTGGAGCGGCGGTCCCCGGCCCCCGTCCTCCGAACTGGTCCGACTGTCGGACAGGTTTTTCCTTCCCGATTGGAGCGGCGGTCCCCGGTCCCCGTCCTCCGAACTGGTCCGACTGTGGGACAGGTTTTTCCTTCCCGATTGGAGCGGCGGTCCCCGGCCCCCGTCCTCCGAACTGGTCCGACTGTCGGACCAGTTTCCTCTGGCCGGTTGGAGCGGCAGCCCCCAGCCTCGGTCCTCCGAACTGGTCCTGCTGTCGGACCGGTTTCCTCTGCCCGGCTGGCGCGGGGGGCCCCGGCCTCGGTCCTCCGAACTGGTCCGACTGTCGGACAGGTTTCCGCGGCTCGGCTGGCGCGGGGGGCCCCAGCTGCGGTCCTCCCAACCGGTCCGACTGTCGGACCGGTTCATGCCGTGCACCGCGGCCGGGAGTCCCCACAGGGTTCTCTCTTTCTCAGCCATGGAGACAGAGCCCATGTCCGTGGGCCTGGGGCGGGGGCCGGTCCGGCGCATCGAGGCGTGGCTCATAGGTCCTGCGCCTCCTCGTAGAACAGCGCGACGCCGTCGCTGTCGCCGGACGGCGGTGCCCACGCGAGCAGCTCGCCGGGCGCGGTCACGATGCGTTCGAAGAGGGCTGGCGGCGTGCCCTCACGGTGCAGCCGCTGCACCACCACCGAACGCAAGCCGCTGATCCCCGCGAGCGCGCCGTACACGTCTGACAGTTGCAGGTCCTGTCCCAGCTCCACTCGATCCGGATCCAGCAGGCCCAGCTCACGCTCCGGGTCGCGGTCCACGCCCAGACGCAGGCGCGTCTCCTGGAGCACCGCGACCGGATCCGCGCCCTTCACCACTCGCAGCAACACCCGCAGCCGCACATCCACGCGCTGGCGGTTGGTCAGGTGCAGTTCCACCTTCGGCGCCACCCGTGCCGCCAGATGCGCGTGCAGCGCTTCCAGGTCGGACGCGCCCAGGGCCGCACCTTCCGGTCCGGCCACCACCACCCTCAACGACCGGCGGCGCACGGCATCGCGGAACACGTTCGCGCGGTGCACGCCGTCGAACACCAACGTCAGCGCCCGCACATCCGGCAACGACACCGCGCGGTCCATCGCGCCCACCGTGGCCGGCCCTCGCACACGTGCCAGTGCTGGTGCCTCCGGATCCGTCCCACCGGCGAGTGGCAGGGGGTTGAAGGTCTTCTCCACGCAGGGGTGCGGAGTCGCCATCGCCAGCAGCCGCAGCGCGGTCCGGTTGCCACCCGTCCCGCGCCCCACCCGGTAGCGGACCCGCACCTCCGCGGCCAAAGGCAACGCCGAGCCGTGGTCCTCGCCGCCGAAGCGCAGACGCGCGGCACCGGCTGGCAGCGGCTCCACCGCGAACGCCAGTTCATCCGGCGCGGCGTCCAGGAGCGAATCCACCGGATGCCACGCGCGCCCCCCCACCGTCAGGGACACCTCCGGCCGGCGGCCTCCAGCGTGGCTCGGGTCGCGCAACCACGTCACCGGCCCATGGAGCAGCGGCACCGTGCGCAGGTCCAGCGCGGGCACGGCGACCTCTTCCACCGTGGAACCCTCGCTGACGAGCGTGTTGTTGCCCAGCAGCACCACTCGATCCAGCGAGTACGAGCGCGACAGCGGCGGCTGGAACGTCACCTGCGTCATTGGCGTGCGCTGGCCTGGCGGAATCTCCGTGCGGACGCGCAGCACGCGCAGCGCTTCGCGGTAGAGCCGCTCCGTGCCCTTCGCGCCGCCAGGGCCCAGGCGCCCTACGTCCTCGGCCAGCACCAACCAGTCCCCCGGACGCACTGGTGGCTCCTGCGAGGTGAGCCCGGACGCATCCGTCAGCGGCAGCAGGTAGAGCGAGTCCGTCGCGGCACCCGCCACGCCCAACGGCCGTGCCACACCCGACTCCGCGCCGAATGCGAGGTCGGCCCGGTTCAGCGCCTCGCTGCCCTTCAGGATGACGAGCTGATCCCGCGCCTCCTGGATGAGGCTGTTCACGAAGGCATCCAGGAACGTGACCATCTTGTCCAACCGGACGGCGTGCACGGCCGGGTCCTCGTCCGCGCACGGGGCCAGCGCCTCTTCCAGCGCGGCCAGTGCCTCCGCCTGCCGCTTCTGCAGATTGCGAAGCTGGCGGGCGAGGATCTCCTGCGACTCGGACAACGCACCGATGGGGCGACCGGGCGGCGGCACCGCCTGGGCCACGACCTTCTGGGCCTCGCACAGCTCTTCGCAGAGCGCGTCCAACGTGCTCTTGCACGCGGCATCTCCACCCAGGTCCAGCGTCTTCATCAGCGACGCCAGCTTGCGAGCATCCTGCTTCGCACGCGCCACCCGCCGCTCCTCCAGCGGACCGTGGCGCTGCACCTCGATGCGATCCTGGAGTCCCGCGACCACCGACCCGGGCCCGAAGATGCCGCCCGTGGGAGCGGGAGCACCGGGCTCACCCGCCTCGCCGGAAGGCGCGCCGGTGCCTTCACCCGTTCCACCCGTGCCACCAGTCCCTGTTCCTCCCGTCCCCGTTCCTCCGCCCGTGCCAGTGCCCGTCCCCGTCCCCGTACCGGTGGGAGGAGGCAGGAACGCACGAAGCTCGTTGAGCTCCGGCAGCAGGCGCAGCGGCGCGAGCGTCTCGAAGACGGCGGCGGCCTCTTCCCCTTCCGCCGCCGAGTTCACCGCCGTCCCCGCCGGCAGCGTGCCGCGCACGTTCGCCTTGCAGCGGAAGTGCTGGAGTCCCACCGCCGCGGTGCCCGGGCTCGGCCGATAGCCGATGTGCCCGAGCAGCTTGGAGACGGAGTCCTCCAGCCGCGCGGTGGCGAGGAAGCCCTCCTCCGCCCACGCCTGCTGGTACGTCCACAGCACATGCAGCGCGAGCGCCACGCTGTCGAGCAGCCCGCGTCCCAGGTCCACCGACGAGGGCGCCGCGTACGCGAGCGGATTCCACGTGGGCGCTTCATCCAGCCGGGAGAAGACGATGCGCGCGGACTCACCCAGCCGCGTGCGGAGCTGCTCATGCGTCAGCGCCTGGTGCGTGGAAGGAACGCGGCTCATCGCAGCCCTCCACAGACCTGCACGGTGAGGATTCCTTCCGAGCCCGGCCAGTAGCCACCCCGCGCGGTGGCCACCTCCTCCGGTCCAATCGGAATGACACCCGCCTCCAGCCGCTCCTGCGCGTGGGGCTCCAAGCGGCGGAAGCGCTTCACCCGCACCGCCGTCACGCCCGGCACACGCAGCACCGCCTGATACAGGTCCGCGAGCTGCACGTCGCCGTTCAGGCCAGAGCGGTCCGGATCCAACAGACCGCCATTGCCGGCGATGGCGCCCACCACCTCGTCGCGCACCTGATCCGCCTGCGCATGAGGCGAGGCGTCCACCTCCAGGTCCAAGTCCAGCGGCACCCATCTGGGCGGCAGCGCTTCCACGTCCACGCCCAGCAGGCGGATCTCCTCCAGCCGCCGCCGCACTCCCGCCCACCGACGCAGCAGTTCATCGCGGTCCAGCGTGTCCTCGTCACGCAGCAACACCGTGACGCGGATGACGGTGCGAAGGTCCCGGTCCACGACGCGCGCGGAGGCCCCGGCCACTTCCGGCAGTTGCTGAAGCATCCGCACGTAGTCGTCGACGGTGACGGCGGACAGCGGCTGCGACACTCCCGCCGGTGCGCGGTAACGGATGGAGTCGAGCGACTCCGCATCACGCCCCCCCACGGCAGTCAGCGGATTGTCCACGCGGACCAGCAGGCGCACGTCGTCCATCGACTGGGCCAGCAGCTCGCCCGCGGACGCGGAGCGCTGCGGATCCAACGGCACCTGAAGCAGCCGCGTGAGCACTCCCTCCCCCACGTTGGCCACCGTCCCCAGGCCGATCCGCAGCGACAGTCCGAGCGTCGTCTCCCGGGGCGGCAGCGCCGCGCCGTTGACGCCATCGCCCCAGCGCAGGCTGGAGCCCCCCGTGGGCGTCGCACGCAGCACGAACACCTCATCCCCAGGCCCCTGGACGGACAGGTCGTCCACCAACGTCCAGGGGTCGTCCTCCACGCTCACCTGGAGCTGGGGCGTCCCGCGCCGCGACGTCTCTTCCGGCAGTGGATACCCGGAAGCCTGCACGCTGACCGGGTGGAACGGCAGCGGATACTCGCGCTCCTGGCTGCCATCCACGATGGGGGACAGCAGCGCGCGCCACTGCGCGAGGCTGCGCGCGAAGGGCTCCGCCGAGTCCGCCTCCAAGCCTTCCTGAAGCGGCGTCACCGGCAGCCCGTGATGCGCGGGCACCACGTTGCCCAGCACCGTCGCACGAGGCCCGGGCGCGGGGTCCCCAGGGGCCAGGAACGCTTCCGGCGCGAACCTGCGGGGATCCCACCCGACGAAGGTCGTATCGGTGGCGAGCGTCACGGACGTCACGCGCACCACGTGCCCGCCCTCGCCACGTCCCCGATAGAGGATCAGCCACCGGCCGGGCTCCAGCTCCGGATAGAGGCCCGCGAGCATGGCGCCGGTGTCGCCCAGCTGCACGGACTCAGCGAGCGTCACGACCTCCAGCCGGGGGAAGTACGACAGGGGCGACTCGGTGACGAACACCAATGAGTGCTCGTCCGTGGAGACATTGGCCACCAGCGTGCCGGCCGGAATCTCCAGCACACCGCCCCCGGTGAGGAACTCCAGCGCGGTGGTGCCCGGCGGAAGCACCGGCAGGTGCAGCTCATCCAGCCGGGCCTTCACCAGCGCCGCGAGCGCCACCGGATCCAACCGGAACCGCAGCATCACCGTGGCGGAGAGCCCCGGGTCCGGCACGGAGTCCAGACCGCGCGCGTGGTCCTCCACGGAGCGCCGCAGCCGGGCATCCTCCAGGAAGCCCTCCACCACCGCGCGCTCCTGCTGATACGCCAGCGAGTCGAGCTGCGCGGCCACGGCCTCCAGCAACATGGTCGTGAAGTCCGCGGGCCCCCGGTCCTCCCACGGCGCCATCACCGTGCGAGCCCGCTCCAGCATCACCGCCAGCAGCGACTGCGCATCACGGGCCCGGTAGTCCACCAACGCCCCAGGCGCTGGCCGCTCCGGCGCCGCGAGCCAGGGTCGAGGCTGCGGATCCCGCACGTCACACCCCGGCACCACGTCCGGAGCCCACGCGCCCACGAACGGTGCCGGGTCACGAGGCCCATCCCCCGGCACAGGCACCGCGGCGCGAGAGATGGCCGCATCCGGCACCAGCCGCAGGTCCACGGTCTCCGGGGGAGGCAGCCCTCCAGCGAGAAGCACCGGAGGCACCTCGGGAGCCCCGGGCGTCCGGTACGGCAGCGGCCCCACCTCCAGGAACGGCAGGCCCGCACCCTGCGCGAACAGCGCGGGCGAAGCGGCCAGCTCCGCGTCCGTCTCCAGCACGAAGGGCGCCCCCACGATGGCCGTGAAGAGCGAGTCGTACGCGCGAATCTCCCCGGGCCCCAGCCGCAGCCCATGCGCATGCCGGTGCCACGTAAGCTGCGCCAGCAGCAGTTGTTCCGACTGGAGCCAGCCCGCGTGCACCGACGTCCAGGCCTCGGTGCGCCGCACCAGCGCCGTGCGCAGTCCTCCTTCCAGTTGCAGCGCGGTGCCGGTGATGACGAAGAGGGAGCAGTCCTCGACGGCAATCCCCCCCGGCGTCCCCACGTCCAGCAC
>NZ_RAWE01000049.1 GCF_003611695.1 Corallococcus carmarthensis | reverse complement strand
GTGTTCATCCGCGCCACCGCGTTCGATGGGAAGGGCGTCTTCAGCGCCTCGGGCCTGGCGGCGGCGCCCTCGCAGGGCAATGACGGCGCGGGCGGCGGTGGCGCGGGCGGCGCGGTGGTGCTGCGCGCGGTGGACGTCCTGAACTGCGGCGGGGCCGAGGCGCGGGGCGGCGCGGGCGGCGACACGCGGATGGACAAGCAGCCCTTCGGACCGGGCGGCGGTGGCGCCGGGGGCCGGCTGTTGCTCCAGGCAAGGAGCCTCGCGTGTGCGCCCAACGTGAGCGCGGGCAGCGCGGGCGTGTCCGCGTACCCGGGTGCGGGCTCGTACGGCGCGGGGCCGGTCTCCACGTCGGATGGTGGCACCCCGGGGGGGACGGTGCAGCAGGTGGTTGAGTCCTTCCAGGTGCCCGTCACGCCCGTCATCACGGCGCCGGTGTCGGGCGAGGCGGCCAGCAGCACGCGCCCGCGCATCGAAGGGACCGCGGGCACGAACGGGCCGGTCGTTCACCTCGTCGTGGACGGGCGGGAGATTGGCGCGGCGGTGCCGGGTTCGGACGGCCGCTTCACCTACGACCCCACCACGCCGCTGGCCGCGGGCGCGCACGACGTCATCGCCTGGGCGGATTCGCTGGGTGTGGCGAGCAAGTCCTCCACGCCGGTGCGCTTCAGCACGCCCGCGGTGGCGCTCGCGGACGGCGGTGTCGTGCAGATGGCCGTGCTGGTGGTGCCCTCGAACGGGGACACCGTGAGTCCCACGCCGTTGTTCGCCGGCACCGCGGCCAATGGCGTCAGCGTGGGCGTCGTGATTGACGAGGGGCCGGACAACATCGTGCCGTTGGACCTGCTGGGGCGCTTCCGCTTCCAGGTGCCGGGCTCGGCGCCGCTGAGCGTGGGCACGCACAAGGTCACGGTGCACGCGCACAACGAAGCGGGCGATGACGGGCCGTACTCCGACGTCGTGGGCTTCGAGGTGGTGGTGCCCGGCGGGGACGGCGGAACGGATGGCGGCACCGACGCGGGCCCGGTGGATCCGGCGATGCCCATGGTGGTCGTGCCCGCGGAAGGCGCGACGGTGGATCCGACCTTCTCGTTCGTGGGCGTGGCGCTGCCCGGCACGTCCGTGCTTCTGGAGCTGGATGGCAAGGCGCTCGCGACCGCCACCGCGGACGACGAAGGCGTCTTCCGCCACGTGCTGACGGCGGACAAGGCGCTCGCGACGGGAGCGCACAAGGTCGTCGCGCAGGTGGTGACGGAGGAGGGCGAGGCGGGACTGCGTTCACCGGAGGTGGGCTTCCAGGTGCGAGGCCCCACCGACCTGGACGTGGGCTGCGGCTGTGGCGCGGCGCCCGCGGGGATGATCAGCGTCTGGGCGCTGGTGGGGCTGGGCGCCCTGGCGCGCCGCCGCCGCTCGCGGAATTGAAAGACAGGTCGGGCGCGGTGCCACGTGGGCGCCGCGCCCGGGCCGGTCACGGCGCGTCGGCCATGTCGTCGAGCTGTCCCTGTGCTGCCTCGCGGTAGTAGGGAACGACTTCGACAGAGAGCACGTCGCGCATCTCCTGACGCGCGCTCTCGTAGTCGCCCTCATCCTGGTACCGGAACATCCGGTGCAGTGCGTCCATGAGTCTGTTGGAGCCGTCCGTGATGCGGCGAGCGCACTCGCGCAGGAGCGTGAGCGCACCGGCATCGGTCCGGAGTGCTTCGTCGGCGCCGGCGATGCCGACTTCGTCGGCGGTGCGGAGGAGGAGCGCGCGCACGTCCTCCGTGAGGGCCAGGGGGGCTCCCTCTCGAAGCACACGACGCGACAGGTCCCGTATCGCGTCCCAATCGGGTCGGGCGGTCATCTAACGCTTCCTCGGCTTCGGGCCGCACATATCGGCAGGCCACTCGTGTTGCCCCTCGCAGCGTCGGAGACAGGCTGTGCAGGGACCATCGAGTCTACCGTCGGCACAGTCGTTCCATGCGCGGATGCACCGCTGCTTCCATTCGGGAAGGTGAGCGTTGTGCGCGAACTCATCCTCCTTGGCTTGAGACGACGTGACCGCGGCGGCAGTCCCGGCGCCTGCGGCGGCTCCCATGAGGGCTGCTGCTTCGCCCGCCGTGAGCCCACACGCGGCGGGGTTGCCCGGGTGGGCCTCGATACAGCACGTCTCGCTGTCGATGCACGTCGCCGTCGCGCAGCCCCCGAACAGCACGCTGCACAGCATCAGCGTGATCCATGAGCGCCAGCGGAAGGATTCCATATTTTTCATGGAATACCATCTTCAGAGGGGCCGCCAGGCGTCCGGCGGGGTCGGCGGGCGCGGCGTGGGGGGGGCCGTTATCTTCCCGCCCTCGAAGGCGTCCCGGCTCCCGGGACGACAGGGTGGCGCGCGTGACGACGGACGTGTCCTCGGAAGAAGCTCCCTCGCGGCGGGGCCGGCGCTCGGCCGGTGCTCCGGGCTGGCGATGGGTGCTGTCCCTCCTCCTGGGGTTGGGCCTGCCCACCGCGCTGCACGTGTACATCGGCCTGCGCCTCTTCACCGCCCCCGGCTGGCCCGCTCCCTGGGCCGCGCTGGGCTGGGGCCTGCTGGGCCTCTGCTACCTCGTGCTGCTGGCGGGTTTTCGCGCCGCGCGCCGTGAGGCCACCGGCTTCACCCGCGTCATCCAGTGGGGCGCGTACCTCTGGCTGGGCGCCTTCGGCGTGTTCCTCACCGCCGTGCTGGCTTCCGACATCGTCGGCGCCGCGCTGTCGCTCTCCGGCACCGTCACCGACATGCACGCGCTCGCCCGGGGCCGCGCGGCCGCCGTGCTGGGCACCGTCGTGCCCGCCGTGGCCTTCGCCTTCGTCACCGCGCGCGGCAAGGCCCGCGTGGAGCGCACCACCGTGGCCCTCCAGGACCTGGGCCCGGGCCTGGACGGCCTCCGCGTCGTGCAGCTCTCCGACGTCCACGTGGGCCCTACCCTGGACGGCGTGTGGCTTCAGCGCGTGGTGGATCAGGTCAACGCGCTCCAGCCGGACATCGTCGCCATCACGGGTGACCTGGTGGATGGCTCCGTGGACCAGCTGCGCGACCAGATGACGCCGCTCGCGGGCATCAAGGCGCCGCTGGGCGTCTACTACGTCACCGGAAACCACGAATTCTACCACGGCGCCCGCGCCTGGATGGCCGAGGTCGCCCGGCTGGGCATCACCGTCCTCACCAACGAACACCGCGTGGTGGAGCGCGGCGGCGCCCGGCTCGTCATCGCCGGCGTCACCGACCACGACGCGGGCCACATCGACCCGCCCCTCCAGAGCCGCCCCGACCTCGCGCTCGCCGGCGCCCCGGCGGATGTGCCCCGCGTGCTCCTGGCCCACCAGCCCCGCACCGCCCTGTTCCTGCAGGGCCTGCGCGTGGACCTCCAATTGTCCGGCCACACCCACGGCGGGCAGATCTTCCCCTTCATGTTCTTCGTGAAGTTCCAGCAGCCCGTCGTGCAGGGGCTGGCCACCGTCGCCGGGACCCGGGTCTACACCCACCGCGGCACCGGCTACTGGGGCCCCCCGCTCCGTCTGGGCCCCGCCCCGGAGATCGCGGCCCTCACTCTGGTAGGAGTTCACCGTTCTGACGGTGATTCAAGCCAAGCTTGATATTTCCGTTCTTGCTGCTTATTATTGGGACGTGGCCACCGCACCGTCTTCCCTCCTTGTCCCGGAATTCGCTTTCAGCCGTCCCACGGCGCCCGCGGTCCTGGGTGCGCGGCGCGGGGCGGTGGTCCCGATCGCGGCGCCCCGGACGGGGAAGGCGGCGCCGGTGCTCCTGGTGGTCTCCGAGGCCCCCGAGGTCCGGCTGGCGGTGGCGCGTGAGGTGGGGTTGGGGTGCCGGATCGTGACGACGCTGGGCGCGACGTCGGCGGACCGGCGGTTGGACACGGGCGTGACGGTGGACGGGCTGGTGCTGGACCTGGACGCGGATCGCCGCGTCGTGAGCGACTTCCTGTGCCGGCTGGTGGACCGTGGCTTCCACGGTCCGCGCATCCTCCTGTCCTCCGGTTTCCGTCCCGAGGCGAGCGCCACCCTCCCGACGGCCTGCCACACCCACTTCGCACTTGGCCGGCCCTGGCGGGCCGGTCAGCTGCGCTCGCTCCTGGAGAGGGTCCTTGGGGTCTCCCACCTCGCTCAATCCGCAAGCCGTCCGTGACTCCCGCCGTGACGCTCCCCGCCTCGCGCCCTTGACGGCGCGGGTGGCGGACGCGGGCCACGGGTTGTTCACTGGCATCGCCGGGGCGTCCGCGGGCGCCGCGCGCAGCGCGTACCTGGCGCTGATGCTCTTCGCCAGCGGCATGGCCCGCTGCGCGACGGGGCGCTCGCGTGACGGCCTGCCGCAGCTCAAGCGCTGCCTGTTCCGCGTGGCGCAGGTGCCGGTGGACCTGGTGCTGATGCTGGGCGGGCGCGTGCTGTCCGCCGTGCAGGTGGTGACGGGCCTGGAGCCCGTGGGCCGCCGCCTGACGGACGCGGAGGTGGACCGGCTGCGTCCCATCTTCGGCGACAGCCTGGACTACCGCTGCGTGCGCGTGAAGGAAGGCGCCCTGGGCCTGCTGGGCCTGCCGGGCCGCGCGTTCGCCCACGGCGACATCCTCTTCATTCCGCCCGGCTACGGCGCGGTGGGCTTCCGGCTGCTCGTGCATGAGCTCACGCACGTGTGGCAGCACCAGCACGGCGGCACGGGCTACCTGAGCGGCGCGCTGGCGGCGCAGTACCTGGGTGACGGCTACGACTGGCGCAAGGCCGTGGGCCACCGGCGCTGGGCGGAGCTCAACCCGGAGCAGCAGGCCCAGTTCATCGAGGACGCCGCCGACGCGCAGCTCATCCCCCACGTGGGCCGCCCCACGCCCCAGCAGCGGCTGCGCGGCTGGAGCGACGCCGCCCTGTGCCTGCTGGACGAGGCGCTGGACTGCCTCTACGCCGGACGGGGCGCGCCGTGAGGTGGCCGCCCCCGGAGGCCTCGCGGTGAGGTCCGGGAGGCCAGGGAGCCTCCGGAGGTCCGTCCCGTGACGGCGCGCACCGCCCGGCCCGGCGGCACGCCCGAGGGCCGCTGCCTGCAGGCCCTGACCTGGCGGCGCCTGGAGTCCCCCGGCACGGAGCACTTCGAGCTGTGGGAGTCCGCGGAAGGGCCCCTCTTCACGGGCACCGTGGTGCTGGTGGGCGAAGGCCTGCCGCTGCTGGTGCGCTACACCGTGGCGTGCGACCCGGACTGGCACACGCGCGAGGCGCGGCTGGCCCTGCACCAGGGCGGCACCCGGCGGACGCTGGTGCTCCAGGTGGATGACCACCAGCGCTGGTGGCGCGACGGGCGGGAGCTGCCGGAGCTGCGCGGGTGCGTGGACGTGGACCTGAGCGTCACCCCCTCCACCAACACCCTGCCCATCCGCCGGCTGGGGCTTGAACCCGGCCAGGCCCGGGACGTGACGGCCGCGTGGGTGCGGCTGCCGGACCTGTCCCTGGAGCGGCTGGAGCAGCGCTACACCCGGCTGTCCTCCACGCGCTACCGCTACGAGAGCGCGGGCGGCACCTTCGTCGCCGAGGTGGACACCGACGCCCTGGGGCTCATCACGCACTACCCGGATGGCTGGGAACGCGTCGCCACGTCGGACGGTTGAGCCCCCCCGGCGCAACCCAGGCCCCCGAACCCGGACAATCTCAGACGCCTTGCGGGATTGCATGTCGTTTCATGTGGGCTTATGGAACCGTGAACGACGCCCTTCCGGTGGACGGGGGAATGCAGGACTACCTGTCATATAGGGATGGGCCCGAGTGACGTGGTGGGTTATAACGACCTCTGAACCGCTCCGGCGGTGGCGGGGTCGCGAGCCTTGCGGCCACCCCACCGGACGTCACGTGCAAGGTTGATGTGGTGAAAACCCACCCCCGAGGTCCTCTGGCTTCCGGCCGCGTCCGGAAGAAGCCCCGTGTGGCGCCCGCGTCGGCGGCCGCGCTGTCGCGGCGGCAGTTGGAGCGCAAGCTGGCGGTCAGCGTGGGCGCGGCGGCCCGGGCCGCGCGGTTGCGGGCTGGCCTCACGCAGGCGGACGTGGCGGATCGCGTCGGCATCGCGTCGGAGGTCTACGGCCGGCTGGAGCGGGGCAAGATGATGCCCAGCGTCCCCACGCTGTTCCGCCTGTGCCTGGCGCTGCAGCTGTCCGCGGACGCGTCCCTGGGGCTGGCCGTGGCGGCGGCGGCGGGCGCGGGGCTGTGGGAGGAGGACTCCACGGACAAGGACGACCTGCCGGAGATGCGCCGCCTCTTGCGCGCCGTGCGCCGGCTGCCGCGTCCCCAGCTCAAGCTGATGAGCCTGGTGGCCAGCGCCATCCTGCCCACGCGCCGCTGAAGCCCTCGGGTCTCCGCCCCAGGGGCTTCTGCCTCAGGGCGCGGATGCAGGGGGGCGGGGGGGGCCCACGCGCGGGTCTGTTTTCGTCACCCGCCACACCCAGCCAGACGGGGTGGGGTCGCGGTGCGCGGTGTTCACGTCCACCGCGTAGACGTCCACGGTGTGCTCGCCCACGGGCAGGTCCTTCAGGCGCCACGGGGATTCGCAGGGGATGTAGAGGCTGCCGTCCAGCGAGCACCAGAACACGGGCTTCAGCGTGGTGGCGGTGAAGACGAAGGTGGCCTCCCTGGAGGGCGTGGCCCCCGGGGGCCCTTCGTCGATGAAGGTGTCAGGTCCTTCGTTTCCCGCTCGCGCCAGTGACGGCGGGAAGAGCAGCGGCATCAACATCAGGCCCAATAGCAGTGACGCGAGCAGTCCGTGGGGAAGGTAGCGCAGGGACGGCGGGGGAATCATAAGCAGGCTCGCGTGACGCCAGACGCCGCGCGCACCCTGTCCTGGAGCATGTCGTTGGAGAGAGGTCTGGGAGGGGTGGGGCGTTCCATGGCATCCGGGAAATGGGAAAGGGCGACTTCCTGGAAGGTGGGGATGGATCCGAAATGGGGCGCCCCGTCCCCGGGACGGGGCCGGGCATCCACGGCGCGACGTGACGCGGAAGGCAAATGTCCTCCAGCGGAAAGGGGGTGCCGCCCGCACGGCCCCTGCCGGGCGGTGATGGCATGCGTCACGGAGCAGCGCTTGTCAGGGCGGACATCCCCTGGCCTCATGGACGCCGGCCGGGATCCGCCTTGCACGAACGCCATCACCCATGACCTTCGCGAAGAGGAGCACGCCCTGGCACGCCGCCGCGCTGGCGCTTTCGATGTGCCTGCTGTGGCCGGTGCTCCCCGCTCGCGCCCAATCCCCTGAAGCGGACCCCGGCAGTGCCCGGCTGGGCGACACGCTGGACGCGGGCCTGCCCGTCACGGAGGAGAACCTCACCTCCGGCTCCGCCCCTCGGAGCATGGATGCGCCGTGGACGCAGGGGGACGACCGCCAGGACGGGGGCGCGGGCACGGTCGTGAAGGAGGCGGACCTCCAGCGCACGGACGCGGGCTGGGCGCTGGAGGCGGGCGCGGCGCCAGACGCGGGGGACGGCGGGCCCACGCTGGCCGCCTTCGTGCCGCCCGCGCTGATGCGGGACTCGCCCGCGCCGTACCCGCCCCGGCTGGTGGGCGAGGGCGTGGCGGGCACGGTGAAGCTGGAGCTGCTGGTGGACGAGGCGGGCGAGGTGGACCGCGCCACGCTGGTGGAGGGCGTGCATCCGCTGCTCAACGAGGCCGCGCTGCATGCCGCGCCGTCCCTGCGCTTCTCGCCCGCGATGATGGAGGGCCAGCCCGTCGCGGTGCGCCTGTTCTTCGAGTACCGCTTCGAGGCGCCCGTCCCGGTGGCCTCCGGCGCGGACGGCGGCACCCTGGCGGGGGCCGAGCTGAGGGGGCCCATCACCCTCAAGGGCCTGGTGCGGGAGAAGGGCAACCGCCGGCCGCTGATTGGCGCGACGCTGGTGTCGGACGCGGCGCCGGACTCGCCGGTGCAGACGGACGAGAACGGCCGCTTCGAGGCGCGCTTCCCCACGGGCGGCCAGGCGGTGCGCGTGTTCGCTCCTGGCCACAAGCCCGGCCTGTTCCGCGAGGCGCTGAAGTCCAGCGAGTCGCTGGAGGTCGTCTACGGCCTGGAGCCGCTCGTGGTGAACCCCTACGAGACGGTGGTGCGCGGCGACCGCGAGCGCACGGAGGTCAGCCGCATCACGCTGCACGACGCGGAGCTGCGGGAAGTGCCCGGCACCATGGGCGACCCCTTCCGCGTGGTCATGCTGCTGCCGGGCGTGGGCAGCATGCTGTCCGGCGTGGCGTACCCGGTGGTGCGCGGCAGCCAGCCCGCGTCCACGGGCTACTTCCTGGATGGCATCCGCATCCCCATCCTCTTCCACCTGTTCCTGGGGCCCGCGGTCATCCACCCGGACTTCCTGGACGCCATCGACTTCTATCCGGGCTCGCCGCCGCCGCAGTACGGCCGGCTGATGGGCGGCGCCATCGACGGGCGCCTCACCCGGCCTCGCGACGACCGCGTACACGGCAGCGCCTACGCGGACTTCATCAACGCGGGGTTCTTCATCGAGACGCCGTTCAAGTCCACCGGCACCAACGTCAGCCTCGCGGGCCGCTATTCCTATACGCCGTGGATCATCGCGCTGGCGGCCAATCAGTTGCAGGACCCGCCGCCGCCGGGGCGCACCAACCCGAAGGTGGTGTTGGACTTCTGGGATTATCAGGCCCGCGTGGAGCAGGACGTGGGGCAGGGCAAGCTGCGGTTGTTTGCCTTTGGTTCGTCGGACACCTTCGGCTCGGAGGCGCAGGACGACCAGGGCGACACCGCGCTCCAGTCCATCAACTTCCACCGCGTGGACCTGCGCGGCCGCCACCCGCTGGGCAAGGGCGAGTTCGAGGTGGGCGGCACCTGGGGCCTGGACCGCTTCTCCGTCGTGTCGCGCGGGCCGGACAGCGGGAATGAAATCTACATCGACCAGGGCAACTACTCCGGGCGCGTGGGCTACAGCGTGCCATGGGATGAGCGGCTGCTCCTGCGCGCGGGCGCGGACCTGGAACACAAGCGCGCCATCGTGGACGTGCTCACGGTGCGGGACGGCCAGGAGGTGGAGGAGGACACGGTGCGCGTGCCCGTGGCGCTGGCCACCTTCGCAGGCGTGTATGGGGAAGGCGTGTGGACGCCCAATGACAGATGGACGGTGGTGCCCGGCCTGCGCCTGGACAGCTACCACCTGTCCGGCGGGTTCGACCACAAGGTCATCGAGCCGCGCCTCACGGTGCGCCACAAGCTCACCGACACCGTGACGCTCAAGGGCGGCGCGGGCATCTTCCACCAGCCGCCCACCACCCTCATCAGCCTGCCGGTGGTGGACGTGGGCAGTCTGTTGTTGGGCTTGCAGGAGGGCGTGCAGCTCTCCACGGGCGTGGAGTGGAAGGCCTTCGACAAGTGGGAGGTGGGGCTGGACGTCTACGTGAACCCCATGCTCCGCACCATCGAGCTCACGCCCTTCTCCGACGAGGGCCTGACCGACGACCTGGACGGCGGCGGCGACTCGGATGTGCCGCCGCCGACCCCGCCCGGCGGGGACTTCAATCCCTACGGTTTCCGCCGGGTGCGCGCGCGGCAGGTGGATGTGGATCCGCCGCCAGTCAGCCGGGACGACTGGGACCTCCCGGACTTCACCAGCCATGGGCTGGCGTATGGGTTGGAGGTGCTCATCCGCTACCCGCTGGGGAACAACTGGTTCGGTTGGCTTTCGTACAGCCTCCAGCGCAGCACGCGGCGCACCACCTTCTATCGGTATGACTCGTCAGGTCAGGCCATCTCCGAGGACATCGCGGACCTGCCCTTCGCGTTCGACCAGACACACATCCTGAATCTGGTGGTCAGCCACAAGTTCTCCAACAACATCACCCTGGGGGGCGTGCTCCACTTCAACAGTGGACGCCCGGAGTACGGCACCCTGGGAAGCCAGACGCACCGCGAGGGCACCGACGCGGACGGCCGCCCCGCGTGGGTGCAGGTGGATCGCGATCAGGTGGACCGGCTGCCGCCCTTCTTCCGCTTCGACCTGCGCGTGTCCAAGGCCTGGGCCTACGAGACGTTCACCCTGGAGGCCTACCTGGACATGCTCAACGTCACCCTCAACACGGAGACGCTGGGCTTCGACTACCTGGGCGGCGGCTACAGCCGGCAACCCCTGACCAAGAATGCGGTGGGACTGCCCATCGCCCTGCCCATCATCGGCGTCAAGGGCCGGTACTGACCTGTCCTGGAGGGTAGGGTGACTGCTCGGGGGTGAGCATTTTTTCGCGCCACCTGCCCCGTGGGGCTGCTCCACTCCTGGCCAGATGTGTCAGTATTCCACGAGACGCGGGTTTTTCCAGCCTGCCCGGCACCGACGTAGAGGGTGGGGGACAGGCCCGAAAGCGTCGGGGGGAGCACGATGATGGGTTTGTCCTGGGGGCCGGGCATGGCTCCGGCATGGGAACTGCCCGCTGACAACGAGACGCCCTGCATCCTCCTCGAGCCGCTGCACGGGGAGACGGGTGAAGCGCTCGACTTCCGGTGGACGTCCATGAACGTCCCAGCGGAGGGCTGGGTGCGCTCCCTGGAGCTGGGCCGCCACGTGTCCTTGTGGACGCGGGAAGGCGTCGCGCTGTTCGACGTGACGGCGTTCGTGCGCGTCCTGATGCGCGGGGTGCCGCACGTGGGCCTGCTGGCGGGGGACCCGGCGGGGCGGCGGTACGTGGTGACGCGGCACGGAGAGGGATTGGCGCTGTGGCTGTTGCCTCGCGACGAGGGGCAGGCGGCGGACGCGCATCAGGCGGAGCGGGAGCGGGCGGCGCGGCAGGAGGTGGAGGCGGCGCTGGCTCGGGCGGAGCAGACGGTGAGCGCGCTGCGCGAGGCGGAGGAGCGCTACCGGCTGGCCACGCGCGCCACGCATGACGTGTTGTGGGATTGGCACTTCGCCACGGACCGCGTGCGGTGGGACCCGGGCACGGGGGACGCGTTCGGCCACGCCACGGCGGTGCTGGAGCACAAGCTGGGCTGGTGGGGCGAGCGCGTGCACGACGACGACCGGGACCGGGTGGTGGACCGGCTGGTGGAGTTCGTCGCGTCCACGGGCGACGTGTGGAGCGAGGAGTACCGCTTCCAGCGCGCGGACGGCAGCTGGGCGCACGTGCTGGACCGCGGCGTGCTGGCGCGCGACGACGAGGGGCGCCCGGTGCGGATGATTGGCTCGATGATGGACGTCACCGAGCGCACCCGCCAGATGGAGACGATGGTGGAGGAGGCGCGCTTCCGCGAGCGCTTCATCGGCATCCTGGGGCATGACCTGCGCAACCCGCTCAACGCCATCGTGCTGTCCGCGCGGGCGCAGAAGCGCCGGGGTCCCTTGGAGTGCACGCCGGAGCAGCACCGGCAGCATGCGCAGCGCATTGAGTCCTCCGCGACGCGCATGGGGAACATGATCGCGGACCTGCTGGATTTGACGCGCGCCCGGCTGGCCGGCGGCATCCCGCTGCGCAAGGGCCCCACGGACCTGGGGGCGGTGTGTCAGCAGGTGGTGGACGAATTGTCGGCGGCGTACCCGGACCGCGCGGTGGCGGTGGACGTGGACGGCAAGGCGGAAGGCGAGTGGGACGCGGAGCGGCTGGCACAGGTGCTCTCCAACCTGGTGGGCAACGCGCTGGAGCACGGCAGCCCGGAGGCGCCGGTGTTCCTGCGCTGCTGGGCGAAGGGCGAGCACCAGGTGCTGGAGGTGCAGAACCCCGGCGCGCCCATCCCGGAGGAGCTGCGCGAGCGGCTGTTTGATCCATTCCGCCAGGGCGAGGGCGAGCGTGAGCAGGGCCGGCGCAACGGCGGACTGGGGCTGGGGTTGTTCATCGTGAAGGAGATCGTCCAAGCGCACGGGGGGACGGTGGAGGTGACGTCGTCGCAGAAGGACGGCACGACGTTCACGGTGCGGCTGCCCCGGCCTCCGCGCCCGAAGGCGAAGGTGAAGGCAGGCAAGAGCCGGACGCGGACTGCCTGATCTTTTGGAAGGGGTGAGCGTTCGCCGCCATGCGGTGAATGGAGGAGCGTCCGCCGCCGCACGCCGCGCGTGTTGTGCGACGGACCGAAGGGGATGGGCCGGGAGGGCAGGGGGTGCTCCTCGCTTCGTTGGAGTGCGTTTACCGGTTGATCAGGCCGCACGGCTCGTGCGGTCAACCACGCGGAGGCAGTCCCCATGCACCTCAATCCCCCTCGCAACTCCCCCTTCCGTTCCTCCCCCTGGACGGCGCTCTGCCTGGCCGCGGTGCTCGCCGGCTGCGGCGCTCCGGTGGATGAAACGCCCACCGGGCTGGGGCAGTCCTCGGACGCGCTCGTGTCCACCAATGGCATGACGGTGAACGGCATGACCGTGAATGGCATGACCGTGAATGGCATGACCGTGAATGGTTTGAGATTGAATGGCCTGACGGCGACGGGCCTGGCGGCGAACGCCTTCAAGACCTGGTTCGACCAGGATCCCGCGTCGGCGGACATGGTGATGCGCTACGTGGCGAAGTGCTCGATGGCGGCGGGCGTGACGCTGACGTACCAGTCCCCGTCCACGGGGACGCGCTACACCTGGGACGGGAGTCTGGGATTGGCGCCGGGCTGGTCGGGAGGGCAGCCGGCGACGCTGGCGGAGCAGCAGGTGGTGAGCGCGTGCCTGGCGGCGCACGCGAACAAGTACGGCGTGCACGTGAACATCTCCGTGCTGGGGCGCGACGCGGTGGGCGGGACGATGCCGTATTCCACGGACGAGCTGAACACCTACAGTGAGAAGGAGGCGTGCTTCTTCGGCAACCTCTTCACGGGCGAGGGCACGTTCGCGGCGAACGACGGCGCGTACCTGGACTACGACGAGAGCACGGTGCGCACCTGCGGCCTGTCCTCCTGGAGTGAGACGACGGCGTGCACGCCCGTCATCAAGCACGTGGGCGCGTGCCGGTACTACTGCACGCTGGACACCACGCGGACGTACTACACGCGCTGCACGTACAACGGCGTGAACTACCGGCCCATCACCACGCGCATGCTGCCCCAGGACATCTACCGCTGCGGCGACGGCGTGTGCCAGCTGACGGAGAAGTGCGGCGGCAGCAACACGCCGGACAGCTGCGCGGCCGACTGCGGCGCCTGCCAGTAGGCGCGACGGGAGGTCTTCCTACGTGGGGCGGGGCCGCGCGGCGTGGAGCCGGTAGCGCGTGACGAGGTCCCCCCACCAACGCCCGATGGTCGCGACGGTGGCCGGTCCATCCAGGCCGTGGCGCACGGGGTGGTCCATGCGGATGGCGTCCCAGCCCCGGTGTTCGAGCACGACGCGGGTGCCGCCGAAGGTGGGCTCGAAGCGGACGTCGACCTCGGTGGTCTCTCCGGGGGCGAAGTTGCTCGCGCGCCATTGGAAGACGAGCCGCGCGCCGGGCTCCCAGACGAGCACGCGTCCGATTTCGAAGACCTCCTCCTCGAAGGACTCCAGCAGGCGGCCGCCGGGACCGGGCGGGTCGAAGCGCAGCAGGCTGTTGGGGTTCCGGAGGCCGCGGTAGCGCGGGCTCTTGCCCCACCAGAGGTCGGTCTCTTCCGTGAAGACCTCGAAGGCGTCCAGCGGGGACACGGCGACGAAGGTGGTGACGCGCGCGCGGTCGGCGGAGGGGGCCGTCATGACTTGCGTCCTCCGGGGGGCTTGGAGCCCCGGGTGCGTTCCGCGTGGGCCTTGAAGGCGCCCAGTTGATCCGCCCAGAAAGACTCCACCTCGTCGAGCCAGCCGCGCAGGGCGGCGAAGGGCTCCGGGCGCAGCGAGTAGACGCGCACGCGGGCATCGTCCGTGTCGATGCGCTCCTCCACGAGCCCCGTCTGTCGCAGCACGCGCAGGTGGCGGGACATGGCGGGAGGGCTCATGTCGAACGCGGCGGCCAGCTCCCCGGCGGGGTGCGGCCGGTGGCGCAGCCGGTCCACGACGCCCCTGCGCGTGGGGTCGGCGAGTGCGGCCAGGGTGCGGTCGAGCGCGGACGGGGTGGCCATGGCGGGGGAATCTACGCCGGAGTGAAGACGCGCTGGGTGAACCACCAGCGGTGGCCTTCGACGTCCTGGGCGCCATAGGTGCGGTTGGTGCCCCAGTCGTCGCCGTAGTTCTTGGTCTCGGGCTCCTGGAGGATGGAGGCGCCTGCCGCGCGCGCCTGGGCGCAGTGGGCGTCCACGTCGTCCACGTAGACGGTGAGGGTCTGGGTGTTGACGCCACCGTGCAGCTGGGGGCTCTGGTGGAGGCCGTGGCGCCCGGAGGAGTTCACCATGATGACGCCGTCGCCGTAGGCCAGCTCCGCGTGCACGATGGTGTTGTCCGCGCCCTCCACCTTGAGGCGCGTCTGGAAGCCGAAGGCGCGCTCCAGCCAGTCGATGGCGGCCGGGGCGTCCACGTAGAAGAGGCTGGAGGAGATGCGCGGCCAGTCCTCGGGGATGGGCTTCATGGCGGTGGCTCCTGGCGAAGGGTGATTCGTTAACGTCAGGGTGAATGATTAACCCTGACGTTAACGGTCGTCAATCCTCCAGGTCCGCCCGCTAGAACACTCCGGGGAGAGGCTGGTCGCGGCCGGGGGTCCTCGGGGCTTGACGGGGGTCCTTCGGCGGCTCTGCTCGCGGTCCGAGGAGGGCCGGCAGGGAGGCGGTGAGCTTCCCCACGTACAGCAGACCCTGGAGGCCTTCGGTGGCGGAGGTCTCGCGCATCTGGATGTACGGGCTCAGGCCGGGGCGGGCGGCCACCGCCGGGGCGGGCGTGGCGCCCACGATGCCGCAGACCAGCTTGCTGTCGCGGTCCAGGTCGCAGCCCCAGCGCGTGCCCTGGGCGTAGCTCATGTCCAGCACGACGAGCGAGCGGTCCTCCTTCATCAGGTGGGCCATGGGCGTGAAGGCGGGGTCCCACTGCGTGCCCTTCTCCATCCGCGTGTGCGTGTTGCCCGCGAGCACCACCTGGACCTCGTCTGGCTTCGCGGCACGGCGCTTCGTCCAGACGCGGGCCTGGGCCGCGTCGCGCTCGCTGCCGTTGATCACGTCCGTGTCGTAGGCCACCACCGTCACCCGCAGGCCCGCCGTGCGCAGGGCCCGCATGCGGTCAATGAGGTCCAGCACCGCGCGGCTGCTGCGGCCGTCCTGGTAGGTCCGCGTCCAGAAGCGGCCTTCCAGCAGCGCGTCCTGGTCGGCTGGGGCGCCGGGGCTGGCCAGGTAGGCGTTCACCCGCGCCTGCTCCGTGTCCGGAAGCGAAAGGCCCAGCACCACGGCGAGCCCCGTCTGGGCTGCCTGGCACACCACGTGGCCCACGACGTCCGGCACTTCGTTGGAACCCAGTTGCTCGCCGATGAGGAGCGTCAGCCCGGGGTGCAGCAGCTCCGGCAGGCCGCGCACGGGCGTGGTGCACGGGCCTTCCGCGGGGGCCTCTTCCTTCCAGCGCTCCAGGTAGAACCCGGGTGCGCGGACGGGGGCGGGGCGCTTGTCTTCCACCGCGTTGCCGGCGAGGACTTCGACGGAGGGCGCGGACTCCAGCCGCAGGGTGAGCGCCTGCTCCAGGTCCATGTCGCGGATGCCGTGCTGGACGCCGCGAAGCATGGACAGGCGCTTGGTGTCCGCGTCGTCGATGCTGAAGTCCACGTCCTGCACGAAGGGCTGGGCCCGCTGCTCGCGGCGCTCCAGGTACATCTTCCACCACAGCTTCTTCCACTCGACGTCGTTGCCCGTCGTCTGCTGCGTCATGCGGAAGATGCGCACGACGGACTGGCGCGGGGCCACGGCGATGCCTGTCACCAGGTAGCGCGTGTACGTGGTGTTGCGCGAGCCGGCCCGGTCGGGCTCGGACCAGGTGGTGACGAGCTGGGTCGGATCCTCCGTGTCCTCGAACACGTGGCCCCGCTCTTCCATCAGCTGGCGCGTGGCCGCGAGCGCCTCCGCCAGGGGCTTCTGGAAGACGTGCTCGTACTTGGGCAGCTCCGCCTCCGCTCCCCGCTTCGAATGGGCGCAGCTGATGGACAGCAGGGTCAACGCGACGAAGAGCCAACGACAGTGCATCCGGCCTCCTGGTGCGAGGATTTGGAGTCCTCGCAGGAAAGCCCATCCACGAACACGAAAGCGAGAGGCACTGCGTCAGCGCGAAGGCGGGTACTTCTGCAGTTTCCGCTGGAGCGACCTTCGGTGGATGCCCAGCTTGCGCGCGGCTTCGGAGATGTTTCCGGCGCTGTCCGCGAGCACGCGGTGGATGTGTTCCCACTCCGCCCGGGCCAGTGACGGCGCCTGGAGCGTCTCCGGCGCGGCGACGTTGGGTGCCTCTTCGGCTCGTGCGAACGCCGCCAGGATGTCGTCCGCGTCCGCTGGCTTTGGCAGGTAGTTCACCGCTCCCAGCCGGATGGCATCCACCGTCGTGGAGATGCTGCCGTAGCCCGTCAGCACGATGACTCGCGTGGACGCATCCACCGCCAACAGGTCCCGCACCAGCTCCAGGCCGCTCTGCCCCGGCATGCGCAGGTCCACCACCGCGTATTCCGGTGACTCGCGCCTCGCCACCACCATGGCTTCGTCGTGGTTGCCCGCCGTCGTCACGTCCCAGCCGCGCTCGCGGAAGGCCCGGGCCAGCCGCTCGCGCAATGTGCTGTCATCGTCCACAAGTAGCAGGCTGGGACGGTGATCCACTGGAGCCGTGCTCATGCCGCTGCCTCCCGTGCGTCCGCGCCCGGCAGGCTCAAGCGCGCCGTGGTGCCTTCTCCTGCCTTCGAGCGCAGCTCCAGCGACCCGCCCAGCTGCTCCGCCAGCGAACGCGCCAGGAACAGCCCCAGCCCCATGCCCTCGCCCGGCGCCTTCGTGGTGAAGAACGGCTCACCCGCGCGTGCCAGCACCGCGTCAGGCATGCCCTGGCCTTCGTCGCGCACCTCCAGCCTCGCTCCCGTGCCGTCCGGCAATACCCGCAGCTCCACACCCCGGCCCGCGGGCGTCGCTTGCAGCGCGTTCTTCACCAGACCTCTCAGCACCCTCGCGAGCGCCCTCGGTGGCCCGTGCACCGGATGGCGCTTCAGCGCTTCCGGCACGTCCACCCTCACGCGCTCGCGGCCCGACAGCTCCGACAGCGTCTCCTCCACCAGCCGCTCCAGTGGAATGGGCTGGAAGGGCTCGCCCGTCGTCTGGCCCGCGTCCGCGGACATCTGCACCAGCACGTCCCGGCAGCGGTCCACCTGCTGGCGGATGAGCTTCAAATCCTCTCGCACGGAGTCGGACGTCTGGGATGCCGCGAGCGCCCGCTCCAACTCCTTCGCCACCACCGCGATGGTGGACAGCGGCGTGGACAGTTCATGCGCCGCGCCCGCCGCCAGCGTCGCCAGCGAGGCCACCTTCTCCTGCCTCGCGTGCCGGGCCCTCGCCTGCTCCAATTCCTGCTCACGCCTCGCCAGCGCCCTTGTCACTCGCTGGATGAAATACACGATGAATCCCGCCGCCACCGCGAACGCCACCCACATGCCGCTCAGGTGCAGCCGCATCAGCTCCGCGTGGTCCGGCCGCTCCAGGCCCGGCAGCGTCACGTCCTGCAACACGAACAGCGACCCGAACGCCACCAGCGTGAAGCCCAGCATCGCCCACGTGCGGCGCGGCGGCAGCAGCACCGTGCCCAGCGCCACGTTCACCAGGTACAGCGTGGTGAAGGGGTTGTGCGTCCCGCCGCTCAACGCCAGCAGCCCCGTGAGCACCAGCGTGTCCCAGAGCATCAGCCCGAAGATGGCCGCTTCCGCCACCGGCCTTGCCCTCGCGAGCCCCGCGCGCACCGCCGCGTTCGTCACCGCCTCCACGCCCAGCAGCGCCACCAGCGCGGGCACCGGCAACGCCAGCTTGAGCCCCCATGCCGCCACCGCCACCAGCACCGCCTGCCCCACCAGCACGCCCCAGCGCAGCCTGAGCAGCCACACCAGGTTGATGCGGGCTCGCGGCGACGGTTCGGAGGGCGGCGGCGATGGCGTCATGGCGTGGCGGAGGACATCGCCACGGAGCGGGCCACCGTGTCCAGCACGGACGCCGCCGCGCCCGCGGACTCCAGGTCCACCGCCGCCAGCCACGTGTCCCAGGCGAGCGCGAAGGTGCGCTCGGCCGTTGGCTCGTCCTCGGACAGCGTCAGCCCGTCCAGCACCACGTCCACCGTGGCGATGTTGGACGTCACCAGCCGGAAGGGCTGGGGCTCACCGCCACCCGCGGGCACCCGCGTTCCTTCCAGCCACAGCGTGTGGTCCAGCATGTCCACGCCGCTGTCCGCGCCCGGCAGCCCTTCCGCGTCCGCGTCCGCGGGCTCGAAGGTGAGCCGTGCCCGGCAGTAGCGCCCCGGCGGCGGACGCAGCGTGCCCAATGGCAGCACGTTCCCATCCGGCCGCTCCAGCCCGCTGACGAAGGGCGTGCCCAGCTTCAGGGGCGACCCCACCGAGTGCGCGTGCGCGGTCCCAATGGGAGACAGCGCCTTGAGCAGCCGCCAGCCCAAGGCCTCGTCACAGGGCTTCAACTCCACGCTGCCCAGCGTCACGTAGCCGCGCGTCAGCGTGAGCGTCTGTCCATCCGCGCGCGTGAAGGAACGCTCGCCCCCCGCCGCCTGCACGCCGTGCGCGGCCCGGTGCTCCAGGCCCAGCGTGACGCGCATGCCATCCACGCGCTCGCCGCAGGCACTCAGGCCCCACACCAGCAACAGCCATCCCAGACGCGAGGAGCGGATCATCACAGGTCGTACGCGAGCGAGAGCACCGCGATGGGCGTGGACGACACCCGGCGCAGCTGGTTGACGAAGGGGATGCGCACCCCGGCCTGCACCACCACGTCCATGCCCGGGCTGAAGAGGACGTCCGGCGACGCGTACGCGATGAAGCCTCCGCCGGACTCCTCCGGCGTGCCGTTCGTGTCCGGCGCCCGCTCCGCGCGGCTGTCCACGCCCATGCGCACCGCCCACATGGGGGACGGCTGGTACTGCGCCGCCACTTGCGTGCGCACCGACGCGCCCAGCCGGTAGTCGTCACGCCCGCGCGAAGGCAGGAAGCCCAGGGCGCTGGCGAGGAACGACCACTTGCCCCGGAAGCCCTGCCAGGCCAGTCCCGCCATGGGGTCCACGGAGCCGCTGCCGGGCTGCGCGTCGATGCCCAGCGTCGTGCCATCCCGCGCGTGCAGCCGGGGGCCGGTGGGCAGCTTCACCCCGCCCACCACGCTGACCAGCTGGTCGGGCGAGAACTCCTTGTCCTTCCACACGAACGCCTTCGCGCTCACGTCGATGTCGCCCAGCCCCCAGCCGCGCTCCATCCCCAGGCTCACGTCCTGGACCTCGCGGGCCTGGAGCGGCAGGTTCACCGCCAGCACCAGCCAGGGCCTGGGCGCGTACGCCACCGCCACGTCCATGCGCAATTCGCGCAGCCGCTGCGCGTCCACGCCCGTCAGCCCCTCCGTGTGCCCCCACGCGCGCAGCATGGTGGACAGCCGCAGGCGCCCTTCGAAGGGCTGCTCGCCGCCCATGGACGTGAGGGTGGGGTCCCCGCACGCGCAGCTCGCGCACGCCCACGCCGTGGACGCGGGCAGGAGGAGGAGCGCGGCGCTCAGGAGGGCCAGGGCAGGGGGTCTCAAGACGTGGGCACCCTAGCGTCCCCCCGTCCCGGCGCGCTGCGGCGTGTTGTCGCAGCCCGCGGGTGCGTCACCCCGGGAACGGACCGGTTGTCCACCGGCCTGGACAGCAGGCGGGGGAGCGGGGGATGGCTGTCCGCCCGCCCTTCCGTGCCTATCTGGAGAATGACACCGACCCGTCCGCGTTGAGGGGGGACACGCCGGAGGCATGGAGGTCATTCATGGGGCTGCTCGCACCGCTGGGACGGCTGTTGTTCTCGGTCATCTTCATCACCAGCGGGCTCAATCACTTCATCCAGCTTCAGGCCCTCACGGCCTACGCCCAGGCGTCGGGTGTGCCCGACCCCCGGATGGCGGTGCTGGTGTCCGGCGGCGTGCTGGTGGTGGGCGGCCTGTGCGTCCTGCTGGGCATGTTCGCCCGCCTGGGCGCGGCCATGCTCGCGGTGTTCCTGCTGGCGTCCGCCTTCATGGTCCATCACTTCTGGAAGATGGATGACCCCATCCAGGCCCAGAACAACCTCATCCACTTCATGAAGAACCTCTCCATGGCGGGAGGCGCCCTGCTCATCGTCTACTTCGGGCCCGGCCCCTTCAGCCTGTCGCGCAAGAAGCGCGAGGCGTCCCTGGGCGGCATGAAGCTGGGCGCGCCCCTGCGCTGAAGGCGGGCGCGCCCGGAAGGTGCTTCCCGGATCAGGTCGCCCCGACGTGGGCGGCCTGGGCGTTGCGCAGGGTGAAGAAGGCGACCTCCGGCGTGCTGCCCCGGCGCAGGTACGGCCCGCCGAACCCGAAGCCCAGCCCCTGGTTCACGTACAGGTGGTTGCCATTCACGCGGTAGTGGCCGCGGATGTACGGCTGGCCCGCGCGGCGGAAGAGGGCCTCCGTGAGGCCCCGCACGATGAACTGCCCGCCGTGGGTGTGACCGGAGAACTGCACCAGCCCCGCGTGCGCGGGCAGCTTGTCCGCGGTGGGCGGCGTGTGGGCCAGCACCAGCCGCGTGCCGGTCGTGGGCGCGCCCCGGAAGGTGGCCTCCACGTCCTCCATGCCGGTGAGCCCGTCGTCGATGCCCAGCACCGTCACCGGCGCGCCCTTCACGTGCACCACGCGGTGCTCGTTCTGGAGCACCGTGTAGCCCAGCGCCTCGAAGGAGGTGCGCAGGTAGGGCGCGTCCACCCAGTGGTCGTGGTTGCCCATCACCACGAAGACGGGGCCGTTGAGCCCCTTGAGCAGCTGGCGCACGCGCGGCAGCGGCTTGGGGCTGTGCGTGACGTAGTCGCCGGTGAGGAACACCAGGTCCGGCTGCGCTTCGTTCACCGCGGCCACCGCGCGGCGGATGCGCACGTCGGAGGTCGCCTGGCCCACGTGCACGTCCGACAGCTGCGCGATTCTCAGGCCGTCATGCTCCGGGTGGATGCTGTCCAGCTGGAGCAGGTGCTCGGTGAGGACGAAGTGGTCCCGCCAGCGCAGGCGCCGGTCCGGCCGGAAGGGGTCGGGGCCTCGCGCCTGGAGCTCGTTGCGGCCGTGGGGCTCCACCGCCTCGGCTTCGGCGAGGGAGGAGGCGGCACCAGCGGCGTGACGGCGGCGGGCGAGTCTCAGGCGCATGCGTTCGGATTCCTCCAGCGAGGCGAGGGGCGATTGTAGAGCGGTCCGGAGGGCCGTGAAGCCCGGGGGCCCGGCCCGCCTGCCCCCTTGCACGAAGGCAAGAGGGCGGAAGCAGAACCGGGCCTCTTTCCAGAACATTTCCGCGCCCTTCCAGGCGACCCAAGCCCCCGGTGACGCCGGGTGCGACATGCGCACCGCCCCGGCGTCAGGGTGGGATTCCTAGTGGCCGCGCAGGACCGTCAGCCCTTCGGAGGTCAGCACCAGCAGCATGGGCGAGGTGCCGGAGCCGTCGTACACCAGCTGGAGCACCTTGCTGCCGCGCACGTTCGCCACCTTCTCCAGCGTCTTGGAGGGCGTCAGCCGGTAGAGGCCGCCCGCGTTGGTGCCGACGAAGAGCGAGCCGTCGTTGGTGGAGGCCAGCGCGTTGATGGCGTCGAGCGCCCCCACGTCCGCGCCGATGCGGGTGCCGTTCTGATACGGGTTGGTGGCGGACAGGATGGTCATCCGCCACAGGCCCAGGGACTTGCTGCCCAGGTAGTAGGTCCCGTCGGTGGTCTGCTGGAAGCCGCGCCAGTAGTCGAACTCCGACTGCGAGTTGAGGCCCTGCAGGTAGGAGGACTTCACCTTCTGCTGGTTGATGCCCGGCGTGGTGGTGTCATCCCAGTTCTCCACCTTGGTGGAGGGCGTGACGGTGCCGAAGTTCCAGTCGTTCGCCATGAGCACGTCGCCGTCCGGCGAGATGCCCAGGCCGTAGGTGTAGCCCGCGTATTGCGAACCATTGGCGTCGAACCACACCGGGTGCCGGTGGGCGTTGTACGTCAGGCCGCGGATGCGCACGACGCCGTGGTTGGTGCCGAAGAAGACGTCGCCCTTGTTCGCGCCGCGCAGCACCGACGCGCACGTCAGCATGGCGCGGTCTTCGTCGAAGTGGTGGTCGTTGCTGTTGCGGATGCCCAGGCTGACGCCGTCCACCACGCGCGGTCCCGTCTGGATGATGGGGTTGCCGTTCCCGTCGGTGTTGGCTCGCACCGACTGGTTGATGTGGTCCTCGAAGACGACCTGGCCGTTGGCGTCCAGCTTCACCGCGTCCACGTCACCCTGCGTGTAGTACTGGAGCCGGCGCGCGCTGAAGGGGAAGCAGGTCTGCTCGTTCACCGGGACTTCGCACGGCTTCGCGGTGACGATGAAGTTGGTGTGGATGCCCGGGTACTCCGGGTCCTGCTGGAGGTCCGGCGCGTTGTAGCCCACGTAGGCCCGGCCCGCCGCGCCGCCGCAGATGACGGTGGAGGACTGGCCCCCGGCCGCCTGACCCGCCGGGGCCGGCATCCAGACCAGCTTCTGCGTGCCCGCGCTCACCACGCCGATGCGGTCGCCATCCAGCACCCAGATGTTCTTTCCCAGGTCCACGCCCACCGACTGCACCCGGCCAATGCCATAGCGGTCCGAGTAGTTCGTCACCGGATCCGCCGGCCACGGATCCACCGTGCCCGCGTCCGTCCCGGCATCCGTGCCCGCGTCGGTCCCCGCATCCGTTCCCGCGTCGGTGCCGGCATCCGTGCCCGCATCCGTTCCAGCGTCGGTCCCCGCGTCCGTCCCGGCATCCGTGCCTGCGTCCGTCCCCGCATCCGTGCCTGCATCAATCCCCGGTCTGGGGTCGATGTTGTTTGGGTCATCCACGGGGTTCGTGGGCGAATCCGTCCCACCGCAACCCCACGCCGACAGCACCATCGCCCCCACACACACGCCCAGCAGTCGTCGATTCACCATGATCTCCCTACGCGTACGCGCCACCTAAGCAAGCGGCGTACCCACCCTGGAGCGCAGGCTGTTCGTGCGGCATTCCCTGGGGAGAGGGCAATTTCCTTCCCAGCCAAGGCAACCGGCCGACCCTGAAGGAGCAGTAAAAAAGCCGGGCCCGCTTCCCCTGGGGGAGGCGGGCCCGGCGAAGGGCTTCGCGATGAACCGGTCCGACCGCCGGACTACTTCTTGGGCGAGGTGGCCTTCAGCTCCAGCGCGACGGAGTCATCCCCGTTCAGCTGGAACTTCGCGCGCACGCTGGCGCCCTCGGGCAGCTCGCTCGCCTTCACGGCCTTGCCGTCCAGGGTCACCTTCGTCTGGTCGCGCACGTCCAGCTTCACCTCCGGCAGCGTGCCGGTGCGCGCCAGGGTGATGTCGTCGTCGTCCTTGGCCTTCACGGTGCCGGTCAGGCTGAAGGCGTCCTTCTCCTTCCACATGCCCGTCTTGTTCACGGCGTCCGCTTGTTCCTGGGCGGCCTTGTCCGCGCCCACCAACTTCTTGGCGGTGTCACCGATGGCGGGGCCCACCTGCTGGGCCTCCACGCCCGTGGAAGGGCCGTTCATCTGACGGTTGCTGGGCGCGCTCGGCGCCGGATGCTGCGGCGTTCCGGTGGTGTCCTGCGCGAAGGCAGCCGTTCCCAGGCACATCACTGCCGCGACGATGAGCTTCTTCATTGGTCCCGCTCCCTTTCGTTGGATGGGTTTCGTGTCTGCTCACAAGGGTGGGGCGGCCGTGTTCCGCCGCCAACCGGCCCTTCGTGTCCAGGGACTCCATGCCGCCCCGCCGCAGGTGGGGCAGGCAGGCGTTCACACCGGCAGGCACAGCTGCTTCACGGTGCTGAGCAACGCGGACAAATCCAGCGGCTTGCGCAGGTAGCCCGCCACGCCCATGCCATCCACCGTGTCGCGCACGTCCAGGTCCGCGCTGGCCACCACCACCGGGATGTCCGAGCACGCGCGCTCGTGCCGCAGCGCCTCGCGGAACGCGACGCCGTCCATGCGCGGCATCATCAGGTCCAGGAGGATGAGCTGGGGCCGGGGCTCCGACGAGCGCAGACGCTCCAGGGCCTCCAGGCCGTCCGCCGCCAGCTGCACGGCGTAGCCTTCCAACTCCAGCGCGTCCTGGAGCGCATCCCGGATATCCATGTCGTCGTCGACGACCAGCAACGTGTGATGGGCTTCCATCCCAATCCCCCTGCGAGCCTTGGAGCGCCCGCGCCGTCCCCCGAGCCGGGACGGCGGGTCCCCGCCTTCGCCAGAACGAATCTGTACCCGGAGGCAGGAGAGCGGAAGCTCCAATGTAGGCGCATGCCTACCAGTGAGCACATATGGGGCGGGCGCCCCCCTGGCTGGCTCCCCATCAGGTTGGACGACGACGGGCGGGGGCTACTCGCAGCGGTCGCAGAGCCCGCGCAGCTGCACTTCCACGGCGCGCTGCGACACGGCGCGGGGGACGCCCCGGGCGGTGGTGAGGCGCACGGACTCCTCGGGGAGGCAGGCCACGGTGCCGCAGTCGGTGCAGGTGAAGTGGGGGTGGTTGTTGGCGTGCTCGGTGGCGCCGGCGCGCTTGAGCTCGAAGCGCCAGACGTGGTCACCCAGGTCGGCGCGCACGACGAGGCCCGCTTCGGTGAGGTCGGTGAGGTTGCGGTAGATGGTGACGCGGTCGTAGCCCTCGCCGCCCAGCTCCTCCACCAGGTCCGCGTGGCTCATGGGCGCGGTGGCGGTCTCCAGCTTGCGCAGCACGGCCACGCGGGGGGCGGTGCTGCGCAGCCCCGCGGCGCGAATCCGGTCCTGGAACCCGGTCAGCTTCTCCTGCGCCGTGACTTTCTTGGCACCCATGCGCGGTCGAATAACACACCCGCCCGCGCACGTCCCCCACGCCAGTGCAAGCGAAGTGTACCTGTAGCCCGGTTGTACCTGTGACGCGGCAAGCCAGCCGCTGGTCCGCATGGCCCGTGGCCTTCCAACTTCCAACACTTCCGCACGGTTGCCTTGACTCAGGGGCCCCCGTCACGAGACTGCGCCCTTTCCACACCCTGGTGGCGGGCCGTTGGGGTCCCACCTTCCAGAACGACCCGTTGCCCGCGCCCGCTTCCTCCGCATCCGCCCCCCTTGATGAAGCCCACCCTGCTGCTCGTCGAAGCCCCGGGCCCGCACCGGGAGCTCCTGTCCCTCGCCTTCCAGGGCCAGGGGTGGCGGGTGTTGCTGGCGGCGGGGGTGGAGCCGCTGGTGCGCGCCCTGCGCGAGTCCCCGCCGGTGCACCTGGTGCTGGCGGCGGCGGGGCTCCTGGCCTCGGCGGCGGGGTCCCTGGACGCGCTGCGGGAGGCGCTGGCGGCGGCGGGCGCGGCCCTGTGGGTGGAGGCGCCCACGGCCGAGCAGCAGGCCCTGCGGCGGCTGGGCGCGCCGGTGACGGGCTTCTTCGCGCCGGGCCTGTCGCTGGGGGCCCGGGTGGAGGCGGCGCGGCAGGCCCTGCCGCCCGAGGCGCGGGAGGCGGACGACGACCGGGTCCTGCTGCGCGTGCTGGTGGCGGAGGACGACCCCGTCTACCGCAAGCTGCTGCGGCTGGCGCTGGCGCCCTTCCATTTCGACATCATGGAGGCGGAGGACGGCATGTCCGCGCTGGAGCTGGCGCGGCGGCGGCCGCCGGACATCGTGGTGGCGGACGTGCTGATGCCCCGCCTGGACGGCTTCCGGCTGTGCCTGGCCCTGCGCCAGGATCCGAAGCTCGCGCGCGTGCCGGTCATCCTCACGCACGCCACCGCGCCGGACGAGCTGGACCTGCGCATGGCCTCCAACGTGGGGGCCAACGGCTTCGTGCGGCGCGCGCAGGGCGACGACGAGCTGGTGGGGACGCTGCTGCGGGAAGCGCGCGCGGAGGGGCCGATGCCCGCGCCCCTGCCCGGCGAGCTGTCCACCGAAGCGCACCTGTTCGCGATGGTGCGGCAGCTGGAGCGGCGCGTGGGGCTCTTGGAGCAGGCCGAGCGCACCGCGCGCGAGAGCGAGGAGCGCTACCGGCTGGTGGTGTCCGGCTCCTACGACGGCGTGTGGGACTGGGACGTGCGCGACCAGCGCATGTACTGGAGCCCGCGCCTGTTGGAGATGCTGGGGATGAAGCCGGAGGCCTTCCCGGGCACCTCCGAGGCGTTCCTCGCGCGGGTGCACCCGGAGGACCGGGACGAGGTCGCGTCCGCGCTGGCGCGGCACCTGGAGCAGGGCACGCCCTATGACGTGTCCTTCCGGCTGAAGCACGAGTCCGGGGGCTACCGCTCGTGCGTGAGCCGGGGCCGGGCCCTCCGCGACGTGCAGGGCCGGCCCGTGCGCATGGCGGGCATCATTGGCGACGTGACGGAGCAGCTGCGGCTGTACCGCGAGGCGCGCGAGGCGGTGCGCGTGCGGGACGAGTTCCTGGCGGTGGCCGCGCACGAGCTGCGCACGCCCCTGGCCGCGCTGCGGCTGCGCGTGCAGGGCACGGCGGCGGCGCTCAAGCACGAGCATCCGGTGGCGCCGGAGCGGTTGGAGCGCGCGCTGGTGGCGGCGGACCGGCAGGTGCAGCGGCTGGCGGACCTGGTGGAGGGGCTGCTGGACGTGTCGCAGATGCAGGGCCACGCGCCCCGGCTGAACCTGGAGGACGTGGACCTGGGGCAGGTGGTGCGGGACGTGGTGGTGCGCTCGGAGGAGATGGCGTCGCGCGCCGGGTGCCTGCTGGTGGTGCGCGACGTCGCGTCCGCGGTGGGCCACTGGGACGCGCTCCGGCTGGGGCAGGTGGTGACGCACCTCTTGGTGAACGCGGTGAAGTTCGGCCCGGGCAAGCCGGTGGAGCTGGAGGTCCAGGCGGACGCGGACACGGCCTCGCTGGTGGTGCGCGACCACGGCATCGGCATCTCGCCGGACCGGGTGGACGGCCTCTTCCGCCGCTTCGAGCGCGCCGTGCCCACGCGCAACTACGGCGGGCTGGGGCTGGGGCTGTACCGCCTGCACCGCATCGTGGAGGCGCACGGCGGCGAGGTGGCGGTGACGAGCATCCCGGGCCAGGGCGCCACCTTCCGGGTGCGGCTGCCCCGTTCAGGCCCGCCCGCCGTTCACGCCTGACGGGCAGGCGTCCGGACGTTCAATGCCTTTGTCTGGTGTGTCACACAGGCCGGAAGATGGCTGCTGCTGTGCCACGGGGAAGGACGCAATTTCCCCGCATGGGAAAACAACCGGCCGTGCTGGTGCTCAACGGGAGCGAGGATCTCATCGCGGCGCTCGAGGAGCTCCTGGCGGACTCGGGCTTCCAGACCAGGGGCGTCCGCGTGCAGGACGTCATCCGCGGGCCCCTGGACTTCGCCACGCTGGTGCGTGAGACCGCGCCGGCCGTCATCGTCTACGACATCAGCGTGCCGTTCGACCTGAGCTGGCACGCGTTCCAGAAGCTGGCCGCGAACCCGGCCGCCGCGGGCATTCCCTTCGTGCTCACCACCACCAACCGGGAGGGCGCGCAGGAGTACACCGGTCCGGAGGTCATCGAGTTGCTGTTGAAACCCTATGACATCGACCAGTTCACCCGGGCCGTGACGCAGGCGGTGACGCGGGGGACCGCCGCGGCAGGCGCACGGTGAAGGTGGTGCCGGCTTGCGCCAGGCTCGTCACGCTCACGGTGCCGCCGTGGGCGTGCACCACCTGCCGGACGATGAAGAGGCCCAGGCCGATGCTGCGGTCCGCCCGGCTCTCCTGGTGCGGGGCTCCGCGCTCCAGCGGTTCGAACAGGCGCGGCAGCAGGTCCGCGGGGATGGGGGCGCCGGCGTTGTGCACCTCCAGCACCACGCTGTCGGTTTCCCCCCGGGTGCGCACCTGGATGGGGGCGGCCGGGTCGCCGTAGGCCAGCGCGTTGCCCAGCAGGTTGCCCACCACCTGCGTCAGCCGGTCCGCGTCCCACGTCCCGGCGCCATCCCCCGCCTGGGAGTACGCGATGACGCGGCCGGGGGCCTGGGTCTGGGTCTCCTCGACGGCGGCCTCCACCAGGGCGTGGAAGTCCGTGTCCCGGGGATGCAGGGTGAGGCCGCCGTGGCGCACCTGGGTGAAGTCGAGCAGGTCGCGGATCATCCGCACGGCGCGTTCCGCGGAGGTCCGGATGCGGCCCACGCGTTTGTGCTGCGCTTCCGTGAGGTGTTCACGCTCCTGGAGCAGCGTGGCGGACAACAGGACGGCGGACAGCGGGGTGCGCAGGTCGTGGCTCACGATGCCAATGAGCTGCCGCTCGAAGTTCGCGCGCTGGCGGGCCTCCGCCTCCAACTGCTTCCGCGAGGTCACGTCCCGCAGGGCGCCCACCACCTGCTGGACCTCGCCCTCGCCGTTGCGGACGATGATGGCGTGCTCCTCCACGTCGCGCCAGGCGCCGCGCGCGTCGTGGAACCGGTAGCTGATCCTCCACACGTCACTGCTTCCCGAAAGGGCCTCCATGAAGCTCTGCCGGACGGCCGCGAGGTCCTCCGGGTGGATGCGCTTGCGCCACCAGTCCTGGCGCGGCACCCGCGGGTCGTCCAGCCGGCCCAGCAGGTCCTGACCCCCACTGCTCCACTCCAGGGCGTCCGTCTGGGGGTCCCACTCCCAGATGGCGTCCTGGGTGGCGCGCGAAGCCAGCCGGAAGCGCTGGTCGCTCTTCCAGGCGCGCAGCTCCGCGGCGCGGACCTCCGCGAGCACGCTTTCGGCCATGGTGCGCCGGGCCTGCTCGTCGGACAGGTCCCTGCGGGTCGTGTCGAGCGCCGCCGTCGTCTGGCGCTGCTTCCAGCCCCAGTGCGCGAGCCCCAGCACGCGGGCCGCCAGCTCCGAGGACCGGAACGGCTTGAACACGTAGTCGTTGGCGCCCGCGCCCAGGCCCTCGACGACGTCCTCCGCGCGCTGGTGGGAGGTCAGCAGCAGCACGGGGAGCAGCGCCGTGACGGCGTTGCTCCGCACGAAGGCGCAGACCTCCAGGCCGGTGAGGCCCGGGGTCTCCCGGTCCAGCACGAGCACGTCCGGCGGCTTCTGGAACCCCAGGGACTCCACCAGCACGGCCCCGTCGGAGAACAGGATGACGTCGCAGGTCGTGCTGAGCGCGGCCCGCGCGGCCTGGGCCTCCGTCGGAGAATCTTCCAGCAGCCACACCACGGGCGAACGGGTGGCGGGCATCGTGGGGGGGCCGTGCGGCATCAAGGGATGGGCGGGTTCCTAACCGGGCGGCCCGAGCCGCGTCCACCCACACCCCCCACTTTCAACGACCTGGCAGGTGCCCTGGCGTGCAGGCGTGAACCTTTTCTCCCGAACGAAACCGGGATGTGGGGAACTCCTCTCTTTCCGCCAGTGCCAGGGTGCGAGGCGGATGCTGTCCCGCACGGCTCGTAGGTCTGGTTCCGTTTGCGTCGCCCGACTTCTTGCCCGTGAGGGGTGGACGTGCGGAAGCGCATGTGACGGCGGGCTGTCCAGACGAAGCCGGTGACCTGACGCATCACGAAGCTCACCCCCCCGTCACGTCACCCCATGCCCTCCACGAGGGCCTGTCACACGATCGAACAGCACGCCCAGGTTCCCTACCTGTTCGAGTGCATTCTTGACCTCCTCTGAAACGATAAATGCGATCTTGAACTTCATCGGCCTGAGAACACGGGTGCCCTCGGTCCTCGCCGGGTCAATTCGTAAGCCAGAGATCCAGCGATATGCACCTCTGCGCTCAGGATGAGGGTCGTCTTGATCGTAGGGTTGTCGTCCCTCGCAGTTGACTTCATCAATGCAGTCAACGACCTTGGTTGCATTGGCAATGAAGTAGCGCTCGGGCTCGCTCTCCACCGTCACCGGAAGCAGTTGCACATCGTCAGGGGCAAGCAACCTGAAGACATTCGCAACTCCTTCGCTGACAATGGGCACTCGCTCCACCCCAGCGAACATGAAGGTGCGCCTCACGCCCTGGTTCCGAACCCGAGCCTTGATGGGCCCAGGATCGGAAAGAACACGCCCAGCGGTGAACATCCAAGGCTCCTCGAATTTCCCTCCTGAGGCCGGGACGGGAGTCGTGATGTACCACTGGGGTACATCCGCGATATCCACCCAATAGAAATGACGTTCCACCTCAATCTCCCGCCTTCACGATTTGACTCCGCAACTTCGAGCCCGGTGTAAGCAGCTCATTTGCAATCTTCGCGAGTTCTTTCAATAGCTCGGCCCGACAGGTCTCAGGGGTCTTGCATAGACTGACGGCATCTTGCAGGCGCCCCACCACTTCTCTGTGGTACGCCTCGGTGTGCGGTCCCTCGTGCCCCTTGAGACGCACTTTGTTTGCCACGTCCTCCAAACTCATTCCCGCCTTTTCGAAGATCTCCTCGCAGATCGGCGTCCAGGGACCGCCTGTCGCGGCAGAGGTGGCGTTCTTGTTCGTGCAGATGTGATGAACCGGCCCTTCGGAATCACCTGGAAGCCGGTTGTTCGAGTACATCGCAAGAGCCGCAACGGCCCCTGGCGCAAGCACGACGTTGAGCACACCTGTAGCGGGCAACGCGATTGATGTCACTCCACCATTCAGTGCTGCCCCAAGCTGGAACCCCGCCTCCGCCTGCGCTCGAAGCGCGGCCTGGGGGAAGCCCGGCAGCTTCGGGCCCTGGGTCGCCATCGCGCTTTTTCCGCCAAGTGCCGCCGTGACGAGCAGCACCAGGACGCGTGTGCCGTTCGTACCGAGCACCTTTCCGAAGCGATGCCCAATCTCCTGCAACCCGACGACGCTCGTTGCCCTCTCCGCGTCGTCCCACAATCGGACGAAGCCCCGGCCAATCTCCCAGACCGGCACCACGCCCAGGTAGGCCACCATCGCCGCGGTCAGTGCCACCGCGATGGTCTTGGTGACCGGTTCGGGAAGCGCCATCGTGAGGAGCATGGTCAGCGCGGCCGACGTCACCATCGCCTTGAGCGCCACGGGGTTCAGCGTCTTGCCAACCTCGGCCTCGACGCTCTCCCACACGGTATCGAGCGCGAAGGACAGGGCCATCAGCGTCCGGTCCTTGCGCGAGAACGTCAGCCCCGTCCCACCCACCAGGGACAAGCATTCGTCCGAGTCGGGGCAGATGCGCGCGTACAACGACTCAGGTGAACTCCCCGAGCCGGAATCTGCGAAACCCCTCGAGGACGCGAGCAGGGTCCTAGACCGTACCCATCCACGCTGATCCGCTTCGTCCGACTCGCGGAATGCAACGTCCATGCGCATGTCGAGGATGAGTTGCGTGAGAGCCTCCTTGAACGCCTCCTCGGTCACCTCGACTGGCTCGACATCGACTGACTCGTGGACGACCCGCTGACCATTCCCCGCATCGATATGGACAACGCGGGTGGTTGCGCATCCTGCTGCAAGCAGTAGCAGGGAGACTACTCCGGCGAGCCTCATGGAATCCCCCGAAGGTGCCCTCTGGAAATCAGGGGGCTTGGCATCCTGACTTTGCTATGAGGCTTATTTCATCAACAAGGTCTGTTCTTGATTTCGATGGGTCATGAAAGGAATTCGTGGCAGTGTAAGCCGCTCAGGCCGAACAGCCCCGCATTGAATCACATGGGAGCGTGGCGAAGGCGGACCTGCGCTTCGCGGACGTGCTTGTCATCGAGGGGCATCCTCCCATGGATCGTCCGCTCCGCGTGGGGACGTTCGGTATCAAGCGCCGAGACTTCCAGTGCCTTTGTAGGGAGGCGCGAGGGGGCCCCTGAACCCGCAGGGCCGAACCGCTGGTGACCTGAGGCATCGCGAACCTCAAACCTCCCCGTCACGTCACCCCCATCTGTTAGGGTGCGATGCTGGAGGTTGCCCCGCGTGCTTACGCCCCGTGTGGTTGTCTGTCCAATGCTGCTGATGCTGCTGGGTGCGGTGGTTCCGGCATGGGCCTCGGCCCCTGGACCGCGCGTCCCTCGGGAGCGGAAGCTGGTGGTGCGCGCGGAAGACGCCGCGACGCTGCACCTGCTGCGTGTCGCTCCCGGGGCGGTCACCACGGTCGTGTTCAACGACGACATCCTGCCAGCCTCCGTGGACGCGAAGGCCCTGGCGCCGCTGTTCGCCCAGGTGAAGGTGTATCCGGGCGTGATGGTGCTGCGGCCCGCCGTGGCCATGCCGGACGCGTCCCGGCCGCTCGTCACCGTGCGCTTCGCGGGGGAGGACGCGCCCCGGCATGTGTCGTTCCTGCTCGTCACCGACCCCAAGGAGGTGGACACCGTGGTGGAGGTGTCCCGCCATGCGCTGTCCGCGGAAGACCTGGGCGAGGAGCTGTCCCTGTTGCGGGGACGGTGCGCCGCCGCAGAGGCGGGGCTCGCCACCCTGCGGGCGCAGTGTGACCAGACCGGACTGGCGGGCGCGTACTCACGGGGGCCCTGGGGCCGGAGCCGGTGTCAGTGGATCGGTCTCCCCTACCTGTTGAAACACCAGGCCTGGAGGTCGTGGGGAGTGCTCTCCTCTACAGCCACATCAGAAGCCGAGTGATGGCCTTCGCCCTGCGCAACTCACCAGACGCTGCCCCGTGGGTGCCCGGCGTGGGACGGCTCACCCGGCTGGGGGCGGATGGAAAAGAAGACCTCATCATCCAGGAGATTCCAGTGCGGATGCTGGAGGCACGTCTGCCACCCGGTGCGAGTGGACAGGTGGTCCTGGAATGGCACATGCCGAAGGACCTGGAGCCGCAGGCTCTCTACGTGCTGGAAGTCTGGAATCAGGAAGGCAATCGCTCCGTGCGATGGAAAGGACTGTCCCTGTGAGCAGTGAGTCGCCGGAGCTAGGGCTCCGCCATGCGGAGGCGGTACTGGGGCGGGTCCTGCTGTCCGCCGAATGGTTGCTGCCTGGGACACAGGTGGGCCGCTGGGAGGTGATGGCACGGCTGGGAGCGGGAGGTTACGGCACCACGTATTCCGTGCGCAGGGTGGGCCGCTCTCGCGGGCGGCTGTATGCCTTGAAGTTGTCCCGCCGCCCCGGCGAACGGTGGTTCGCGCGGGAGGCGGAACTGCTGACCCGCGTGCGCCACCGCTCCGTGGTGCGGTTGATCTCCCACGGTGTCTGGCGGCTCGGCCCCGTGGAGCACCCCTACCTGGTGATGGAGTACGTGGAGGGAGAATCCCTCTACGTATGGGCACTGGCCCGCAATCCCACGGCCCGCCAGATGACGAACGTGTTGGTGCAGGTGTTGGAGGCCCTGGCTGCCGCGCACCGTCATGGAGCCCTGCACCGGGACTTCAAGGGCGACAATGTCCTGATCACGCCGGATGGCAGGGTGAAGGTGCTGGATTGGGGCGCTGGCTGGTACGCGGGAGCACCCCCGCTCACCGCCACCGCCCGGTTGCCACCGGGCAGTCCGCGCTACTACAGCCCCCAGCTCTTCATGTGGCGCGTGCTGTCGGAGCGCCGTCCCGGTGCCGCCAGCCCTTACACCTACTGCGTGGCGGACGAGTTGTACGCGGTCGGCGTCACCTTCTATCGCCTGTTGACGGACCAGTACCCCGCCGCCCAGTGGGGCGCTCCCCGTGAAGTCTCGGCGCCCCATGGTCTGCGAGCCGTGAGGGACCTCAACCCCCACGTGACGGAAGGGCTGTCGGACGCCGTGATGCGGATGCTTGCCTTCGAGCCGGAGCGGCGCCCCGAAAGCATGGCATTGCTGGCGGGTGAGCTGCGCCAGCGACTGGCGGATGGAGGCCCGGGGTGGGACGCGCCGCTGTTCGACTGGCGCGAACGGACGGCCAGTGGCTCACGTACGACGGTGGAGGCGGATGAGGTCCGGGGGCCCGTGATGCCGGGGCAGGAGATCGCCCTGCGGGATGCCCGGGCCCGGCACCTGGAGGACTCCCTCCGGCTGCGAGGGGCCCGCGAGCTGCGCCGGCGGGATCCCGCGAAGGTGGCCGCCGCGGAAGCCCGGTCGATTCCCGCGCTTCAGGGACGTGTCAGGAGAGGGCGTTCGCATCCCCTCGTCTGGGGTGCGCTCGCGGTCATGTTGGTGGGCCCCCTTGTCGCGGGCCTCACGGTCTGGAGCTTGCGGCGGACCCTGGCGAGGGAGGGCAGCCCACTGGCCGTGAGCCAGGAGCGGGTCGTCCAGCAAATGGCGTCCCGTTCCGGACCGGAAGAAGCTCGCAGGTCATCGACGGGCACCTCCCCACCCGTCCCCTTTCCACAGGAGAAGGAAGCCATGACTCCCCATTCGCCGCAGCAGGCGGCCGTCATCCCCATGCCCGCGCGGTCCAGCACACTCAAGCGCTGCTCCGCGGCGGTCGGCGCCGCCGTCCTCACGGCCTGCACGGGCGCCCAGGTGCGGCCCGACGCGAGCCGGTGCCCGGCGGGTTCCCTGGACGCCATGCGGAAGCTTTCCCTGAACAAGGGCGGCAGCGGCAGCGTCTATACCGACATCACGCGGCCGGGCCGGGGGTCGGAAGAACTCATTGTCCACGATGGCCCCATTGTCAGCCTCGTCATCGAGCAGTACGGGGATCTGCCCGTCGGGACCCGCCTGTATGGGCGCCTCTGGACGGGGGAGGGCCGGGTGACGGGCCGCTACACCAAGGCGGAACTTCCAGACGGGCGTATCTATCCTGTGTGCTTCGTCTACGGGAACTTTGATGGCCTTGAGTGGAATGAGGGTTCCAAGCCCGGCGCGGTCCGGATGCCACGCACCTTCGCGTATACGGTCGTGAACTCGTTCCCATGAACCGTGCTTGTCGGAGGGTCGCGAGGCGCGAAACGTTCTAATACAACCTGACGGGTCCTGGAGAATGTGGCTACTCAAAAAGTAGTCTGCCGTTGTTCTCACAGGAGCCCGCACGGCATGAGTCCTTCCAGGACGGTGAAGCCTTCCCCTCCCGAAGTGCTGTTCAAGACCGGGTCCAAAGTGTTCGAGCTGGAGCGGATCCTGCGGCGGCGCGGCCATGGGGAGCAGCACTTCCTGGCCGTGAGGCGGCAGCCCGGGCGTGAGCCTGTGCCGGTGTTCCTCCAGGCGCTGTCCCTCCGAAGAGGGGAGGCATTCCTGTCGAGGGAGCCGCGAGCGCGGTTGCAGGAGACGCTGGCGCTCTCACGGCTGCTCGAACATCCGCGCATCGCCCGGCTGTACGGCGGCCACGAGGTGGACGACATGCTCTACCTCGAATGGGAGCACGTCCCCGGCTACACGCTGGATGACGTGGCGATGCTGCCGCTGGTGTATGTGCATTCCTATTCCGAGGCCTTCCTGGTGCACGTGGGCCTCCAGCTCGCGTCACTGCTCGCGTTCCTGCATGGAAAGACAGACGCGCGCGGCATGCCGCTGGGCTTCGTGCACCGCGACCTGCATCCCCAGGGCCTCCGGTTCGGGCCGGAGGGTGCCCTGATGCTCACGGACCTGGGGGATGTCTTCTCCCGGCTGCCGGGCCGGGCGCCCTCCAGCATCACGCGCCCGCACGGCGAGGTGTATTACGGCGCGCCGGAGGTGCTGTTCGGGGAAGGGGCGGACGCGCGGTCGGATCTCTTCTCGCTGGGGCTCATCCTGCTGGAGCTGGCGACGAGCCTGCACCTCTACAGCCTGCCGCGCGCCCTCATGGGCGACCTGGAGGCACGGCTGACGGACGCGGACGCGAAGCGCGTGTTCCAGGGGATGATGGTGGCGGCGCAGGCGGGGCAGGGCTCCGGTGAGTACGCCGACGTGGTGATGCACGCCGCCACCTACCGGCCGGAGGACCTGGAGTCGCTGATGTTCCGGCTGTCGCCAGGGCTGCGCGCCATCCTCCACCGGCTGCTGCGGCGGGAGCGGACGGAGCGCTACGCGACCGCGGAGGACCTGGAGGTGGACCTCCGCGCCCACGCTGCGCGGCTGGGCGGCCACTACGGCGGCGCGGAGGCGGCGGCGGAGTTCCAGCGGGCGCTCGCGGCGACTGCCCCGGTGCTGAGCGCGTTCCAGATGGACGTGGGCGCCTTTCCACCGGGGAGCGTGCTGCACCTGCCAACGCCCGCCGCGTGAGGCGGCGGCGGGCGGGCCGTGCTGGCGCTAGCGCCGGTGCCTGGTGATGAGCGCGTTCGCCACTTCCGGCTGGCGCTGGCACTCCAGCAAGGCGCTGAGCATCAGCGGCGTGACGATGGTGGCATCCGACTCGATGACGAACATCGGCGTCGTCTCCGTCAGCTTGTCCCAGGTGATCTTCTCGTTGGGCGTGGCCCCCGAGTACGAACCGTAGGACGTCGTCGAGTCGCTGATCTGGCAGAAGTAGGCCCACGGCTTCACGGGCTTCTGCAGGTCGTACTTCGTCGACGGCACGACGCAGATGGGGAAGTCCCCCGCGATGCCACCGCCAATCTGGAAGAAGCCGACGCCCCTCCCCGCGGAGAGCTCCTCGTAGCGGTCGTAGAAGTCGGCCATGTACTCGATGCCCGACTTGACGATGCTCGCGTCGCAGTCACCCGTCTTCACGTAGGACGCGAAGATGTTCCCGAACGTCGAGTCCTCGTAGCCGGGGACGACGATGGGCAGCTTGTGGCGCGCCGCCTCCAGCAGCCAGCACGCCTCCGGGTCCCCTTCGTACACGGAGGGCTCCAGCACCTGGATGAGCTCGTAGAAGTACTCGTGCCAGAAGCGGCGCTCGCCCCGCTCGGTGGCGCCCTTCCACATGGGGACGACGATCTTCTCCACCGCGCGGAACGCCTCGTCCTCGGGGATGCTCGTGTCGGTGACCCGGCGCATCCGCTGTTCGAGGATGCGCGTGTCGTCCTGCTTGGTGAAGTAGCGGTACTCGGGGAAGTCCTTGTACGCCGCATGCGCGACGAGCCGGAAGAGCGACTCCTCCAGGTTGGCCCCCGTCACCGACAGGCCGTGGATCAGCCCCGCCCGGATGGCGGGCGCGAGCGTGATGCCCAGCTGCGCGGACGACATCGCGCCCGCGACGCTCCAGAACATCCGGCCGCCGCTCGAGACATGGTCCCAGTAGGCGAGGAGCGCATCGCGCGTCGCGCGCGCGTTGAAGTTCTTGTAGTTCGCGAGGACGAACGCGAGGACGGGAGTTTCGGACGTGGGCATGGGGGCCTCCAGCAACGAGAGTGAGCTCGGGGGGCGCCAGCCGACAAAGGCCACCCGAGGACCCCCTACGGTCACGACGCGAGGTCGTGCCGCCATCGGGGCGTCGAGTGGCTGCGGGTTCACTAACACGGTGGCGCCGGGCGTCGCCACCGTGTCGTCGGGCCCTACACGCAGGGTGCCGGTTTCGCGCCGGCGCGCGGCAGCCTCACCGTGAACGTCGTGCCCGCTTCCTGCGTGGACGTCACGTCGATGGTGCCGCCGTGCGCATGCACGATGGTCCGCACGATGTAGAGCCCCAGGCCCACGCTGCGCGTCGCCGCGTCCACGCCCGGTTCCCCTCGCTGCATGGGCTGGAAGATGCGGGGCAGCAGGTCGGAGGCGATGGGGGCTCCCGCGTTGTGCACCTCCAGCAGGATGCTCCCGGGCGCCTCCCGCAGGCGCACCGACACGGGCGTGCCTTCCGGCGAATACTTCAGCGCGTTGCCCAGCAGGTTGGTGAGCACCTGCGTGATGCGGTCCGGGTCCCAGCACCCCTGGAGCATCTTCGCGGGCAGGGACGTCTGGACGACGCGCTCCGGAACGGTCATCCGCACCTCCTCCACCCCCTGCCGCACCAGCGCGCCCAGCTCCAGGTCCTGGCAATGCACCGGAATGCCGCCACCCAGACGTGCCTGGGTGAAGTCCAGCAGGTCGCGGATCATCCGCACCGCGCGCTCCGCGGCGGTCTGGATGCGCAGCACGGCCTTCGTCGCGCGCTCGTTCAGGTCGTCGCGCCGGAGCAGCGACGTCGTGCCCAGGATGATGGCGCTCAGCGGGTTGCGCAGGTCGTGCGACACGATGCCCACCAGGTACTGCTCGAACTCCGCGCGCTGACGCGCTGTCTCCTCCGCGAGCTTGCGCTCCGTCACGTCCAGCCCCGTGCCCACGAAGCGCACGGGCCGGCCGTCCGGCCCGAAGTGGAAGTGGCCCCGTCCGGAGATCCACCGCACGGGCTGGCCGCCATGGAGAGGCCGCACGCGGAACTCGCTCGCGTACTCGCCGGAGCCCCCCAGCCGGGAGGCCTCCGTCATCGCGTGCAGCACCTGTCGCCGGTCCTCATCGAGGACGAACTGCATGGCCTCGTCGAGCGTCACGTCGCCTTCGGCGGGCAGGCCCAGCATGGCGCGGAAGCGCGCGTCCCAGGTGGCCCGGCCGGTGGCGGGTTCGATGTCCCAGCTGCCCATGTCCGCCGCGTCCAGGGCCAGCCGCAGGCGCTCCTCGCTGGCCTTGAGCGTGGCCGCCAGGGACTCCGCCCGTTGACGGGCCCGCACGGCCTCGGTGACCTCGTTGGCGACGACGAGGATGCCCTCGAAGCCGACCTCCGCCTCGCGCAGTGGCTGGTAGATGAGGTTGAAGTACGCGTCCTCCAGGGCTCCGCCCGCGGCCCTCGCGAGCCGCACGCGCAGCTCATGGCCCACGTAGGGCCTGCCCGTGGCGAGCACGCCATCCAGCAGCTCCCGGATGCCCTGGCCCGCCACTTCCGGCAGCGCTTCGAGGATGGGACGGCCCAGGACCTGGTCGCAAGGGCGGCCCCAGAGCTGGCAGACGCGGTCGTTGGCCAGCTCCACGACGTGCGCGGGGCCCCGGAAGATGGAGAGCGCGACGGGCGCCTGTTGCAAGAGCGCGCGCAGCTGGCTCAGCGCCGTGTCCGCCTGGACGCGCGCGGTGCGGGCCTCCTGGAGCAGCTGCTCGTGTCCGTTCTCCGCCTCCCGCCGGGAGGTGACGTCCTGCATGGCGCCCACCATGCGCACGCCCCGGCCTTCCGCGTCGCGCAGGATGACGCCCGTGTCGAGCACCCGCACGATGTCGCCCTGGCGGTTGAGGAACCGGTACTCGTCCTGCCAGCGCGCCTGGATGCCCTGGATGGCCGCGTGGATGCCGTGCACGACCCGCTCCCGGTCCTCGGGGTGGATGCGCTCGACCCACCAGTCCGCCGTGGGCCCTGTCTCGCCTGGCGCGAAGCCGAGCAGCTTGAGCGTCTCTCCGCTCCAGGTCACCTCCTCGGTGAGGAGGTTCCAATCCCAGACGGTGTCCGCGGCCGCCTGGCTGGCCAGCCGGTAGCGCGTCTCGGACGCCTCCAGCCGCACGTTGGCTTCGTGCAGCTGTCCCATGAGCAGGGCCCGGTCGAGGATGCCGGAGAGGTACTCCACCAGCGTCTCCAGGAAGCGCTTGGTCTGCGGCGGGACCGGCCGGGCCTCCGCGAAACCCACGCACAGGACTCCCATCAGGTCGCCATGGGGCCACAGCCGCAGGCCCAGCAGCGTGCTCCACCCGGTGGCGTCCAGCCCTTCCCGTTCGAAGTCCTCCAGGCCCCGCGCCTGCGCCAGCACGAGCGGCTCCTCCGAACGGGCCACGCGGCCCAGGAAGGACGGCCCCTGCGCATCCACCGACCGGCCGGGGGCGACGACGGAGTGCTCCGTGTGCGCGATGGGGACCATCCTCCGGCCCCCCGCGTCCATGAGGAACAGCTCCGCGCCGGTGGCCTCCAGCGCGCGGACGATGAGCTCCACCAGGGGCCTGAGCAGGCCCCGCGGATCCGCGCGCGACTCCAACCACTGGGGCGCCAGCGCGTCCATCTGGCGCAGGAAGCGCTTCTCGCGCTGCCGGTCCTCCAGCGAGTAGCCGGAGAAGAGGACCACCACGTGGTCCATGGCCTTCTCCAACTGCTGGAAGAGGCACTGGAGGTCGTCGGCGGTGGGTTTGCGCTCCGGCCGCACGTCCTCCCAGAGCTGGGGGATGAGCCGGCCCAGGAGCGTGTACTCGTCCGTCGCGTCCTCCTGCGTGGCGCCCACGCGCAGGCGCAGGTTGATGTGCGCCTCCTCCAGGCGCGCCCGCGTCTCCAGGCGCTCCGGCGTGGCGCCGTGCCGGCAGATGGCCGCCACCGCGTGGAGGTACTCCGGCAGCGTGGAGATGAGCTCCGACGGCTTCAGTCCCTGCGTGCTCTCCAGCCCTCGCGCGGCTTCCGCGAAGCGCCTCACCAGGACGTCCAGGTTCGCTTCGATGAAGTCCGCGATGAGGTTCATGGGCCCGTAGAGAAGGGGGTAGGGGCTCGGGCTCCCAGGTGCAACGGGACACCCTGTTTTCTCCTGGGATTCCCAACAGGCGGACGGGCGGGGGCCCGCACCGCGAGAAGCCGGTGCGCGCGGTGAGGGCAGGGAGGCACGTCATTCATGGCGCTCGCGTCTCGACGTGCGTAGGCTGCCGCGGTGCGCAGAGAGACCCCGCGTTCCACCATCCTCATCGTCGATGACGAACCGGATCTGCGCGAGGTCGTGGCGGAGCTGCTGGAGATGGAGGACTACACGGTGCTCCAGGCCGCCAACGGCCAGGCCGCCCTGGACGTCCTGGCCACCCAGCAACACCCCTGTCTGGTGTTGCTGGACCTGATGATGCCGGTGATGGACGGGCTGGAGTTCCTCCACCGGCTGCGCGAGGACGAGCGCCACCGAGAGCTGCCGGTGCTGATGCTCACCGCCCACTTCTCCGCCAAGGCGCCCCCGGGCACGGTGGGCCTGTTGCGCAAGCCCGTGGACATCGCGGAGTTGCTGCGCATGGTGGCGCGGCACTGCCCCGCCGCCGCCTGAGGCGGTCAGGTCACTCCGGTGCGGAGTGCACGGCGATGGCGTCCAGCAGCGCCTCCAGCTTCACCGGCTTGCCCAGCCGTCCGGAGACCCCTTGCGGCAGCGGCAGGGTGGGGTGCGCCGTCAGCACCAGCACCCGCGTCAGCGCGAGCGCGCCCGTGCCGCGCAGGTGTTCGATGAAGGCGTGGCCATCCATCACCGGCATCACCAGGTCCAGCAGGATGAGGGCGGGCATCCGCTCCAGCTTCGCCAGCACGCTCAACGCATCATGGCCGTTCACCGCCGTGTGGACGCGGTAGCCCTCCGACTCCAGGATCTCCCGCAGCGCCTCGCGGACGTCTTCGTTGTTCTCGACGAGGAGCAGGGGGGCGTGGCGTTGCGGCGTGGACACACACGCACGGTAGGGCACGGGCCCGGGCGTTTCCAAGGGGCTCGCACGGCCGGATGGCCGGGAAGCACGGGAGCGGGGAGGAGTGCGTCCGCCAGGACTCATGCGCTTCCGCGCGGCAGCGTCAGGGTGAAGACCGTGCGCTCCGCGTCCGACGAGACGCTCAGCATGCCCCGGTGGCCGCGGGCAATCTGGTCGGAGATGAAGAGGCCCAGGCCCAGGCCCGACGGCACGTGGGCGCCCGTGCGCGCGCGCTGGAAGGGGTGGAAGAGCAGCGCCAGCTCCTCCGGGTGGATGGCCTCTCCGGGGTTGCTCACCCGCACGACGGCCTGCTCCGGCTCGCCCGCGAGCACCAGCTCCACCGTGCCCTCCGCCGGGCTGTACTGGAGGGCGTTGCCCACCAGGTTGCTCAGGACCTGCGCCAGCCGGTCGGCGTCCCAGTGGCCGGTGAGCGGGCCCGTGGCCGTCACCTTCACGGTGCGGTGCGGGTGCACCAGCTCCAGCTCCTCCACCACCTGACGCGCCACCTGGCCCAGGTCCGTGGTGCCCGGCGCCAGCGGGATGCCGCCGCCCAGCCGGCTGCGGGTGAAGTCCAGCAGCTCGGTGATCATCCGCGTCATCCGGTCCGTGCTGCTGATGATGCGGCTGGCGGTGCGCACCAGCGGCGGGGGCAGCTGCTCGCTGGCGACGAGGTAGCTGGCGCCCATGCGGATGGAGTTGAGGGGGTTGCGCAGGTCGTGGCCCACGATGCCCAGGAACCGCTCGCGGAACTCCGCGGACGCGCGCAGCTCCGCTTCCGCCTGCTTGTGCCGGGTGACGTCCACCAGCACGCTGCCCACGCCCACCACCTCCCCCCGGGCGGTGCGCACCGGGTGGTAGCTGGCCATCACGTGCAGGTGTCCACCGGGCGCGTCCGGCCGCTCCAGCGTGAAGCCCAGCTCCTCCGCGGGCTCGCCCGTCTCCATGACGCGGCGGAGCAGGGGCTCCAGCCGTGCGGCGAACTGGGGCAGCACCTGGGCCAGCGTCCTGCCCGGATAGTCGTCCACGCTCAGCCCGTCCAGCTTCGCCATGCGCGCGTTGACGCGCACGAAGCGCAGGTCGCGGTCCATCAGCGACAGCCCCACGGGCGAGGACGTGAGGAGCGCGTCCAGCTGCGCGAACACCTCCGCCTTCTCCTCGCTGGTGCGGCGCACGTCGTCCACCAGCCGCTTGGTGCGCGCGAGCGCGTCCACCCGCGCGCGCACCTCCTCCGTGCGGAAGGGCTTGGCCACGTAGTCGTTGGCGCCCGCGCGCAGGCCCTGCACCAGGTCCTCCGGCCGGCTGTGCGCGGTGAGCAGCAGCACCGGCAGGGCCTGCGTCTGCGGCTGGCCTCGCAGGAACTGGCAGACCTCCGGGCCGGACATCCCCGGCATCTCCCAGTCCAGCACCACCACGTCCGGCGCCCGCCCGGCGTGCAGCCTTTCGAGCATGGCCGCGCCGTCCGGGAAGGTCTCCACCTGGAAGCCTGTTCCCAGCGCCGTCTTGATGAAGCGCGCCTCGCTGGCGCTGTCGTCCACCACCCAGACGCAAGGTGCGGGTCCCGGGTCGTGCGGGAGAGGACCCGGCGGGCGTGGGAAGGAGGCGGCGGGCGTGGGAGGCGGGCGCATGGAGGAAGTCGGTTCCCGGAGCGGAAAAGCAGGAGCGGACAGGGTGCCGGATGTGCGGGCGGACGTGGCGCCCCGTTGCCCGCCGTGGCAGATCGTCCAGCGCGGGCGTGGACCAGCCAACGTTCAACACATGCCTGATGACTCATTTCTTTCAGCGGGTCGGAATCGATCTAGCTTGGCCGGTCGTTTCCAGAGGACGCCATGCCCGAGGTACTCGTCGTCGATGACAGCAAGGTGATGCGCGAGATGGTGGTCGCCTGCCTGCGGCCCTATCCGGACAGCCGCTTCACGCAGGCCTCCAGCGGGTTGGAAGCCATCGAGCAGCTGTCGCTCAAGCCGTACGACCTGCTGGTGCTGGACCTCAACATGCCGGACATCGGGGGCATCGAGGTGGTGGAGTTCGTGCGCGGCCAGGACCACCTGCGCAACCTGCCCATCATCATCGTCACCACCCGTGGCGACGAGGCGTCCCGCGAGCGCGCGCTCCAGGCGGGCGCGAACCGCTTCATGACCAAGCCCTTCACGCCGGACTCCATCCAGGGCGCCGCCCGCGCCCTCTTGGAGAAGACCCCGGCCGAGGCGCCGCGCGGGTGAGCGGGACCGGGGAGTTCGCGGAGTTCCTCCCCGCCTACCTGGCGGAGGTGGATGAGCTGCTCGCCTCCGCACAGAAGGACCTGCTCGCGGTGGAGGAGGCCGTGCGCAAGGGGCTGGCCCAGCCGCGCGCCGTGCGCGAGCTGTTCCGCGCGCTGCACACGCTCAAGGGCCTGTCCGCCATGGTGGACGTGGAGCCCGTCGTCTCCCTGGCGCACTGGATGGAGGCGTCCCTGCGGCTGGCGGATCAGGCCGGCGGACGGCTGCCCGAGTCCAGCGTGGAGCCCCTGGTGGAAGGCCTGCGCGCCATCGAGGTGCGCGTGCGGCAGCTGGGCGCCGGGAAGGTCGCGTCGCCCGCGCCCGCGAACCTGCTGGAGCGGCTGGAGGCATTGGGACCCCAGGTGCTGGACGCGGCCCCCAAGCGGGCCCGGCCGGTGATGCTGGACGCGGAGGCCGCGTTCGCCTCCCGCCTGGCCCCGTCCGAGCGCGAGCAGCTGGAGGGCGGCCTGTCCGGTGGCCAGCGCGCGCTGCGGCTGGACTTCGTGCCGTCGTCGGAGCGCGCCGCGAAGGGCCTCAACATCAACACCGTGCGCGAGCGCGTGGCGAAGCTCGCGGACATCGTGAAGGTGCTGCCCCTGTCCGGCGCCGCCGCGGGGGGCGCGTCGCTCGCGTTCGCGCTGCTGCTCATCACCCGCGCGGAAGACGCCGCGCTGCTGGAGGCCGTGGGCGGCCCGCCCGCCGTGGTGCGCTCGCTGGAGGCGCCCGCGTCCGCGGAGCCCGCGGCGGTGGACGTGGCCCCGGGGAGCGCGGTCCTGCCCGCCAGCGCTGTCCCGCCGGGCGCCGCGGGCCTGGAAGAAGAGCTGGACGAGCCGGAGGTGCGCCGGGGCGGAGGCCTGCTGCGCGTGGAGGTGTCCCGGCTGGACGAGGCCATGGAGTGGCTGGCGGCGCTCGTCGTCAACCGCTCCCGGCTGACGCGCGCGGTGGCGGCGCTCACCCAGGCGGGCGCGCCCACGCGCGAGCTCACCGCCATCCTCCAGGAGAACGGCCGCCAGCTGCGCGACCTGCGCTCGGCCATCCTGCGCCTGCGCATGGTGCGCGTGGGCGACGTGCTGGAGCGGCTGCCCCTGCTGGTGCGGGGCCTGCGCCGCGCCACGGGCAAGGCGGTGCGGCTGGAGCTGGACGTGGGCGACGCGGAGCTGGACAAGGCGGTGGCGGACCGGCTGCTGCCCGCGCTGGTGCACCTGGTGCGCAACGCCGTGGACCACGCGCTGGAGCTGCCCGAGGAGCGCCAGGCCGCGGGCAAGGCTCCGGAGGGATTGGTGCGCCTCACCTGCCATGCGCGCGCCAGCGGCCAGCTGGAGCTCACCCTGCGCGACGACGGGCGGGGTGTGGACGCGAAGGCGGTGGCGAAGGCGGCGAACGCCCCCGTGCCGGACTCCGTGGACGCGCTCTTGGACCTCTTGTGCCGGCCCGGCCTGTCCACGCGCCAGGAGGCCACGCGCACCAGCGGCCGGGGCATGGGCATGGACATCGTGCGGCGCATCGTCGTGGAGCAGCTGGGCGGCGAGCTGCGCATGGAGACGCGCAAGGGCGCGGGCACCACCTTCACCCTCAGCGTCCCCCTCACGGTGACGCTGATGGACGCCATCGTCTTCGAGTGCGCGGGCCGCCGTTACGCGGTCGCGGTGGGCACGGTGGAGGAGCTCATCGACGTGGGGAGCGTGGTGCGTCCCGCGGGCGCGGACGGCCTGGGGCTGGTGGAGCGCCGGGGCGCGGCGGTGCCGCTGGTGTCGCTGGCGCGGCTGCTGGACGGCGCTGCGTCCGCGGACGGGGACGCGGGCCGGGGGACCAAGGCGCTCATCGTGCGGCAGCGCGGGGAGCCGGTGGCCTTCGCGGTGGACCGGCTCCTGGGGCAGCAGGAGATCGTCCTGCGGCCGCTGGAGGATCCGCTGGTTCGCGTGCCCGGCGTGGCCGGCGCCACGGACCTGGGTGACGGCCAGCCCACGCTGGTGCTGGACCTGGGTGCGCTTGGCGCCGCGCGAGCAGGCCGCCGCAAGCGTGCGCCGTCACGGTCAGGGGAGTGGGTGTCATGAACGTGCTGCACGTGCTGTTCAAGGTGGACGGGACGGAATACGCGATGCCCGCGGCGGACGTGGTGCAGATGGAGTCCTTCACCGGCGCGACGCCGGTGCCGGGCGCCCCCGCGCACGTGGCGGGACTGGTGCAGGTGCGCGGCCGGGTCATCCCGGTGGTGGACGCCCGCATGCGCTTCGGGCTGCCCGCGGGGACGCCGTCGCTGGATTCGCGGGTGGTGGTGGGACAGCTGGGCGAGCGCACGGTGGGGTTGCTCGTGGACAGCGCGCGCGAGGTGTTGAAGCTGGACCCGCGCACCATCCAGCCGCCCCCACCCATGGTGGTGGAGGGCGCGAAGGGTTTCGTGAAGGCCGTGGCGCAGGTGGGTCAGCGGCTGGTGATGCTCATCGATTTTCCCCGCGTGGTAGGGGAGGAGACAGCGGATGTCGACGGACAACGGTAACAGCGTGCGGCTGGCGGATGCGCGGGCGCTGGCGGAGCGCACCACGCTCCAGGTGGAGGAGGGCGCGGGCCTGGTGAAGTCCACGGAGCAGCTCGCGTCCCGGCTGGCCTCCGCGGGCAACGAGCAGGCCGCGGCGGGCGAGCAGGTGCGCATCGCCATCGAGTCCGTGGCCGCGCAGGTGGAGGAGACGAGCGCCGCGGTGCAGTCGCTGGTGCGCAACCAGGGCGCGGTGAGCGCCTCCGCGCGCAGCGTGCAGCAGGAGGTGGAGGCCACCGCGGGCACGATGCAGGAGATCACCGCGTCGGTGTCCGGCGTGCGCAAGGACGCGGGCACGCTCGCCACCAGCGCGGACGTGACGGCCACCACGCTGGAAGAGGTGGCTCGCTCCGTGAAGGGCGTGAGCGCCAACGCGGAGGAGCTGGCCGCCTCCAGCGAGGAGCTGCTGGCGAGCATGCAGGAGATGACCGCCACGGTGGAGGACCTGGTGTCGCGCAACCAGACGAGCGCCGCCACCACGGAAGAGGTCGCCGCCACCATCGAGGAGATGTCCAAGGGCATCACCCGCCTGTCCGCCGACGCGCAGGGCGTGGGCGAGCGCATGGGGCAGGTGTCCGGCGCCGTCGTGTCCCTGGGCAAGACGCTCCAGGACGTGGGCCGCGACGCGGCCACCATGGCCTCCAGCGTGGAGGAGACGGCCGCCGCCACCGAACAGGTGGCGCGCAGCACGCGCGGCGTCGCGGAGCACACGCGCGCCCTGGAGGCGAGCGCCCTCACCACCGCGTCCACCGTGCAGGAGGTGGCCGCCAGCGTGGAGGAGGTGGCCGCCACCGCGGAGAAGAACGCCGCCGTGGTGGACACCAACGCGGCCACCATCGAACAGCTGTCGCGCTCCGCCCAGGCGGTGGCGCGCGCGGCGGAGAGCATCAATGGCCTGGCGTCCACCAGCGCCACCGCGTCCTCGCAGCTGGAGTCGTCCACCCGGCGCGCGGCGCAGCTGACGGAAGAGGCGCGGCTGGCGGCGGAGCGCGTGGGCACGAGCGCGCGCGAGGGCGGCGTCACCGTGGCGCGCTCCATCGCGGGCTTCGGCCGCATCCGCCAGTCCATCGTGGAGTCGTCCGGGGTGATGAAGGAGATGGGCCGGCGCGCCGAGGAGATTGGCGACATCGTGCAGACCATCAACCTCATCGCGGACCGCACCAACCTCCTGTCGCTCAACGCCAGCATCGAGGCGGCGCGCGCCGGGGAACACGGCCGCGGCTTCGCGGTGGTGGCGGAGGAGATCCGCGCCCTGGCGGACCGCGCGGCGGCGGCCAGCAGCGACGTCGCGAAGATTGTCCGGGGCCTCCAGACGACGGCGCGCGAGGCGGCGGCGGCCACCGGCGAGGGCGTGCGCGCGGCGGACGAGGGCGCGGCGCTGGCGGGCGACGCGGAGCGGGCGCTGGGCACCATCCTCAAGGGGGTGGACGACCTGGGCCAGAACGTGCGCGAGGCGTCGCGTGCGTCGACGGAGCAGGTGCAGGCGGTGCAGGCGCTGGTGCAGGCCACGGCGAAGGTGAGCGAGCAGGGACGGCTCATCGCCGCGTCCTCGGTGGAGCAGGCGCAGGCCGCGCAGGCGCTGAACCAGGGTGGCACGGAGATGCGGCGCATGGCGCGGCAGACCACCCAGGCCACCCAGGACCAGGCCAAGGCGCTGCGCGACGCGGTGCGCTCCAACACCCAGCTGACGGAGGTGGCGGAGAAGGTGTCGCGCGCGATGCAGGAGCAGGCGCAGGCCGCCACGGACCTGGCCCGGAGCACGGCGCAGATGCGCCAGCTGGTGCAGGGCGTGAGCGGCGCGGTGATGGCGCAGGGCCAGCAGGTGGCGGTGCTGGGGGCCACGGCGCAGGAGGTGGCGTCCTCCACGCAGCGCACGCTCACCGGCATCGCGGAGCAGGCCAAGGCCGCGCAGGAGGTGACGCGCGCCATGGAGGCCACGCGCAAGGAGGTGGCCCAGTCCACGCGCGCCATGGCGGAGCAGGCCCGCGCCCTCAAGCAGGGCGAGGTGGCCAGCCGCCAGGTGGCGAACCTGGCCAAGGAGGTGACGCGCGCCACGGAGGAGCAGGCCCAGGCGCTCACGTCGCTGGTGCGCGGCGCGGAGGAGGTGCGCCGGGTGGCGAAGACGACCGCGCGCGCGCTGGATGAGCAGTCAGAGGCGCTGAGCATGCTCACCACGTCCACCGCGAAGCAGGCCTCCGGCGCTGCGGTGGTGGCCAAGGCGGTGCAGGAGCAGGCCACCGTGACCGAACAGCTGGGCCGGTCCGTGGAGGAGATGCGGACGCGGGCGCGGGAGATCGCCGTCACCACCGCCCAGCAGGCGCGCTCCACGGCCGCCACCGCCCACGAGGTGCGGGAGGTCGCGGGCCGGCTGGGGCAGCTGGCGCGGCTGAACGGGGAGCAGGTGGAGGGACTGGCCCACTTGAGCGGGCTCCTGGGCGCCCAGGAGTCAGGGACGCCACGAAATACGCGGGAGCAGCCCACGTGACAGGGTCGACAGTGAAGCAACACCCGCTGTCGCTGTCCGCGGATGACCGCGCCCGGGTGGAAGAGGTGGAGCAGCTGGCTCGCAGGGGCCCGGAGAGTCTGCCGGTGCTCGTGGACGGGCTGGACGCGCCGTCGTGGGCGGTGCGCCGCGCCGTGGTGTCCGCGCTGGCGCGCCTGGGGACTTCCGCCGTGGGGCCCCTGTGCGACGTGCTCTGCCACCGCCGGGACAACGAGGCGCGCATCGCCGCGGCGGTGGACGCGCTGGTGGCCGCCACCGGCGACGTGGAGGGGCCGGTGGAGGCGCTGGGGGACGACCCCAACCCGGCCATCGTCTGTGACGCCGCCCAGGTGCTGGGCCGGCGGCGCAGCCGGCGCTCCGTGCCGCTGTTGTCGCGGCTCATCGTCCACCCGGACGACAACGTGGCGGTGGCCGCCATCGAAGCGCTGGGCCGCGTGGGCGGCGGCGCGGCGGTGGACGCGCTCCTGTCCTCGCTGGGCAGCGGCAACTTCTTCCGCATCTTCCCCGCCATCGACGTGCTGGGCCGCGCGGCCGACCCCACCGTCGTGCCGGCGCTGATGGCGCTGCTGTCGGACCCCTTCTACGTCCTGGAGTCGGCGCGCGCGCTGGGCCGCACCGGCCAGGAGGCCGCAGTGCCCGCGCTCGTGGGGCTGCTCCAGCGCGGCAACGACGCGGTGGTGCGCGTGGCGGCGGTGGCGCTGGTCGAAATCCACGACGCGCAGGTGCAGCGCTTCGGCGGCGCGCGCACGGTGCCGTCGGTGCTGCGCTCCACCTCCTCGGAGCCGCACCCCACCGGGCGCCGGCTGGCCCAGGTCATCGCGGGCGCGGACGCGGGGGAGAAGACCGCGGTGGCGCGCCTGCTGGGCTGGGTGGGCGGCGCGGACGCGGCCACGGGGCTCTTGAAGCTGTTGGATTCGCAGGACCTGGGCGTGTCGCGCGCGGCCGCGGCGGCCCTGGGTGAGCTGGGCGCGGAGGCTGACGCGCAGATCCTCCAGTCGCTGCGCGAGGGGGACAGCTCGCGCAGGCGGGTGCTGCTGCCGCTCGTGGGCAAGCGCTCCGCGGCGGTGCCGGACGTGCTCCTGTGCCTGGAGGACCGGGACGCGACGGTGCGCGCGCTGGCGGCGGAGACGCTGTCGCGCATTGGCGACACGTCCGCGGTGCCGGCCCTGTTCGCGCGGCTGTCGGACGAGGACCCGCGCGTGTCGCAGGCGGTGGTGGGCGCCATCCAGTCCCTGGGCAGCGACACCACGGAGGCCCTGGCGCTGGAGGCGGCGCGCTCGGCGGACGCGCGCCAGCGGCGGGCGGCGCTGCGCATCGTGGCGTACTTCGGCTACCCGCGCGGCCTGGACGCGCTGCTTTCGGCCATGCGGGATCCGGATGAACGGCTGCGCGACGCGGCCATCTACGGCCTGCCCTTCATCGACGACCCGCGCGCGGTGGACGCGCTCCTGGCCGCCGCGAGCCACGAGTCGGAGCGCACGCGCGCCACCGCCATGCGCGCGCTGGGCCAGACGGACAAGCAGGCGCGCATCACCTCCACGCTGCTGGGAGGCCTGAACGACCGCGACCCGTGGGTGCGCTACTACGCGTGCCAGTCGCTGGGGAAGCTCAACGAGGAGGCCGCCGCGGACGCCATCGTCGCGCTGGCCAACGACGACGCGGGCCAGGTGCGCGTGGCGGTGGTGGACGCGCTGGCGCACCTGCACACGGAGAGCGCCATGGCGGCGCTGCGCCGGGCGGCCTCGTCCACGGACGCGGACGTGCGCCGCGCGGCGCTCCTGGGGCTGGGCGTGGCCCGGCGTCCGGACGCGCTGCCGGTGCTGCTGGAGGCGGTGCATTCGGAGGACCCGGCCACGCGGCTCGTCGCCCTGTCGGCGGTCGCCGAATACGACGCGCCGGAGACGCTGCCCGCGCTCCTGCGCGCGGCGGGAGACCGGGACGACAGCGTGCGCAGCGCGGCGGTGGGCTTCCTCGCCACGCGCACGGGCACGCACGCGACGCAGCAGCTGGTGTCACTGCTGGGCGACGTGATGCTGCGCGAGCAGGTGGTGGGCGCGCTGGCGCTGCCGGTGGAAGGGCGGCTGCCCGGGCTGATGGCGGCGCTGGAGGTGTCGGACGACGCGACGGCGCCGCTGCTGGTGGCGGCGCTCGCGCGCATGCGCCGGGCGGACGCGAGGGCGGCGCTGATGCAGTCGCTCATCGGCGCGAGCCCCGCGGGCCGCAGGGCCGCCGCTCCCGCGGTGGCGGCGCTGGGCACGGTGGAGGCGCGCGAGGCGCTGGACCGGTCCGCCCACCGTGACGAGGACCCCGAAGTGCGCCGCGCCTGCCTGCTGGCCCTGGGCCGCTAGAGAAGCCACGGCCCATGAGCACGCTGCCGCTGTCCCCGCAGGTCCTGGCCATCCTGGCGATGCTCATCGAGCAGCGCTCGGGCCTGCACTACGGGCCCGAGGACCGGGACCTGCTGGCGGAGAAGCTGTCCACCCGCGCGCTGGATGCCGGGTTCGACTCGCTGCTCGACTACTACTACTTCCTTCGCTACGACCCGAAGGGCCCCGCGGTGCTGGACTCGCTGGTGGAAGCGCTGCTGGTCCACGAGACGTACTTCTTCCGCGAGCCCCAGGCGCTGGAGGTGCTGGTGGACTCGCTGCTCGTGCCCGAGGTCCGGGCCGGCCGGAAGCCCCGGGTGTGGTGCGCGGCATGCGCCACCGGCGAGGAGCCCCTCACGCTGGCCATGCTCCTGGACGCGCGGGGCGTGCTGGAGGACGTGTCCATCCTGGCCACGGACCTGAGCGCCCGGGCGCTGGAGCGCGCGCAAACGGGGGAGTACAACCTGCGCTGTCTGCGCGCGCTGCCCCCGGGTGTGCAGGGGCGCTGGCTGGACGTGGTGGACGGCCGTCCGCGCGTGCGGCCGGACCTGGTGGCCCGGGTGGAGTGGCGGCAGCTCAACCTGGTGGACACCGCGAACTACCCGGCGCCGGGCAGCTGCGATGCCATCCTCTGCCGCAACGTGCTCATCTACTTCCAGGACGACACCGCGCGCCGCGTGGTGGACGGACTCACCCGGACGCTGCGGCCCGGCGGGCACCTGGTGGTGGGCACGTCCGAATCGCTGATGCGCTTCGGCACGGCGCTGCACTGCGAGGAGCGCCGCGGGTCGTTCTTCTACTGCAAGGCAGGGCCATGACGTTGCGCGTGCTGGTGGTGGATGACTCGGCGTTCGCGCGCAAGGTGCTGCGCAAGGTGCTGTCGGACGCGGAGGGCCTGGAGGTGGTGGGCACCGCGCGCGACGGGCTGGACGCGCTGGAGCGGGTGGCGGAGCTCAAGCCGGACGTCATCACCCTGGACCTGGTGATGCCGTCGCTGGACGGGACGGGCTTCCTGCGCGCGCTGTCCGGAATGCCGGATGCGCCGCGCGTGGTGGTGGTGAGCAGCGCGGGCACGGACAGCGAGCTGGCGGTGGCCGCGCTCCAGGCGGGCGCGGTGGACATGGTGCACAAGCCCACGGCGCTCGCCACGGACCGGCTCTACGAGCTGGGCGCGGAGCTGGTGGAGAAGGTGCGCGTCGCGGGGCGCGCGGTGCCGCGCTACGCGAACGAGCTGGAGGCCTCCGTGAACGCCCCGCCCGCGCGTCCGCTGCCCGCGACGTCCCCGAAGCTCCTGGCGGTGGGCACGTCCACGGGCGGGCCGCAGGCGCTGACGCGGCTGTTGTCCGCGCTGCCCAGGGACTTCCCGGCGCCGGTGGTGCTCGCGCTGCACATCCCCGCCGGCTACACGGAGGCGGTGGCGAAGCGGCTGGACTCGCAGAGCGCGCTGGAGGTGGTGGAGGCGAGCGACGGCCTGGAGCTGGTGCCGGGCCGCGCGGTGCTGGCGCGCGCGGGGTACCACCTGAAGGTGGCGCGTCACGGGGCGCTGAACCTGGCGCGCCTGGACCGCCATCCGCTGGGCACCCCGCACCACCCTTCCGTGGACGTGCTCTTCCAGAGCGTGGCGGAGGTCTGGGGCAGGGACGCCCTGGGGCTGGTGCTGACCGGCATGGGCGACGACGGGCTCAAGGGCGCGCGGGCCCTGCGCGCAGCGGGCGGCGTGGTCATCACGGAGGCCGAGTCCTCCTGCGTGGTGTACGGCATGCCGCGCGCGGTGGCGGAGGCGGGCCTGTCCAACGGCAGCGCGCCGCTGGACGAGCTGGTGCCCCTCATCTCCCGCTTCGTCTGAGGAAGCCGAAGGGACGCCGCCGCGCCCGGCCCTTCAGGGGCGGTGCGCGGGAGGCGGCGGAGGAGGAGGCGGCGGCGGGCCCTTCCTGGGCGGCGCGCGGCGCGGCAGCGTGACGGTGAAGGTGGTGCCGTCGCCCTCGGTGGAGGTGACCTCGATGGTGCCGCCGTGGGCGTGCACGATTTCGCGCACGATGTAGAGCCCCAGGCCGTAGCTCATCTTCAGCGTGCGCGTCTGCTGCGGGCCCTGGCGGAAGGGCTCGAAGAGGTGGGGCAGGGTGGCTTCCGGGATGGGGCGGCCCTGGTTGTGGACCGTCACCACCACCTTGTTGCGCAGGCCGTGCGTGGCCAGGCGCACGGGCTCGTCCGCGGGGCTGTACTTGAGGGCGTTCTCCACCAGGTTGGACACCACCTGCGCCAGGCGGTCCGGGTCCCAGTGCCCCTGCGTGTTGCCCTTGTGCTCCACGACGATGGCGCGCTGCGGGAAGGCCACGCGGAACTCGTGCGCCACCTTGGCCAGCAGCTCCTGCGTGTCCGTGCCGCGCGGTTCAATCACCACGCCGCCCACCAGCCGGGCGCGGGTGAAGTCCAGCAAGAGGCGCGTCAGCCGCTCGATGCGCACCGCCGCGGTGGCGATGCGCTGGCTGGTGCGCGCCGTCTCCTCCGCGGGGCCACCGGCCGCGAGCACGCGCGACCAGTTCATGATGGCGCCGAGCGGGCTGCGGATGTCGTGGCTGATGATGCCCATCAGGTGCTCCTGGAACTCGGAGTGCCGGAGCACCTCTTCCTCGGCCCACCTGCGCTGGGTGATGTCGCGGCTGATGCCGAACAGGCCGAACACGTTGCCTTCCGGGTCGCGCAGCGGGCCCTTGGTGGACATCCACACGCGCTGCTCCCCGCTGGGGGCCTTCTGCGCGTCCTCGTAGGTGAGGGGGTGGCCCGCCTTGAGCACGTCCCGGTCATGCTTCAGGTTGGCCCGGGCCTCCTCGGGCGGGAACAGCTCCGCGTCGGTGCGCCCGCGCACTTCGGACACGGTGCGGCCCAGCGCGCGCGCGCCCGCGGAGTTGATGACCTGGTAGCTGCCCTCCATGTCCTTGATGTAGATGGCGTCGGTGGTGCCCTCCATCACCGCCTGGAAGAGCTGGCCCACGCGCTGCAACTCGTGGCGGGCCTGGAACTCGCGGGTGATGTCGCGGCAGTGCACCAGCAGGCCGCCGTCCACGGGGCGGGTGGACACCTCGAAGCAGAAGCCGCCTTCGTGCCAGCGGTGCTCGTAGCGCGCGGCGGACGGCTGCGCGGTCGCGGGCGCGTCCAGGCGCAGGTGCGAGCCCAGGTCCAGCACGTCCGCCACCTTCTTGCGCAGGTCGTCCCCCGGCTGGACGCGGGGCCCCAACAGCTCGCGCATGCGCGGGCTCAGCCAGGTGATGCGCCAGCCCGCGTCCACGCCGAGGAAGGCCTCCGGCAGCCCCTCCAGCAGCGCGAGCAGGCCCGGGCCGGGCGCGTCCGTCGAGGACGGGGCGGAGGGACGGGAG
>NZ_RAWE01000499.1 GCF_003611695.1 Corallococcus carmarthensis | reverse complement strand
CCCGTGCGCCCCGCCCGCGCCAGCGAGGACGACCTGTGGCGCATCGTCTCCTTCGACGAGTCCAACGACCCCGCCCAGAACCTCACCGCCTCCTTCGAGGCCGCCCTCCAGCAGGTGGATGCCCACCTGGAAGCCCTCATCCGCTCGGACGTCCGCTCGGCGGGCGATGCCAACGAATTCCTCGTCGAGGCCATCGTCGAAGCGACCTTCGAGCCACTGCCTTCTCCCCGCTCCGCCGCCTTCCCCGGTGACAACGGGGGGGCTTCTGGCCAGACTGAGGACGAGCTGTCCGGTGATCTGGGTGATCTGGACGAATGGGATTTTGACGAGGACGACGTGGCGGCCGAAGACCCCTCCAACCCCGATGAAGCCTCCAAGCTCCGGCGCCAGCGCCTCCTGCGCCGCGCCATGGAGAACATGGG
>NZ_RAWE01000498.1 GCF_003611695.1 Corallococcus carmarthensis | reverse complement strand
GTTCAGGCCGGCGACGCCCGCACCACCCTCGATACGGCCATGGCTGCCGAACCCGCGCGCCCAGAAGCTGCGGTTGTGTCCGGCGTCGCCCGCATCACTGCCTGCATCTGCCGGTGCGACCAGGTGCATCGCCAGCTGGTTGAACAGGCGACTGCCGGTCGTTGCCGATTGCGCCGAGGCGGTCTGCGCGGCCTGTGCTGCCAGGCCGTCCGCATCGCCACCGCTGCGCGATGCTGCCTGGTGCTGCTGCACGACGTTGCCGATGCTGCCGACCAGTGCGGTATCGGCCAGGCGCAGGCTGGCATGCGCGTCGCCGCGCAATGCTCCCGCCTGGCGCGCGATGTCATCGCGGTCAGCGAACTGCAGGGCACCCAGCAGTCCGCTCATCGAGGAAGTGCGCTGTGCAGCCGCCTGTTGCAGTG
>NZ_RAWE01000497.1 GCF_003611695.1 Corallococcus carmarthensis | reverse complement strand
CTACTACCCTGCAACCCTCTCAACCATCCTCAAAATCTCCTCGCGCGATAGCGGCTTACGGTCGGTGACAAAATGCAGCGTCATCCCCTCAATAAACGCATCAAGCGCGCGGGCGGTTCCGGGTTCAAACCATTGTTCGAGCGTTTGCTGACTGCGCTGCATCCAGTTTTGCATTACCGTTTTTAATAGCGGTTTTCGGCTAGCCAGCGCGTAGAGCTGGTACATCAGCTCCATGTTATCCGGCGTTGCAACCTGTGAGCTGTAGATCATATCGGTGATAGCCTGGCATGCGCCCGGAGCATCACTAACATCGCTAAAAAATGCCTGATATTGCCGGGACTTGATCTCAGTAAAACTGCTGAACGCCTCCAGTAACAACTCATCAATTCCTGAAAAATAGTAGGTCATCGATCCCAACGGTACCCCGG
>NZ_RAWE01000496.1 GCF_003611695.1 Corallococcus carmarthensis | reverse complement strand
TGGTGTAGGTGCAGGCGCTGTTCGTACAATCAATGGTACATTAGATTTACACGACGAATTAGAACAAACACTAGCAAAATTTAAAGGAACAGAAGCTGCAATAGCTTATCAATCAGGATTTAATTGTAATATGGCTGCTATTTCGGCTGTTATGAATAAAAATGATGCTATTTTATCAGATGAGCTTAATCATGCATCAATTATTGATGGATGTCGCTTATCTAAAGCTAAAATTATTCGAGTTAACCATTCAGACATGGATGATTTACGTGCGAAAGCAAAAGAAGCAGTTGAATCAGGTCAATACAATAAAGTGATGTATATCACTGATGGCGTTTTTAGTATGGATGGTGATGTGGCTAAATTACCTGAAATTGTAGAAATTGCAGAAGAATTTGGTTTATTAACTTATGTTGACGACGCTCATG
>NZ_RAWE01000495.1 GCF_003611695.1 Corallococcus carmarthensis | reverse complement strand
GAGGTGGGGCGAGGCGCGCCCTCTGGGCGGGGTGTCTGCTCGCGCGAAGGCTTTGTGGGCCGTGCGCTCTTGGCGCGGGAGGGCTTCGCCGGACGACGGCCTCCGTCCTTCGCAGGCGCCTGCGACGACCGGTTGAGGTCGATGCGTGGAGGCGTCAGCGGACGGTGCTGCTCCGCGCGCACAGGCTCCGCGGCATGGGGGGGCGCGGAGCCTGACGGCGGCTTCGGCGGAGGGCTCTGCTCATCGCGCGGTGGCTTCGGCGGACGACCGTAGTCGATCGCCGGTGGCGGCTTCGGTGGACGGCCGTGCTCATCGCGCGGCGGCTTCGGTGGGCGGTCGTGCTCGTCACGCGGCGGTTTCGGCGGACGGCCTTGCTCGTCATGCGGTGGCTTCGGCGGGCGACCGTAGTCGATCGTCGGCAGTGGCCTCGTCCTGGGA
>NZ_RAWE01000494.1 GCF_003611695.1 Corallococcus carmarthensis | reverse complement strand
TCGCAATGGCGTGCCCGTCGTTACGTTCGTTGGCGTCGTGTAGCTGCGCTTCTAGTTGACGATATTCACGGTCGCCGTCAATGACATATTCCAGCGCCGCTTGCGGTAACGCCGGCGTTTCCTGATTCACCCACGCCAGTTGCCAGCTTCCCGGAAAGGTGTAGCTGCCGCCGTCGGCGCTGATTTCATTTTTCAGCAATGCCAGCAGGGTAGATTTACCACAGCCGTTTTTACCCACCAGGCCGACTTTCTGCCCAGGGTTGATGGTGGCGGTGGCATTATCCAGCAGGACGCGCACGCCGCGACGAATTTGTAACGAGGAGAAAACAATCATAAGGCGCCGTATGTTCAGACTATGTTAACTTATCATTATGATAATGTAATGTATGGGCGAGCTGCCGCACCGGGCGCAATGGTAGCCCAAAACAGCGACTATACAC
>NZ_RAWE01000493.1 GCF_003611695.1 Corallococcus carmarthensis | reverse complement strand
GGCCCCCGGAGCGCCGCCCCTTTCGACGGACACGCAGGCGGAGACCGCGCACGACGTCTCCCCGGCCCCGCCACGCACCGGAGGCGCGGAGTCGACGCCTTCCGCCTCCAGGGGGGCTCGCCCGCGAGACAGGCGGCTCGTCCGGCTCATCTCGCACCTGGGGCCCCGCGCGGAGGCGCCGCTGCATCCGGTCCCGGTGGAAGGCGCGAGGGTGGAGACCCGGAGCACGGAGCCGCGCGCCCCGTTGCCCACCGCGGCCGATGAAGGCCCGCTGGCGGCACGGAGCGATGCCCCGCGCGTCACGCCTCCGCCGAAGCACGCCGCGAGCCCACGGGAGGCGCCGAGCACCGGCCCTCGCTCCGGGGGCGCACCCACGACGGACGAAGGCCCGTTGGCGGCACGAAACGCCGGTTCACGTTCCACCCTTCCGCCCCCGGCCTGGCC
>NZ_RAWE01000492.1 GCF_003611695.1 Corallococcus carmarthensis | reverse complement strand
GCCATGTATAGTCGGGAAACTCGCGCAGTAATTCGCCAATCATGACCGGGTTATCGCTGACTTCTGGCGTGCGTTTCGGGTCACTACTTAATAACACCACGCCGTCTGGCGCTTGCGTAAGCCAGTCGTCAAGACGGCATTCACTGACCGGCGTCCAGCCGCGCGCCAGCATTCGTTGCCACAACGCATCAAATGGTGTGTCGTTGCTCATCCCTATTCCTCCAGCCTCATCTTGTACTGGCGCAAGCGAACGCCTTCGTAGTTTTCCATCGACAGACAGTCATAATTGAGACAGCGCGATTCATTAGCCGGTTGCGGCTCAATTCCCCACGCAGCCAGTTGCGCCAGCGCCGCCTGTTCCGCGGCGGGCAGTTGCTCCCGAGCCAGTTCGCTCAGGCTACCGCCGTAGTCGTCGAGCATCGCGGGTTGCAGGCCGACGAGGGCAATATG
>NZ_RAWE01000491.1 GCF_003611695.1 Corallococcus carmarthensis | reverse complement strand
GTAATAGGATTATTTACCTGATTGATGCTTCGAAGCTCTGACTCAATCGTGTAAGCACGCAATTCCGGATTTTGCATGGCTTGCGCGTATTGTTCCCTCGCTTCCGGGCTCCAACTGGCCTGCTTGAGGCTTTGAGCAGCCTTCCAGGCTTCTTGACGCAATGCACTACAAGTCGATGCCTGTCCGCCCGTAGAGCAGGCAGTCATCAAGGCTAGATCTCGGTCGCGGTCCAACTTATCCCAAGCATCCGCACGCCCACAGGCGGCCTCGTCTCCTCCTTGGCAGGCCTTTTGGGACTTCCAACGCTCCTCATTTTCCGCATGGTTGAGGAAGTTGTACTGAGTAGCATTCCCCGCCACCCAGGCTCCCGTCTGCAAGCTCTTGGCGTCCGCATCGCCCTGCGTCGAAGCCGCCAGCACGCCGATCAACTGCGAACTCATGGTCAGCAGGCCCTTCTTG
>NZ_RAWE01000490.1 GCF_003611695.1 Corallococcus carmarthensis | reverse complement strand
ATCTTGCGGTGCTCGACACCCTTCCAGTAGATCACCAGTGGAATCGGATCGATGAAGTAGCCGCCGACATCCGGGTCGGCCTGCTGTGCCGGCGGATCGGGGAAGGTCGAGTGGTCGGCAGTGATCACCAGCACCGTGTTCTCGTGCAGGCGGCTGGCCATGAATCGCTGCAGGAAGTCGCCGATGTTGTGGTCGTAGGTGTGGAATCGGTTCAGTACCTGATTCCCCCCGTCACCGTACTTCTCCTCGCCATCAAGGAACGCATGCGTCTGGAAGTTGTAGGCCGCGGCGAAGAACGGCCTGTCCCGGGGCTGTGCCTCCAGCTCATCGAGCATCGCGCTGAACAATTGCGGATCGGAAAGATACTTCGGCCGTTCCTCGTCCGGCGTGGTGCGCAGGTGTTTGTCGAACAGGTAGTCCCTGCCCAGTGTCGCGTCGAAGCCCAACGTTTCGATCATGTTGTTGAGGAA
>NZ_RAWE01000048.1 GCF_003611695.1 Corallococcus carmarthensis | reverse complement strand
TGCCTGGGCAGGGACGGGGGCGGGAAAGGGGGGGAGGCAGCGGGGCCGCCGTGGCGTCACCGGCGGCCCGGCGTCACGTCACGGCTGAGCGCTGTTCGCGAGCGGCGCGAGGGTGGCCTTCGCGTCGTCCAGCTTCACGTTCACGGCCTTGGCCAGGCGCGTGCCGTAGTCCGCGTTGGCCGCGTAGAAGTGGCCCACCATGCGCGCCTTGACCTTCGCGTCGCGCACCTGGCCCAGGTCGCCGGCCAGGTTCTGGATGAGCCGCTCCTTGGCGGCCGCGTCGAGCGCCGCGTAGAAGGCGCCCGCCTGCGCGAAGTTGTCCGTCTTCTCGATGGCGCGCTGCTGCGTGGTGCCGGTGAGCGGCGCGTTGGAGAAGAGGGCGGAGGGCGTGTCCGACGTCTCACGCGTGATGCTGGGCTCGTAGTTCACGTCCGACTTCGTGTTGCCGCTGTTCATCGCGCCGGCCTGGCTGTTGTTGTTCACCGCGTTGCGCGCGCGGTTCACCGGCAGCGACAGGTAGTTGGCGCCCAGGCGGTAGCGCTGCGTGTCCGCGTAGGAGAAGAGGCGGCCCTGCAGCAGGCGGTCCTCGGACGGCTCGATGCCCGGCGGCATCACGCCCGGGGAGAAGGCGGACTGCTCCGTCTCCTCGAAGAAGTTGTCCGGCATCTTGTTGAGGGTGAACTTGCCCAGCTTCACCGGGGGCAGCTTGTCCTTGGGCCACTCCTTGGTGGCGTCCAGCGGATCGAACGCGAAGCTGTCCAGGTCCTTGGGATCCAGCACCTGCACGCTCAGCTCCCACGAGGGGAACTTGCCCGCCTGGATGTTCGTGTAGAGGTCGTGCGTGGCGTGCTGGAAGTCCTGGCCGCCCAGCTTCGTGGCCTCCTCCGCGGTGAGGCCCTTCACGCCCTGCTGCGACTTCCAGTTGAACTTGACGTACTTCACCTGGCCCTTGGCGTTGACGAACTTGAAGGCGTGCACGCCGTTGCCGTCCATCTGCCGGTAGCTCGCCGGGATGCCCAGGTCCGAATAGAGCTGGGTGAGCATCTGCGTGGATTCCGGCTGGTGGCTGAAGAAGTCGAAGAAGCGGTTCGGATCCTGCCGGTTGGTGATGGGGGACGGCTTCAGCGAGTGCACCATGTCCGGGAACTTGATGGCGTCGCGGATGAAGAAGATGGGCAGGTTGTTGCCGACCAGGTCCCAGTTGCCCTCGTCCGTGAAGAACTTCAGCGCGAAGCCGCGCGGATCGCGCAGCGTCTCCGGCGAACCGCTGGGGTGGATGACCGTGGAGAAGCGCACGAACATCGGCGTCTTCTTGCCCTTCTGGGAGAAGACGGACGCGCGCGTGAGGTTGGAGAAGTCACCGTAGCTTTCGAAGGAGCCGTACGCGCCCACGCCGCGCGCGTGCACCACGCGCTCCGGGATGCGCTCCCGGTCGAAGCGCGCGAGCTTCTCGATGAGGGCGAAGTCCTCCAGGAGGACGCCGCCCCGGGGGCCGGCCGTCTTGGAGCTCTGGTTCGTGCCCAGCGGAGCGCCAGAGTCGGTGGTGATGGGAGGAGGGTTGCCGGCGGCGAGGACGGGGGCGCCAGTCAGCAGGACCGCGAGCATCAACGAGCGTCGGTTCAAAGGAACTCCTGGGGTTACGGGGGACCGGGCCAACCCCAGAGCACGCTCCGTGCCGACTCCTCATTTCCTGTGATTTCAATAGGTTGGGCCTGGGTGTCAGATCGATTCACCGGCCTTTCGGTGGAATCACCGAAGTCCCGGTGGTGGCGACCCCTGTGTTTTCGGTGTTGTGTTTCGCAACGACGTTTCGGTGGAGGGCACGCCGAGGCCCTGGAAGCGCGGCGTTCGCGTAATGCGTCTCGCCATTCAAGAGGCGCGGTGCGGCATCGTTTGCTGGCCGTGCGGGCGCCCGCGTTCTTGAGCCGAAGCACGCGGGGCTCGGGTAGGGTGCGCGCATGTCAGGCCCGTTTATCGACGACGCGCGGATTGCCGAGGCGCGCAAGCTGGCGGACGAGATCGTCAATCCGATCTTCGACCTCATCCAACGCAACACCACTGTCTCCAATGAGCGCACCGTCTTGCGCTTCTTTGGCATCTCCGGCGCGGGCGCACGAGGCGTGCCCCTGGCCAACCTCATGGTGGACAAGCTGAAGTCCGCCGGGGTGCTCAACCGGGGCGCGGCCTACTGGTATGGCCGCGCGCTGCAACTGGGGGCCAGCAGCCCGCTGGACGCCGTGGAGCGCCTCACCGCGCTGCCCACGGACAAGATGGGCCTGCTGTCGCCGGAGATGGAATCCAACCTGCGCGACGCCGTGCGCGAGGAGGCCCGCGCGGCGATGACGGAGCTGAAGGCCCGTATCGCCCAGCGCAACGCCCTGCGCGAGCAGTTCCCCATGTCGCCCGCGCCGCACAAGTACGTCATCGTCGCCACCGGCAACATCTACGACGACGTGGACCAGGCGCGCGCGGCGGCCCAGGCGGGCGCGGACGTCATCGCGGTCATCCGCTCCACGGCGCAGTCGCTCCTGGACTACGTGCCCCACGGCGCGACGACGGAGGGCTACGGCGGCACCTATGCCACCCAGGAGAACTTCCGCGTGATGCGCGAGGCCCTGGACGACGAGAGCCGCAAGCTCAAGCGCTACATCCAGCTGACCAACTACTCGTCCGGCCTGTGCATGTCGGAGATCGCCTTCTGCGCGGCGTACGAGCGGCTGGACATGCTGCTCAACGACGCGATGTACGGCATCCTGTTCCGCGACATCAACATGCGGCGGACGTTCATCGACCAGTACTTCAGCCGCCGCATCTGCGCCCTGGCCGGCATCATCATCAACACCGGCGAGGACAACTACATCACCACCGCGGATGCCTACGACGCGGCCCACACCGTCATCGCCAGCCAGTTCATCAACGAGTGCTTCGCCAAGCGCGCGGGCCTCAAGGACTGGCAGCTGGGCATCGGGCACTCGTACGAAATCGACCCGTACCGCGACGACACGCTGCTCCTGGAGCTGTCGCAGGCGATGCTGGTGCGCCGCTGCTTCCCGGACGCGCCGCTCAAGTACATGCCGCCCACGAAGCACAAGGAGACGGACATCTTCTTCAGCCACGCGTACGACGTGATGGCGGACCTGGTGGCCATCTGGACGCGGCAGGGCATCCAGCTCTTGGGCATGATGACGGAGGCCATGCACACGCCGCTGCTCGCGGACCGGTACGTGGCGCTCAAGTCCGCGTCGTACATCCACCGCGCGGCGCGGGGCATCGACGAGGAGTTCACCGTCCGCGAGGACGGGAAGATCGCCAACCGCGCGCGGGAGGTCTTCGCCAAGGCGGAGGAGCTGCTGCGCGAGTGCCACACCGAGGGCATGGTGGCGGCCATCGGCAAGGGGCGCTTCGGCGACGTGAAGCGCGAGGAGACCGGTGGCAAGGGCCTGGACGGCGTGCTGGAGAAGGCGCCGGATTACTTCAACCCGTTCCTGGAAATGCTGGAGGCGACATGATCCTGAGTACCTTCCTTGCCGTGATGGTGGCCGCGGGCGGCAGCGCGGATGCGTTGAGCAGCGTGACGGTGAAGAACGTGGCGCTGAAGGCCCCGGCGGCGTGGACGCGCTCCAACATGGACGGCACGGAGAAGTTCCTGGCGCCCTCCGGCGACGCGTACTTCCTGGTGGACGTGGGCACGGTGCAGACCGCGGGCATGAAGGCGGAGCTGTGCCGCACGAAGATCCTCGCGAGCATCGGCGGCGACGGCTGGACGATGATGAAGGTGGGCGGCCAGCCGGCGGCCACGAAGACGGACACGGACGCGGCGCCGGACGGCAGCGGCAACGTGGACACGGTGACGTACGTGGGGTGCAACGGGAAGACGACGTGGTCGGTGGTCTTCTACATGGAGCAGGGCAAGAAGGACCGTTTCGCCCAGGTGGCCGAGAAGGTGGGCACCAGCGTGACGTTCACGCCGCCCAAGAAGGGGTAGTTCGATGGTGAAGCCGAGCAAGCAGATCATCCGCCCCTACGGCGACCGTCGCGACGACGGCATGGTGCAGCTGTCGTTCACGCTGCCGGTGCCGTTGTCGGAGAAGGCCAAGGAGGCCGCCGCCCAGTTCACGAAGAAGATGGGCTTCACGGACGTGAAGGTGGCGGCCGCCGAACGCGCGGCGGACCAGTACACGTTCTTCGTCGTCTACGCCCGCTCCAACGTGACGCTGGACTACGCGGAGATCGACGTGCCGGAAGTGGTGGTGCGCAAGATGGGGTTCGACGACCTCAACGCGCTCATCAAGGAGAAGGTGCGCCGCCGCATCGTCGTCTTCGGCGCGTGCACCGGCACGGACACGCACACGGTGGGCATTGACGCCATCCTGAACATGAAGGGCTACGCGGGCGACTACGGCCTGGAGCGCTACCCCGGGTTCGAGGCGTTCAACCTGGGCAGCCAGGTGCCCAACGAGGACCTCATCAAGAAGGCCACCGCGAAGCACGCGGACGCCATCCTGGTCTCGCAGGTCGTCACGCAGCGCGACGTGCACAAGGACAACTCGCGCCAGTTCATCGACGCGGCGAAGGCGGCGGGCATCCACGGCAAGACGCTCCTGCTGCTGGGCGGGCCGCGCGTGGACCACAAGCTGGCGCTGGAGCTGGGCTTCGACGCGGGCTTCGGGCCGGGCACCAAGCCGTCGGACGTGGCGAACTACATCGTGCACGCGGTGATGAAGAAAGAGGGCACGGAGTCCGCGGACTCCCACTACCAGGGGGAACCCACGTGAGCACTGGCACCAAGGCGGTACTGCGGCTGCGCATGGGCAGCCATGACGCGCACTACGGCGGCAACCTGGTGGACGGGGCGCGGATGCTCGGCCTGTTCGGGGACGTGGCCACGGAGCTGTGCATCCGCTCTGACGGGGACGAGGGGCTGTTCCGCGCCTACGACTCCGTGGAGTTCCTGGCCCCGGTGTACGCGGGCGACTTCATCGAGGCGGAAGGCGAGATCGTCTCCGCGGGCAACACGTCGCGGAAGATGCGCTTCGAGGCGCGCAAGGTCATCCGTCCCCGGCCGGACGTGAACGACTCGGCGGCGGACGTGCTGCCGGAGGCGGTGGTGGTGTGCCGCGCTTCGGGCACCTGCGTCGTTCCGAAGGACAAGCAGCGGGGACAGCGATGAGCAAGCCCATGGTCCTCACCGCCGCGTTGGTGGGCGCGGAGACGACGCGCGAGCAGACGCCGTACCTGCCCATCACCGCGGAGGAGATTGCTGAAGACGCCGCGAAGTGCCGCGAGGCCGGCGCGGCGATGGTGCACATTCACGTGCGCACGGCGGACGGCAAGCCGTCGCAGGACGCGGAGCTGTTCCGCGCGGCCATCCGCGCCATCCGCAAGCGCACGGACGTGCTCGTCCAGGTGTCCACGGGCGGCGCGGTGGGCATGGACGTGAACGAGCGGTGCGGCGGGCTCACGCTCACCGGCGCGGACAAGCCGGACATGGCCACGCTCACCACCGGCACGGTGAACTTCGGGGAAGAGGTGTTCTGGAACCCGAGGCCGCTGGTGCGCGACATCGCGAAGCGCATCAAGAGCATCGGTCTCAAGCCGGAGCTGGAGTGCTTCGACGTCGGGATGATCGACGAGGCGCGCTACCTGGCGAAGGAGGGGCTGGTGGAGCTGCCGGCGCACTTCGACTTCGTGCTGGGCGTGCCGGGCACGCTCCAGGCGCGGCCGGAGGTGCTGGACTTCATGATCGCCGCGCTGCCGGAGGGAAGCTCCTGGACGGTGGCGGGCGTGGGGCGCCAGCAGCTCCCATTCGTGGACGAGGCCGCGAAGCGTGGCGGCAACGCGCGCGTGGGCCTGGAGGACAACATCTACCTGTCCAAGGGCGTGCTCGCGAAGGGCAACTACGAGCTGGTGGCGGAGGCCGCGAAGCGGGCCCGTGCCGCGGGCCGTGAGCTCGCGACCCCTGAACAGGCCCGGCAGTTGCTGCGCCTGGGCTGAGGTTCCACGCGAAGGCCCGGGAGCGGACGACGCCCCGGGCCTTCTTGTCTCAGGCGGCCCAGGCCCAACCGACGTGGCCGTCCGGGCGCACCAGCATGCCGCCCACGCCTTCGAGGTTCCCGCGTCCCACGCGGCCCCCTGCGCGCAACGTCGTCACCTGCGAGGGCCAGCCGGGCTCCCAGCGGGGCAGGGGGCGTGAGTCGTCCTCTCCCAGGCCCAGCAGCAACCACCGGCCCGGGTGCAGTGCCGAGTAGAGCCGTACGTCCACTCCGTCCCGCTGTTGGAACTCCACGTCGCTCAGCCGGCGGCCGCACCACTCGGACAGCAGCGGTGAGCGCACCTCTGGCGCGGGCACGTCCAGCGGCGCGTAGCCCACGTCGAGCGCCCCGATGTTGTCCGCGAGCTGGCGGTTCAGCTTCGGCTCACGGATCAGGTCGCTCATCAGCGTGCGCAGGGCCAGCGTCTCGCGCGTGGCGCCCATGAGGGCGGTCTGCGCCAGCGTGTTGTGGATCAGCGCCTCACCCACGGGTCGGCGCTCGCGAGAGTAGCTGTCGAGCAGCGCCTCCGGTGCGCCATCCCTCACCACCGCCGCGAGCTTCCATCCCAGGTTCATCGCGTCCTGCAGGCCGACGTTGAGCCCCTGGCCTCCCGCCGGGAAGTGGATGTGCGCGGCATCTCCGGCGAGCAGCACGCGCCCCTCGCGGTAGCGCTCCGCGAGCCGCGTCTCGTTGCCGAAGCGCGACAGCCACCGGGGCTCCCGCATGCCGAAGTCCGAGCCCGCGATGCGCAGCGTGCTCTCCCTCAACTCCTCCAGCGTGACGGGCTCGCGCACGGGCGCCTTCTCGCGGAGCGGATCACTGACGACGATGCGGTGGACCCCTGGGGCCATGGGCACCACCATCACGCCGCCCCGTTCGTTCGAAATGCCGAGGGCGGGTTGGACCGGCGGTGCGCCCAGCGTCACGTCCCCCAACACCGCCGTGCGCGTCACGTCCGTCCCCGGGAACGGAATGCCCGCCAGCCTGCGCACCGCGCTCCGGGCCCCGTCCGCGCCCACCACGTAGCGTGCTCGGATCCGGAAGGTGCCCGCGTCCGTGGCGCCCTCCATGTCGACGCCTTCGCCGTCCTGCCGCAGGGCCTCCACGGTGTGGCCGCGCCGCACGGCCACGCCCAGCTCCCGCGCCCGTTCCTCCAGCAGGGCCTCCGTTACCGCCTGCGGAAGGAACAGCGTGTAGGGGAAGCGCGTGTCCAGGACGCTGAAGTCCAGGCGCGTGTCGAGCATCGCGAAGTGCCCGGTGGGCAGCGGCCGTCCCCGCTCCAGGAACCGCCCCTCCAACCCGCGCAGCGCCAGCACCTCCAGCGAGCGCGGATGCAGCGTCAGCGCCCGCGACTCGCGCACGGCCTCCGCGCGCCGCTCGAACAGCTCCACCCGGACGCCCGCCAGCGCCAGCTCGCACGCGAGCCACAGCCCGGTGGGACCTCCTCCCACCACCGCCACATCGAGGACCTCCGCCATGACCGACCTCCCGCCCGAAGGCGTCAAACTAACGTTGTTAGGGATCGACTAACGCTGTTAGTTTGTCAAGCCAACGAGGGCCGGACAGGGCATGCGAATCCAGCGGGAGCAGGTGGTGGCGGCGGCGTGGACGCTGCTGGACGAGCACGGCCTGGAAGGCCTCACGATGCGCGTCCTGGCCAAGGCGCTCTCCATCCAGGCGCCGTCGCTGTACTGGCACTTCCCGGGCAAGCAGGCCCTGCTGGACGCGATGGCGGACTCGCTGGTGCGGGACGTGGCGCGGACGCTGACGGCGGAGTCGCCGTGGGAGCCGGTGGTGCGCACCGTGGCGGAGGAGCTGCGGCGCGCGTTCCGGTCCCACCGGGACGGCGCCCGCGTGTATGCCGGCACCTTCGTGGTGTCCGAGCACACGCTGCGCATCGCGGACACGCTCATCGGCGCGCTCACACGCGCGGGGTTCGACTCGCGGACAGCGGGCTGGGCGGCGTTCACCGCGCTGGATTACGTGCTGGGCTTCACCATCGAGGAGCAGGGCCTCAGCGCGCAGGAGGTGGAAGCGAAAGAGCGGGAAGGGGCGCTGCGTCAACTCGCCTCGGCGCGCTATCCCCACGCGGCGGGCGCGGTGGACGCCATCCTGGACCGCGACTTCGACCGCCGGTTCGCCTTCGGGCTGGACCTGCTCGTCGAGGGCATCCGCGCGCGACTGGCCACGCCGTAGCGCGGCGCTGTCAGGAGCCCAGCGCGCAGTTCGTCCCGCTGCCCCGCACGCAGAGCACCTGACGATGCACCTGGCGACACCGCCGCTGCATCCGGCTGTCCACCCGGGACGGCTCGGGCATCATGCCGCGCATTCCTCCCGGCCTGACGGGAGCCCATGGGGAGTCGCGAAGCGATGGACACGGGACTGCAGGGCAAGGGTGTGCTGGTGACCGGGGGCGCGGGCGGCATCGGCTCCGCGCTGGTGCGTGCGTTCGCGGGCGAGGGCGCGAAGGTGGCGGTGCACTACCACCGCAGCCAGGAGAAGGCGGCGGCGCTTGCGCGCGAAGTGGGCGGCGCGGCCGTGCGCGCGGACCTCACGGTGGAGGCGGACGTGGACGCGCTGGTGCCGCAGGCGGTGAAGGATCTGGGCCGGTTGGACGTGCTGGTGTGCAACACCGGCGTGTATCCCGCGCCCGACGAACCGCTGTGGCGGATGTCACTGGAGCGCTGGCGCCGCACGCTGGCGCAGAACCTGGACAGCGTGTTCCTGAGCTGCCGCGCGTTCCTTCGCCACGTGGAGACCACGGGCACGGGCACCATCGTCATCATCAGCTCCACGGCGGGCCTCTTCGGTGAAGCGGGCCACACGGACTACGCGGCGGCGAAGGGCGCGCTGGCGGCCGGCTTCGTGAAGAGCCTGAAGAACGAACTTCACCGCATCGCGCCCATGGGCCGCGTCAACGTGGTGTGCCCGGGCTGGACGGCGGTGGACCGCAACCGCGACAAGCTGGGGGACCCGAAGTTCGTCGGCCGCGTCACGCGGACGATGCCGCTGCGCAAGGTGGGGCAGCCAGAGGACGTGGCGCGCGTCGTGGTGACGCTCGCGTCGGATCGCATCTCCGGCCACGTGACGGGCGAAGTCGTCACCGTGGCTGGAGGCATGGAAGGACGGGTGCTGCATGAAGACTGACCTGGACGTGCGGACGTACAACCGCGAGGCGTGGAACGGAGAGGTGGGCCGGAACAATCCGTGGACGGTGCCGGTGTCCTCGGAGGTCATCGCCGCCGCGCGGCGGGGCGACTGGAGCGTGGTGCTCACCCCGACGAAGCCCGTGCCGCGCGCGTGGTTCGGGGACCTGAAGGGCAAGGACGTGCTGGGCCTGGCGAGCGCGGGCGGCCAGCAGTGCCCGGTGCTCGCGGCGGCGGGCGCGCGAGTCACCGTGTTCGACAACTCGCCCGCGCAGCTGGCGCAGGACCGGAAGGTGGCCGAGCGCGAGGGCCTGACGCTCCAGTACGTGGAGGGCGACATGCGGGACCTGTCCGCCTTCGCCGACGGGAGCTTCGACCTCATCTTCCACCCGTGCTCCAACTGCTTCGCGGAGGAGATCCGGCCGGTGTGGCGCGAGGCCTTCCGTGTGCTGCGTCCGGGCGGCGTGCTCCTGTCGGGCATCTGCAACCCAGTGCGCTACCTCTTCGACCCTGCCGAGGAGGAGAAGGGCGTGATGCGGCTCAAGTACACGATGCCGTACTCCGACTTCACCAGCCTCACCGACGAGGAGCGCCGCCGGTACAGCGACAAGAACGAGCCCATGTGCGTGGGCCACTCGCTGGAGGATCAGCTGGGCGGGCAGCTGGATGCGGGCTTCGTGCTCACGAACCTGTTCGAGGACAAGTTCGAGGCGAAGGACCTGCTCTCCACGTTCCTGTCCACCTTCATCGCCACCCGGGCGCTGAAGCCCGCCTCGCGATCGTGACACAGAAGGGCGTTGCGCTCGGGAGCCGCAAAAGCCTACAGGTGTGATGTCCGGGTCCATCCGGACATCCCCCTTTTGTAGGAGCCGTCCATGAAGATGTCACTGCGTGCGTCCGCTGTGCTGCTGCTGGGTGTGTCGATGCTGGGCCTGGGCTGTGAGGGCGCGGGTGCGCGGGATCCGCTGAACGCCATCGAGGCGGGCGCCCAGGTGGCGGTGGAGCCGTCGCTGGCGGAGGTGAAGCAGGGCGCGGTGGGTGACACGGTGTTGCGCTGCACGCAGCCGCAGGACGGCAGCTACCTGGAAGTGGTCCAGACGGCCATGGGCTACGAGGCGGCCACGGTGACGGAGGCCTATGACCCGTGGGACTGCCGCTGCACGTACCAGCAGCGCGTGGTGCTGGGGCAGTACACGCGGTGCAACCGCTCCACGGTGGATCCGCGCATCCTGAACTGCTTCCGCATCGAGCCCAACGGCACGACGGGCAAGGTGGTGCTGTCCACCACGCGCGTGCAGCGCACGCAGATGGTCATCGGCGGCACGCAGACGGTGTCGTACACGGACCTGAGCATCGCGGCCATCAACCAGGACCCGGGCCACACGCCGCGCCAGGACTTCACCTACAGCATGGCGGACTGCCAGTAACCGGCGGTTTCCGGACGGGATTTAACCTTCCGTGGGCTCCGGGGTTTTGAGTGTCAGAGCGCGACGGGAAGCGGGCCTGCGCGGCTGCTCCCGGAGCGTTTTGACCTGAACCCGGAGTCCACACACCATGTCGCTCAAGTCCATGCTTCGCGGTACCGCCATCGCCACGCTGCTCATCGCCGTGCCCGTGCTCGCCCAGACGGCCGCGCCGTCCGACTCCGCCAACAAGACCGGCCAGTGCGAGGGGCGCCGGGGCAAGCACGGCGGTGGGGGCCACAAGTTCGGCCACATGGAGCAGCGGCTGGACAAGCAGGTCGCCGAAGGGCGCCTGACGCAGGCCCAGGCCGACAGCTTCAAGGCGGAGGCCAGGCAGCTCCACGAGGAGATGAAGGCCGCGCGCGCCGCCGCCAACGGCCAGGTGGACGAGTCCCAGCGCGAGCAGTTCAAGGAGCGCCGCAAGGCGCTGAAGCAGAAGATCAAAGCCGCGCTGGCGCCCACGCAGCAGGGCGCCTGAGGTCCCGCCGTGAGTGGGGGACGTGACGCGAGGGCCCCGGTCGGCACAGACTGACCGGGCCCTTTCGTCCGCGGGAGTCCCCATGCTTCGCAGCCTCCTCGTCGCCCTCGTCGCATTGACCGCGGGCTGCCGCGCGCACTCCAGCGCGACGCAAGCCGCGGTGACGCAGCAGGCCCCGGAGGACACGCCGGACGCGGCGGATTCGCCGGTGGTGCTGGTGGCGGACGCGGAGCTCCAGCGCGTGCAGAAGCGCGCCCGGTACATCGTCGAATCGGAGCAGGGCGCCATCCGCGCCACGGACCTGCTGCTCGAGCGTCCGGACCTGGACCGCACGAAGATGAACTGGTTCTTCACCGTGCCGCGCGGCAACGCCTGGTACGCCGTCTTCGGCCGCTTCAATCCGCAGGACGCGTTCGTCCCCGCGTACGCGTACCGCGCGCCCGTCGAGTTCTCCGGCGAGATGGAGGACTTCCCCGTCGAGTCCCTGCCCGAAGGCATGGACGCCCTGGCCCGCGCCGTGAGCGCCGCCTGCGAGCGCGTCTTCCAGGTGCACGGCCGCAAGCAGCTCAACCCCATCGTCGTGGAGGAGGACGGCGGCATCACCGTGTACGTGCTCCAGGGCTTCGACGACTCGAACCTGTACCTGCTGGGCGGCGACTTCCGCTTCCGCTTCAGCAAGGACGGCCGTCAGAAACTCCAGGAGCTGCCCCTGCACCAGGGGCTCATCCCCGTGTCCGTCGCGCCGGACCCGGACGGCGAGCGGCCTCCCTTCTCCGCGCACGCGCACGTGCTCTTCCCGGGGCCGCTGGAGACGGAGCTCGCGCTGGTGATGCTCTACCCCTCGCTGGGCGGCCTCTTCGTCGGCGCGGCGGACCAGGACTGCGTCTACGCGCTGTCGCCGGATGGCACCATCCGCGCGGTGCGCCTGAGCCGCGAAGAGGTCCTGCGCGAGCTGCGGCCGGACGGCACCTTCGCACCGCCCGAGGACCTGAAGGCCGAACCGGAGGGTGGGGCGGACGTGGTGCTCTGAACAGCTCCTGGCGCCGCAGTGTTGAGCTTCGTTCACGCCTTTCCCGGCGGCCCGTCATTGCCAGTGGGCGCGGTGCTTGAGTTCGCGCCCTCACGACAGGAGAACGCGGATGGCCTTGCAGAACGACTATCAGGACGTGCTGGACGTGGCGAAGAGCGTGGGCGCGAAGATCGAAACGCGCGAGGAGAACGGCAAGCTCGTCATCAAGGGCGCCGTCGACCACGCCTTCGACCGCGATCGCATGTGGGATCAGATCAAGGCGAAGCACCCGAAGTGGAACGACGAGGTCATGGTCATGCTCAACGTGACCCACGCCGAGCCCTACGGCGTCCACACCGTGAAGTCCGGCGACACGCTCAGCAAGCTCGCCAAGGACATCTACGGGGACATGAAGCTGTACACGAAGATCTTCGAGGCCAACAAGGATCAGCTCAAGGACCCGGACCACATCAAGGTGGGCCAGGTGCTCAAGCTGCCGCCGAAGACGATCGTCAACAAGGCCTGAGCCTCAGGGCTCCTGGCGCGGTGGACCGCTGGCTCGCGGTCCACCTGCTCTGGCCCGTTGAGGAACGCTCAGGGGCAGTACGGGCACTCCACCGTGGCCTCGAGCGAGTCGTAGACGAGGCAGTTCTGGTCCGCCGCGCTGTCGTTCTTCTGCTGGCAGCGGTAGTTCCACACGGAGGCGCACTGGGTATAGACCTGCGCATCGCCGGTGGGGCCCTGGTATGTGGACGTGCAGGTGCCGCCCGAGCTTCCTCCCGACACGGTGCAGCTGTTGGGGTCGGTGTTGCTCGTGCACTTGAGGCTGGAACAGTTGGTGCCGCTGCCCATCCACTTGCCCGAACAGCTGGAGGCCCCGGCGCGCTGATCACAGAGCACGCGGTTCAGGCTCGAATCGTAGTAGGCGCACGCGCCGCCGCTGCCCGAGCTCGAGCCGCCTGAGGGCGTTCCCCAGCTCCAATCGGGCGTTCTCGGCTCCGAGTAGCTGTCCAGGTCGACCGTTTCGTCTGAAAAGCCCACGTCCGCGCACGAGTCGCCGTCGAAGTAGGCGCAGTACTCCCAGCCGTCGCACCAGAAGTCGCGGCAATCGTCCGCGGTGTCTTCCGAACAGAAGTACAGGTTCGAGCCATGGACGCAGGCGCCCTGTTCGGCGAAGCACCCTGGCAGCAAGAGGCCGACCGCGAGGGACAGGAGGAGTGCTGATGCAGCGCCCGTGAGGCGGCGAGGAGATGGGGTCATGCCGCTGGATGGTAGCTGCAAGCAGGCGCCGGATTCAGCTGCGTTGGCGTCTGCGCGAGCCTAGAGACCGCGAAGGCGCGCGGCCCAGGTGAGGTACGCGCCGCGCGGATCCACGAGCGGATCCCGGAAGAGGGCGCGGATGTCCTCGGTGTCCACCTGGCCCGCGTCGAAGGCGCGGTAGAGGCTGTCCCCCAGCAGGTACCCGAGCGCGTGGCTGACGCCATGGAACAGGCGGTCGCGGCGCAGGGGGAGGAGCTTCACGGCCTCGTCGGGGGCCTCGGACTCCGTGGCCTTGTGGGCGAGCACGAAGGCGGCGATCTGCCGCTCCAGGCCCCGGGCCTCGCCGAAGCGCTTCGCCCACTCCGTGACGCTGGGGCAGGCGCGGCGCGGGTTGATCAGCTTGGAGCCGAAGAAGCCCAGGGCCTCTTCCAGACAGCGCGCGTAGAAGGCCTCGGACGCGCCGCGCGGGGCGTCCATGGCGTCGCCCACGGCGCAGTGACGCACGAAGTGGGCGGCCTCCTCCGCGGCGTGGTTGAGGGACAGCGACGCGAGCCAGGCCGTGCGCGCGCGCGGGATGTAGCCGCTCTCACGCGACAGGATGTGCTTGCGCAGCTGGGACAGCTCCGCCTGGGTGAAGCGGCCGCGCCGGCGGATGCGGGCGAGCACGTCGCCGTCCGCCGCCGTCGTCACCTCCACCGAATCCAGCTCGCGGCCCACGGACACGCCCGCGAGTCCGCCGATGAGCTCCGCCATGTCGCGGAAGCGCTCCGCGGCGCTGCGGTCCAGCAGGGGCGCGTCGTCGCCTTCGGCCTCCAGGTAGTCCAGGAAGCTCTGCTGGCAGAGGACGGGTGAGGCGTTCATCAGGCACAGCGCGCCGTCCGCCAGCTCCACGGCCTCCGCGCTGCCCAACCGGCCTTCGCGCGCGAGCCGCCACCAGAGGCCTTCGGCGTTCTGGTACACGACGAGCCCGCGGCGCGGATGGGCGTCTCCCAGCGCGCGCTCCACCTGCGCGGGCAGGTGGCAGGGCGCGGCGTGGAACTGGCCCACCAGCACCATCACCAGAGGGACGTCCTCCGCGCGGGCCACGCGGGCAATGCGCTCCGCGGCGAAGGCGTCGCGCAGTGCGAGTGAACGCTCACCCTGCGCACGTCTGTCGATGGCGGCCACCTGGAGCTTGTGGCGCTTCGCGAAGTTCAGCACGGCGCGGATGCCCGCGCCCGGACCAAAGCCCGGGGTGGGGCCGTGGCCCAGCCGCGACAGCAGGGTGCGCTCGGGCAGGCGTCCCGCCAGGTACGCGTCGAGGGCCGACTGGTGACGGCCCTCCACGCACTCGAGCGCCAGCACGACGCGGCGGCCGGAGGCGAGGGCGCGCTCGGCGAGGTCCAGGTAGGTCTGCTGGGCGAGCGGCAGCGTGTGGTAGTCGCCGACGTAGACGAGGTCCGACGCCGAGATGCGCTGGTGCACGTGGGTCAGGGGGACCACGCGCTGGTACGTGCTCGTACGCCGGCGGTAGCGGGCCTCGTAGGCGCGGAAGGCTTCGGTGCGGCCTTCGACCACCCGGGCGATCTGGGCGCGTTGGCGGCGGAAGAGAGCGAGGTGAAGGGCAAGCGACGCGCGCATGGAGCGACAGGCACCGTCGCATGCGCTCGCGGGGGCGGCAAAAAATCAGCGGGGCGCGGGCAGGTGGCTTGCTTGACTCGAATGGCCCTGCAACGGACCATCTTCGTCAATCTTGCAGACCGTTCTTCCTCGCACCCTCATCCTCTGTGCCGTGGTGTTCGTCGCGGCCCCCGTCCACGCGCAGGAACCCGCGCTGTTGCACGCGCCACCGCAGCGCGCGGAGGTCCGGCAGCCCCTCCAGTTGGATGCGACGCTGGTGGATGGCGGCAAGGTGCTGGAGCTCTTCGTCCGCTACCGCGGTCCGGGCGAGCCATACGTCCAGGTCCCGATGGAACTCCAGTACGGAGACCTGTACCGCGCGATCCTCCCCGCCGAGCACATGGTGTCCCCCGGCGTGGAGTACTTCATCGAGGCGGCGATGGTGGATGGGGCGCGCACGCCCCTCTTCATGTCCGCGCTCCGGCCCGCGAGGGTGATGGTGGGAGCGCAGACCCCGGTGCCCCCGCCGGTCCGGGCGCCGCCGGTTCGCAAGGGAACCCGCGAGGATCCGAAGTCCGCGCCCGACATCGATGCCTTCGCGCCGCCGTCCGGGGGAGGGGAGGACGATGAACCCGCGCGCACTCCACCACCGACTCCTTCGACGAGCCGTCCGGATGGGACGAATGCGCGTGCGTCGACCCAGGCGGGGCCCCCCGATTCGCGGACGCCGAATCGTGCGGACAGCGTGGACGCCCGTTCGTCCACCCGGCCGGGGACCTCCGATTCACGAGCACCCGGCACCCCCAGCGGTACGGACCCGCGCGCTCCGAGCCGAACGGATGCGACCTCTGATCCACGGGCTTCGAGCCGCGTGGCCGGTACGGACTCGCGAGTCCCGAGCCGGACGGATGCGACAGATTCAAGCTCTTCGTCCCGCACGGACGCCTCACGCGCCGCGCCTCGCACGGATGCATCCGACTCGCGTGCCTCGCCGCGCGCGAACGGTACGGACCCGCGGACTCCCGGCCGTACGGACACCGGAGCGTCCCGCGCCTCCAGCTCCGACGACGCCATGGCCGCGCTCAACGCGGACGTCCCTCCGGATACCCGCGCCGACTCCCGCGCGTCCTCTTCTTCCTCGCGCACCGCCATGGATGACGACCTGGCGCTCTACAGCGCGGAGGACGTGCTCGCGGTGACGTCCCTCCAGGAGGAGGCCGTCCGCACCGTGCCGGCCATTGGCGCTTCCTTCAACCGCGCGCAGATGATCGCGCTGGGCGCCCGCACGGTGTCGGACGTGCTGGACGTCGTGCCCGGCGTGTCCGTCAGCCGCGACGTGCAGGGCTTCCACCGCACCGCCATCCGGGGCCTGCGCAACGACGCGGAGGTCCTCTTCCTCCTGGACGGCCACCGCCTCAACAACTTCTTCGACGGCAAGGCCCTCATGAACCTGCCGGTGGAGAACCTGGAGCGCATCGAGGTCATCCGCGGCCCCGGCTCCGCCATCTACGGCGCGGGCGCCTTCCAGGGCGTCGTCAACCTCATCACGAACCACTCCGACGGCGTGCGCGGCGCCGTCACCACGGGCGGCGTCCCCCGCGACGACGGCCGGCTCGCGCTCGCCACCGACGGCCACCTGTCCGCCGCGCATACCACCGGCGACCTGCGCCTGTTCGCGGACCTGGACCTGTGGACCCAGGAAGGGGACTCGCTCGTCATCGACCACGATGCACTCGACGACGAGTCCGTGGACCAGGGTCTGCGCGACGTGGATGAACCCGCGGGCCGCACCCGTGACGGACGCTTCCTCGTCAACGCGGGCGGAGGCGTGTCCTACGGCCTGGACAGCGCTGGCCGCGTGGGCGTCACCGCGCGCTACCTCGCGGAGAAGCGCGATGCCCTCGTCGGCCTGTTCGACACCGTGGGCAATGACTCGGAGCTGTCCTGGAACGTGCTCCTCGCCGACCTCACGTGGGAGCGGCCCTTCTCCGACGGCGGCCAGGTGCGCGCCCGGCTGGGCTTCGATCAGCAGTCCACCGACCGTTTGTTCCAGCTCACGCCCCACGACTTCCGCACCGGCGACGGCGCGGACCGCCTCTTCCCGGACGGCCTCCAGGAACAGACGCAGGTCACCGTGCGCACCGTGACGGCCTCCGTGGACGCGGACCTCGCGCTGGCGAAGGAGAACCACCTCACCCTGGGCTTTGTCGCGGAACAGCAGTCCCTGTCCCAATACGACTACACCACGAACTACACGCTCGACGGCCGCCTGCGCCCCAGCCCCGCCGCCCCCGAAGGGCTCGTGGACCTCACGCAGGGCGCGGCCTCCAGCCGCCTCAACCTGGGCCTCTCCGCGCAGGACCAGTGGACCGTCCTCTCCGCGCTCACGCTCACCTTCGGCCTGCGCCTGGACGCCACGCAATTGCCTGACGCGGACGCGGGCACGCTCGACGCCCGCAAGATGGTGGTGCGCGTCAACCCGCGCGTGGGTCTGGTCATCGCCGCGTCGGACGCGCTCGTCCTCAAGGCGCTGTACGGCCGCGCCTTCCGTGCCCCCACGCCCCAGGAGCTGGTCGAGCGCATCCCCGACACCGACTACAACCAGGGCCGCTTCGAGGGAAACCCACTCCTGCAGCCCACCACCGTGGACACCTTCGAGCTGGGCGTGGACCTGGTCCAGGCCGCCGGCGACACCCGCGTGCGCGTGCGCGCCAACGGCTTCCTCCAGAACTTCGCCTCGCCCATCACCCCGGTGGACACCAGCGGCAACATCGTCCCCCTGCGCAACCGCGAGCTGGGCGTGCGCGTGTACGGCGTGGAGGCGGAGGCCCGCCTGGAGGCGTCCAAGCGCGCCGCCGCGTGGGTCAACGCCAGCCTGTCACGCGCGCAGGACCTGGAGCTGCCGGAACAGGCCCGCCTGCTCACGGACGTGCCCCAGGCGCGCTTCAACGCGGGCGTGTCCATGCCCCTGGGGGATTGGGTGAACCTGGACGTGGTGGTGCGCTCCGGCGCCGAGCGCCGCAACAACAACCGCTCCACGCTGGAGCTCATCCGCCGCTACAAGATTCCCGCCTACAGCCTCATCACCGCGCAGCTGCGCACCGAACCCATCTGGGAGCACTTCGAGGTGACGCTCTTCGCGCAGAACCTCTTCGACCACGACCTGCGCGACGACGTGCCCCGCCCGGACCGCGTCACCGGCCTGCTGCCTCGCGAGGGCGTATCCGGCTACCTCACCCTGAGGGCCTTCTACTGATGGACCGCCGCCACCTCACCGCCGCGCTCGCGGCACTCGCGCTCCTGCCCGGGTGCCTCGCGTACAACGACTCCTGCACCCCGCTGGTGGACGACCCCGACGCCGTCGTGGGCTACCTGGGGGAAGAGGTCCAGCTGGCCTCCGCCTTCACCCGGCACGACAACAACGCGCTGGGGCAGCTGGCCGCGGACGCGTTCCTCCACGCGGAGGACGGCGCCGCGAAGCCCACCGAGCTGGGCATCATCAACGGCGGCTCGCTGCGCGACGAAGGCCTGTGCGTCACCCGGCCGTCGCTGCGCACGGGGCCGCTCACCGACGGCGTCCTGCACGAGGTCATCCTCTTCGAGAACCTCGTCGTGACGGTGGACCTCACGGAGAAGCAGCTCGTGGGCCTCTTCGAACACTCCGTGGAGGCGCTGGCGCTGGAAGGGCAGGCCATCGTGTCGCCGTCCGGCGCGTTCCTCCACGTGTCCGACGGCACCACCCTGCGCGTGGACTGCGCGCGTGCCGCGGGCCAGCGCGTGACGGAGCTGCGCGTGAAGGGCCGCACGGTGTCCATCCCCGCGCGCGACGACGCGTCCATCCGCTACCGCGTGGCGATGTCCACGTTCGTGCTGGATGGCGGGGACGGCTACGGCGGCATCCTGGGCAACGCCGGACAGGACCCGGACCGCAACCCGGTGACGGCGCGCAAGCTGGGCGGCACGGACGCCAACATCGCGGCGGCGTACATGAAGAGCACGTACCCCAGCCCGGTCCAGGCGCTGAAGGAAGCCCCACGCATCGTCTTCGATAACTGTGCCCGGCCCGCCCGGCCCGCTCCGCGCTGACGTCGCGCGCGGAGGAAGGCTTGCGAGGGCCGGGGTGGACGGCCCCTTACGTCTTGGAGGGCTCGTCCGATGAGGCCGGGGCGCTGGCCGTCACCACCGCCGGAGCGGAGGTGGCCGTCTGCGCCGCGGCGGCCACCGGCCGTGGCGGCAGGGGGCCCAGCACGTCATTGACCGAAGGCATCCGACGGATGTCGGCGCGGGCGACCTTCCACGCCTGCTGGACGATCCACGACAGGGAACGATCCTGTCGCGTCGCCTCGCGCTGGATCTCTTCCAGCATGTCCTCGGGAAAATAGAGTGACTGCTTGCGGTGATCCGTGGTGGCCATGGCCCTGCCTTACGGCCTTTCTTCGCGCGGGTCCGTGCGCTCGTCGCCAGTGACGTCGTTCACGGCAGGGAATGACTTGATGCGGTCGCGGGCGATCTTCCAGGCCTGCTGCACCACCCATGAGAGGGAACGGTCCTGCCGGTTCGCCTCCTCCTGGATCTCCTTCAGCATCTCCTCGGGGAAGTACAGCGACTGCTTGCGCTTGTCGGTGCCTGCCATGCCTGGGTCTCCGGGGCGGATTCGAGGTGACGACCTGAACACACCGGAGCGGTTATCCGACAGACGCCCTGAAGGGTCAACGGTTTCGGAGCACTCAAGCGTGCGCCCGAGTGCTGAACGCTCCGCTTCCGACACTGCATTGACAGCTGAAAAGAGAAACGCCCCGGCCTCCACGAGGGAGACCGGGGCGCTTCGGAAAGAGGGACCGCAGGGAGCGAATCTCCGAGCGGCCCCGTGGACCCAGAGGGGGAGGGGGGGGACCCCTAGGTCCAACGTCATGAAGTCCAGAACGTCCGACCAACAACCGTGGGGCGCCGTTCTATTTCCGCCCCGCGTCCATCCATTGTGGGAATCATGGAACGCATTCCCACGCCTTCCGCCCACCGCGAATCTGTAACCCGGTCACCCCTCCCTCCATTCCATCGCTGGCGCCATGCCTCGCGCGTCTCCTGAACGTCCCTCGCTGCCCGCCGCGCTCGCCCGCTCCTATGCCGGGCACGGCGCCGCCTCCCGCTCGGTGCTGCTCGCGGTCTCCGGAGGGGCGGACTCCACCGCGCTCCTCGTGGGAACGGCGCGTGTTCGCGAGGCGCTGGCGCTGCGCGTGGAGGTGGCGACGGTGGACCATGGCCTCCGGGCGGAAGCCGCGGAGGAGGTGACCTCCGTCGTCGGCCTGGCCGCACGCCTGGGCCTGACCTGCCACGTCCGGCGGCTCGCGCTGTCGCCCGGCGCGGGGATGGAGGCCCGGGCGCGAGCGGCGCGCTACGCGACCCTGGAGGTCCTGCGGCAGGAGCGCGGACTGGACTTCGTGGCCACCGGCCACACGCTCGACGACCAGGCCGAAACGCTGCTGATGCGCCTGTCCCGCGGCGCCGCGCTCCGGGGCGCACGAGCCATCCACGCCCGGGCACCCACGCTCCTCCGCCCGCTGCTCGCGTGCTCGCGCGAGGACGTGCTCGCCTTCCTGGCCACCGAGGAGGTGGGGTTCGTGCGTGATCCGATGAACGCGGATCCCTCCCTCTTCCGCACGCGCATGCGCCTGGACGTGCTTCCCGCGCTGAACCGCGCGGCGGGCTTCAGCACCGTGGAGCACCTGGCCACTTTCGCGCGCCTCGCCTCCGAGGACGAAGCCCTGCTCGCCGGGCTGGCGGACGCGGCCTGGGAGCGGCTGGCGCTGCCTGGAGGAGGGCTGGACGCCGTGGGGCTGCGCGCGCTGGAGCCTCCGCTGTCGCGCCGGGTGCTCGCCCGGCTGCTGGGCGTGGCGGGCGCGCGGGTGGACCACGCCACGCTGGAGCGCACGCGGGACGTGGTGGCGCGCGGGGGCGCCGTGGCTCTCAGCGACGGCCTCCTCCTGAAGGTGACCGGCGGGCGGGTGCGCTGCGTGGGGTGCGAACGGGAAGCGCCTCCCTCGCCGCTGGTGCTCCCAGGACCGGGGGCCCAGGGGAACTTTGGTGCGTGGCGCTTCCAGGTGGCGGAAGGATCCGCTCCCCCGGGAGTGTTGGGCTTGATGTTGGAGGAGGGGACAGCGTGGCCACTCACGGTACGTTCGAGGAAGCAGGGCGACCGCGTCCGCACGCGCGCGGGCCATCGCAAGGTGCAGGACGCGCTGGTGGATGCCCGGATCCCGGCGGAGGCGCGGGCCGCGCAGCCCGTGGTGGTGGACGCGCGCGATGCCCCGCTGTGGCTTCCCGGGCTCCTGCCGCGCTCCGTCGAACCCGGGGCGCCTTCGCGCGAGATGGCTTGCCGACACTCGCTGTGGGCGTTCCCGCCGGCTTCAAGCGAACGGCGGACCCCTCCGTTATAGAGTCGATGCTTCGAAACGGGGGATGGTCGCGGTCCCCTAAATAGTTGAGGGCTTTTTACTGTTGCTGATACGGTCCGTCGCTGGCCTGCACACGGGCGGGCGCCGGGCACATGACGAACTTCGCCAGGGTTCCTCCTGGCACGGCCCTCATCCCGCCGAGTACCGAAAGGGCAGCTGAAACGTGCGTTCGACCTACAAGACCATCGGGCTCTGGGTCATCCTGATCGTCCTCTTCGTCGCCTTCTACAATTTCTTCTCGCAAGGCAACGAGCAGGTACAGGAACCGACCTTCACCCAGCTTCTGACCAAGGTGGAGGAGAAGAAGGTCCGGGCCGTCTCCGTCAAGGGCAACACCTACTCCGGCACGTTCAGCGACTCGAACGACAAGTTCCGGACCACGGGTCCCGCTCCGGACGTGGCCGTGCTCAACCAGCTCCGCGCCTCCGGCGTGGACGTGAAGTACGAGCGCGAGGAGCAGAACAGCCTCTGGCTGACCATCCTCGGGCAGTGGATGCCCGTCGTCTTCCTGTTCCTGTTCTTCATCTTCTTCATGCGCCAGCTCCAGGGCGGCAGCGGCAAGGCGATGACGTTCGGGAAGTCGAAGGCGAAGCTCCTCAGCGAAAGCCACAACAAGGTCACGTTCGCGGACGTGGCCGGCGTGGACGAGTGCAAGGAGGAGCTGGAGGAGATCGTCGCCTTCCTCAAGGACCCCAAGAAGTTCACCAAGCTGGGCGGCCGCATCCCCAAGGGCGTCCTGATGATGGGCCCCCCGGGCACGGGCAAGACGCTGCTCGCCCGCGCGGTGGCCGGTGAAGCGGGCGTCCCGTTCTTCTCCATCTCCGGCTCGGACTTCGTGGAGATGTTCGTGGGCGTCGGCGCCAGCCGCGTGCGCGACCTCTTCGAGCAGGGCAAGAAGAACGCCCCCTGCATCATCTTCATCGACGAAATCGACGCCGTGGGCCGCCACCGTGGCGCGGGCCTGGGCGGCGGTCACGATGAGCGTGAGCAGACGCTCAACCAGCTGCTGGTGGAGATGGACGGCTTCGAGTCCAACGACGGCGTCATCCTCATCGCCGCCACCAACCGTCCGGACGTGCTGGACCCGGCGCTCCAGCGCCCGGGCCGCTTCGACCGCCGCATCATCGTTCCCCGTCCGGACCTCAAGGGCCGCCTGGGCGTGCTGAAGGTGCACACCCGCCGCGTGCCGCTGGCCCCGGAGGTGGAGCTGGAGGTCATCGCCCGCGGTACGCCCGGCATGACCGGTGCGGACCTGGAGAACCTGGTCAACGAGTCGGCCCTGATGGCCGCGCGCCAGAACAAGGAGCGCGTGGACCTGGCGGACTTCGAGCAGGCGAAGGACAAGGTCTTCATGGGCCCGGAGCGCCGGTCCATGATCATGACCGACAAGGAGAAGCGGAACACGGCCGTCCACGAGGCCGGCCACGCGCTCCTCGCCAAGCTGCTGCCCGGCTGCGACCCCTTGCACAAGGTCACCATCATCCCGCGCGGTCAGGCCCTGGGCGTCACCTGGAGCCTGCCCACCGAGGACAAGGTGAACGGCTACCGCAAGCAGATCCTCGACCAGATCACCATGGCCATGGGTGGCCGCATCGCCGAAGAGCTCATGTTCAACGAGATGAGCAGCGGCGCGGCGAACGACATCGAGCGGGCCACGGAGACGGCGCGCGCCATGGTGTGCCGCTGGGGCATGAGCGAGAAGATGGGCCCGCTGGCGTTCGGCAAGAGCGACGGTGAGGTCTTCCTGGGCCGCGACTTCAACTCGTCCAAGGACTACTCCGAGGACACCGCCCGGCAGATCGACTCGGAGGTCCGCAGCATCGTCGTGGGCTGCTACACGCACGGCAAGCAGCTGCTCACGGACAAGCTGGACGTGCTCCAGCGCGTGTCCGACGCCCTGGTGGAGTACGAGACGCTCGACGCCGAGGACGTGAACATCATCCTCCAGGGTGGCCAGCTCACCCGTGAGCGCCCGGCGCCGCGCGTGAGCTCCTCGCCGAAGCCGACGGAGAAGAAGGACAAGCGGAAGATCCTCGACGCGCTCGAGGGCCTGCCCAACATGGAGCCGAAGAAGGCGTAACGCCCTTCCCGGTTCCCTCCTGAAGTGACGAAGGCCCTTCCCATGGAACCGGGGAGGGCCTTCTGCTTTGCGGCTTCACGCGCGCGTTCCCGCCGTCCTCCCTTCCCTGGACCGGGCGAAGCGGCGACACTGACCCCTCGCCGCCCTCACGCTCTGAAGGGGTCCTGACCGTGCTGCGCGCCCGCCTCATCTCCCGTGATCGTCCCGAGGACCTGTCGCTGGTCCTCCGCCGCCTGAACCTGTCCGCCCGCAACCGCGAGCACCTGACGCGAGAGCTGGGCTACGCCCACGTGCTCATCACCGGGGGCCGTCCCTCCTACGAGGAGGAGCTGGTCCCGCCGTATGGCTCCAAGGAGCGCGAGAAGCTGCCCACCTGGACGCCGGGTGGACACCTGGACCATCCCGGCGAGGTGCTCCTGTCCGGCAGCCGCCAGCAGTTCGACCGGCTGATCTCGCTCGCCAGGAAGTCCCCCCGCACGGACGGCCTGGCGCGCGTGCTGGAGGAGGTGCTGTCCCCCGCGCCCATGCCGGCGCTGACCCTGAGCGGGCGCCGGTTCGAGTGGGGCACGCGCACGTACCTCATGGGCGTGGTGAACGTGACGCCGGACAGCTTCTCCGACGGCGGCCGCTTCCCGGACGCCTCCAGCGCCGTGGAGCACGCGCTGAAGCTGGTGGACGCGGGCGCGGACATCCTCGACGTGGGCGGCGAGTCCACCCGGCCGGGCTCCCTCCCGGTGTCCGTGGACGAGGAGCTGTCGCGCATCCTCCAGGTGGTGGAGGGCATCAAGCGCCGCTCCACCGTGCCCATCTCCGTGGACACCATGAAGGCGGCGGTGGCGAAGGAGGCGCTCAAGGCCGGGGCCCACCTCATCAACGACGTCACCGGCTTCCACTCGGACCCGGCGCTGGCGGGCGTGGTGGCCGCGGCAGGCGCCGCGTGTTGCCTGATGCACACCCAGGGCATGCCCAAGACGATGCAGCAGGCGCCCCAGTACGCGGACGTGGTGGGCGAGGTGATGGACTACCTGGAGGAGGGGATGTTCCAGGCCACCGAGGCGGGCATCCCGCGCGAGCGCATCCTCGTGGATCCGGGCATCGGGTTCGGCAAGACGCTGGAGCACAACCTCTTCCTGCTGCGCCGGCTGGAAGAGCTGCGTGGGCTGGGGCAGCCCCTGCTGGTGGGCACCAGCCGCAAGTCCTTCCTCGGGAAGCTGACGGGCGGCAAGGGCCCCCAGGAGCGCCTGGCGGCCACCCTGGGCTCGGTGGCGGCCATGGCCGTCCTGGGCGGCGCGGACGTGGTGCGGGTGCACGACGTGGCGGAGGCCCGGGACGCGCTCGCGGTGGCGGACGCCATCCGAGGCGCCCGGGGTGGGGGCGACCTGTACGGCGGCTGACGGGTGCAAGCCCTTGCGTCGCAAAGGGGACGGGTGCGCACGCCCGGGCGCTTGCCTGGGTGGCACCGCATCCCTAGCTTCGGGCCCACGTGCCGGACGGGGTATAAGCCCCGGACGCGAGTGGCCGGAGCCCTTCCGGCAATGGGAAAGGTGGAGCGGCACACATGGCGTACAGGATGGACATGCCCCCCAAGGAAGCTCAGAAGACGGAGCGGCTGTTCGGCACGGACGGCGTTCGTGGTGTCGCCAACGTCTATCCGATGACGGCCGAGGTCGCGATGAAGCTCGGCCGCGCCCTGGCGTACCTCATCCGCAACGGTCCGCACCGCCACCGCGTCATCGTGGGCAAGGACACGCGCCTCTCCGGTTACATGCTGGAGCAGGCCCTGTCCGCCGGCCTCATCTCCATGGGCGTCGACGTGGAGCAGGTGGGCCCGCTGCCCACGCCCGGTATCTCCAACCTCACCACGTCCATGCGCGCGGACGCGGGCGCCGTCATCTCGGCGTCCCACAACCCGTACCAGGACAACGGCATCAAGTTCTTCTGGCGCGACGGCTTCAAGCTGCCGGATGAGACGGAGGCCAAGATTGAAGAGCTGGTCTCCAGCGGCGAGATCGACAACATCCGCCCCACGGCGACGAAGATCGGCCGGGCCATCCGCCTGGACGACGCGCGCGGCCGCTACATCGTCTACCTGAAGGCCACGTTCCCCCGCGAGCTGACGCTGGAGGGGATGACCATCGTGGTGGACTGCGCCAACGGCGCGGCGTACCGCACGGCGCCGGCGGTGCTGGAGGAGCTGGGCGCGAAGGTCATCGCGCTGGGCGTGTCCCCGGACGGCAAGAACATCAACCACAAGTGCGGCGCGCTCCACCCGGAGGGCCTGGCCAAGGCGGTGGTGAAGCACGGCGCCCACCTGGGCGTCGCGCTGGACGGCGACGCGGACCGCCTCATCGTCGTGGACGAGAAGGGCAACGTCGTGGACGGCGATGCCATCATGGCCATCTGCACGGGTGAGCTCGTCGCGCGCAAGGAGCTGAAGAAGAAGACGCTCGTCTCCACGGTGATGAGCAACATCGGCCTGGAGCGCGCGGTGTCGCAGTGGGGCGTGAAGGTCGTCCGCACGCGCGTTGGTGACCGGCACGTCGTGGACGAGATGCGCCGCAATGGCTACAGCCTGGGCGGCGAGCAGAGCGGCCACCTCATCTTCCTGAACCACACCACCACGGGCGACGGCACGCTCGCGGCGCTGCAGCTGCTGGCCGTGATGTGCCGTCAGCAGAAGCCGCTGTCGGAGCTGGCCTCCATCTTCCAGCCGGTGCCGCAGACGCTGCTCAACGTCGTGGTGAAACAGAAGCGCGAGCTGGGCGAGCTGCCCACGGTGATGAAGGCCATCAAGAACGTGGAGCAGAAGCTGGGCAATAATGGCCGCGTGCTGGTGCGCTTCTCCGGCACGGAGCCCAAGGCCCGCGTCCTGATTGAGGGCGAGGACGCGGCGCGCAACGAGGCGTACGCCCGCGAAATCGTCGAGGCGCTCTCCAAGGCGCTGAACGGTTAGCGACAGCGGTTGACTTCCGGACGCCGGCCACGAATAGAGGGGCCGGCGCGGGCCCGGGCCTTTGGACCATCCCGCACCGCGCCAGCGCAAGGAGCGGGACGATGGGACAGCGACTGGGTGTCAACGTGGATCACGTGGCGACGCTGCGTCAGGCGCGGCGCACCGTGTATCCGGATCCGGTGACGGCCGCGGCGATGGCGGAGCTGGCCGGCGCCCGGCAGATCACCATCCACCTGCGCGAGGACCGGCGCCACATCCAGGACCGGGACCTGCGCATCCTCCGCGACACGGTGCAGACGCTCCTGAACCTGGAGATGGCCGCCACCGCGGAGATGGTGAAGATCGCCTACGAGTACAAGCCGGACGTGGTGACGCTCGTCCCCGAGCGGCGCGAGGAACTCACCACCGAGGGCGGCCTGGAGGTCGCGGGCCAGCGCGAATCCATCGCGAAGATCATCAAGAACCTCAAGGACGGGGAGATCGCCGTCTCGCTGTTCATCGACCCGGACCTGGACCAGGTGCGCGCGTCGCACAAGGTGAACGCGGACCGGATCGAGCTGCACACGGGCCGCTACTGCGAGGCGCGCAACGAGAAGGAGCGCGCGCGGGAGCTGGCGCGCATCGTGGACGCGGCCAAGGCGAGCGCGAAGCTGGGCATGGGCGTGGCCGCGGGCCACGGGCTCAACTACGACAACGTGCAGGCCATCGCGCGCATCCAGGAGATCGACGAGCTGAACATCGGCCACGCCATCGTGGCGCGCGCGGTGCTGGTGGGCTTCGAGCGCGCGGTGCGCGAGATGCTCGAACTGATGCGCGACCCGGGGTAGACGGCATGTCCATCGTCGGCCTGGGGTTGGATCTCTGCTCCATCGAGCGCATCCAGCGCATCCTGAACGGGCCGCGCGCGGAGGCGTTCCTCGCGCGCGTGTACACCGACGGCGAGCGGGCCTACTGCGCCCCGCGCCACGACGCGGCCAGCGCGTACGCGGCCCGGTTCGCGGCGAAGGAGGCCCTGGTGAAGGCGATGGGCGTGCCTCCGGGCGTGAAGTGGCGGGACATGGAGGTGGTGCGCGAGGGCGGTCCGCCGCGCTTCGTGCTCTCCGGCGTGGCCCGTGAAGTGATGGAAGCGCGGGGGTGGGAGGCGATGCTCGCGCTCACCCATGATGCCGGCGTGGCCGCGGCCACGGTGGTGCTCCAGACGAAGTAGGGAGGTTGGAACCCATGCAGCGCGTGCTCACCGCGAACCAGATGCGCGAGGCCGAGAAGGCCGCCCAGGACCAGCACGGGATGCCGTCCGGGTTGTTGATGGAGAACGCGGGCCGGGCGCTCGCGGAGGCCGCCCGGAGTGTCGCGGGCAAGGGCGGGCGCTTCACGGTGCTCTGCGGCCCCGGCAACAACGGTGGGGATGGCCTGGTCGCCGCGCGCTTCCTGTTGGAGGGGGGCGCTCGCGTGGTGGTGTCGCTGGTGGGGGACACCGGGAAGCTCACCCCGGAGGCGAAGCGCAACCTCCAGGCGCTGGAGGGCTTCGGTGAGTCGCCGCGTGCCTTCGAGGCGCTGCCGGAGGCGGGCCCGGGCGACGTGGTGGTGGATGCCCTCTTCGGCACCGGCCTGAAGCGCGCGCCCGAGGGCGTCTTCGCGGACGCCCTTGGCACCGTGGCGCGGTGGCGGCGCGCGGGGGCGAAGGTGGTGGCCGCGGACGTGCCGTCCGGCCTGCAGAGCGACACCGCGGAGCCCTTCTCGCCGTGCGTGGAGGCGGACGTCACGGTGGCCTTCGGCTTCGTGAAGCCCGCGCATGAGCTGGAGCCCGGTGCTTCGCTGTGCGGCGACGTGCGGCGGGTGGACATCGGCCTGGGCGGTGAGTCCACGCGCGCGGTGTCCGGCGCGGAGCTGTTCCGGGTGGAGGAGAAGGACGCGCGGGAGGCGCTGCCCAAGCGCCGCGCGGATTCGCACAAGGGCACCTACGGCCACGTGCTGGTGGTGGCGGGCAGCCCGGGCAAGACGGGCGCCGCGGCGATGGTGGCCCTGGCCGCGCTGCGCAGCGGGGCGGGGCTCGTCACGGTGGCCACGCGCGCGGAGGCGCTGCCGTGGGTGATGGCGCACTCGCCGGAGATCATGGGCGTCGCGCTGCCCGGTGAAGGCCCGCTGGGGAAGGGCGACCTGGAGGCACTCAAGGCCGCGTTGGAGGGCAAGGACGCGCTAGTGATGGGCCCGGGCATCCCCCGGGGTCCGGAGACGGGCGCGCTGATTGGCGACCTCTTGGCCTCGGTGGACGTTCCCGCGGTGCTGGACGCGGACGCGCTCAACGCGGTGGCGGAGGACCTCACGGTGCTGCGCCGGGCGAAGGGGCCCGTGCTGCTCACGCCGCACCCCGGGGAGATGGCGCGGCTGTGGGGCCGGACGACGAAGGACGTGCAGGCGCACCGCGTGGGCGTGGCGCTCAACATGGCCACGTCGCTCAACGTCACGGTGGTGCTCAAGGGGTCGCGCACGCTCATCGCGGAGGCAGGCGGCCGCGTGTTCATCAACCCCACGGGCAACGCGGGCATGGCCACCGGCGGCACCGGTGACGTGCTGTCGGGCGTGTGCGGCGCGCTGCTCGCGCAGGGCATCCCGCTGCCCAGGGCCGCGTGGACGGCCGTCTACGCGCACGGGCTCGCGGGCGACCTGATGGCCCAGCAGCGCGGGCTGATGGGCCTCATCGCCACGGACCTCCTGGTGGGCCTGGGCCACGTCTGGGTGCGGTGGGAACGATGAGCGGTGCGGCGCAGCCCACGCGCTCACGGCGGCTGGTGTCGCCTTCGCCGGAGGAGACGCACCGGCTGGGCGTGAAGCTGGGGCAGCTGCTCCAGCCCGGGGACTTCGTGGGGCTGGTTGGCGACCTGGGCGCGGGCAAGACGCACCTGGTGCGCGGCGTGGCGGAAGGGGCGGGCGTGGCGCAGTCCGAGGTGGCCAGTCCCACCTTCGCCATCGTGTACCCGTACGAAGGCCGCATCCCGCTGTACCACGCGGACCTCTACCGCCTGACGGACTACGACGAGCTGTACGCCACCGGGTTCCTGGACCTGGTGGGAGGCGATCACGCGATGCTGGTGGAGTGGCTGGACCGCATCCCCCAGGCCGCGCCGCGCGACTTCCTGCGCGTCACGCTCCGCCATGCGGGAGAGGACGCGCGGAGCCTCGACGTGGAGGCCTTCGGCGCGCGTCCGGCGGCGCTGCTCGAGGCGTGGCTGGGCTGAATCAGGCCACGGAGTGCTGGGCCTGCGGCCGCGGGTTCAGCACCCCGTCCGCCAGCGTCTGCACCTTCCAGCGGTGGAACACGAGCCGCGAGTCCACGCCCACCACGTCCTCTTCATCCACGGGCACCCAGTGCGGCCCGCCGCACAGCGACTCGCTGGCGACCAGGAACTGCTGCAGCGGCACGCCCGTGTTCGGCGCGCGCAGGCCTTCAGGGCAGCCGCCGATGCCGGAGGAGATGAAGAGGGTGCGGTTGCGGCGCGTGGCCACCATCGCCTCGCCGTCCGTGACGAGGAAGTTCATCGCGGAGCGTTCCTTCGGCTCGCGGCTTCCCGGCACGTCCGTCAGCGTGGACACCAGCGTCATCGTCTCCGCGAGCGCCTGCGCCATCGCCTCCACGCTCACTGTTCCGTCGAGCGGCCCGCGCGCCGACAGCCGCGACAGGAACAGGTAGAAGCAGCGCTCGCTGTCCGTGGTGCCCTTGATGTTGACGCGCAGCTCCGGGTGGATGAGCCCTTCCACGGTGGCCTTGTGCTTCGCGAACTCGCGCAGCGTGCCGTTGTGCACAAAGGACCAGCGGCCGAAGTGGAACGGGTGCGAATTGCGCAGCTCCACCGCTCCCACGCTCGCCTGGCGGATGTGCGCCACCACGGTGCGCGCGGAGACCTGGCTCGACACGCGCTCGAAGTCGGGGTCGCTGTGCGCGGGACCCACGCCGTGCGCGACGAGCGGGGCGCACTCCGGGCCATAGGTAGCGATGCCCCAGCCGTCCTTGTGCTCACGCGACTGGATGAGGAGGGAATTCCTCTCGGTCACCAGAGCAGTGTGGACCGCGGCGGGAACGGCGGATCTGAATCCAAATAATCGGCACATGGTGGCAGCTGATCTCTACAACGGCCGGCCCACGAGGGAAGTTCCACCTGCCCCCTCGGCCGATGCCAGTTGTTCAGCGGCATCCACTCAGGGGCAGTGATTCATTCGCGCGCGAAACACCACACGTCCACCCTTCACCACCACGCGCGCGTGACTGATACCCAGATGATAAGGCAGATGCCTGTAACTGCGACAGGCGAACACCACCAGGTCGCCCGCATCACCTACGGCCAGACGCCCCTGCCGTTGCAACCCCAAGCATTGCGCGGCCCCTCGGGTGGCGGCCCAGTAGGCCTCCGCGGCTGACAGGCCGTTCTCCAGGCAGGCGAGCCCCAGCACCAGGGCCGTGTTTTCCGTCATGGAAGAACCGGGATTTACGTTGGAACCCAAAGCAATGTTGACGCCCGCGTCACGCAGCTTCCGGCCGGGCGCGTAGGGGCGCATGCGCAGGAAGAGGGTGGAGGTGGGCACGAGCACGGCGGTGACGTTCGCGGCGGCGAGCGCGCGGATGCCCTCGTCCGTCACCTGCTCCAGGTGGTCCGCGCTGGCGGCCCCCACCTCCGCGGCGAGCGCTGATGCGCCACACGCGGTGAGCTGATCCGCGTGCAGGCGCGGCGTGAGGCCCAGCGCCCTGGCCGCGTTGAGCAGCCGGCGCGACTCGTCCACTGTGAAGGCGCTCTCCTCCGTGAAGACGTCACAGAAGCGCGCCAGGCCCTCGCGCGCCACGGCGGGCAAGATCTCGTTGATACACAGGTCCAAGTACTCGGCGCGGCGGCTCTTGTACTCCGCGGGCACGGCGTGCGCGCACAGCAGCGTGGGCACCAGCTCCAGCGGTGACAGCGCACCCAGCCGGCGCACCGCGCGCAGCATCTTGAGCTCATCCGCCAGGGACAGGCCGTAGCCGCTCTTCACCTCGGCGGTCGTCACGCCCTGCGCGAGCAGCCGCTCCAGGCGGGGCAGGGCGAGCGTCGCCAGCTCCTCCTCGCTCGCGGCGCGCGTGGCGCTCACCGTGTTGACGATGCCGCCGCCCGCCTTCGCGATTTCGAGATACGTGGCGCCCTGGTTGCGCAGGTCGAACTCGTGGGAGCGCTCGCCCGCGAACACCAGGTGCGTGTGCGGATCCACGAAGCCCGGGCCCACGAAGCCGCCCTCGGCGTCGATGACCTCCGTCGCGTCCGTGAGCGCGCCCTTCGGCAGGCCCGCCTCCGGGCCCACGTAGGCCACGCGTCCGTCCTTCACGCCAATGCCCGCTCCCGGGCGCGGGGTGAGGGCGGTCTCCGCGGGCTCGCGGTGGGTGCCCTCCACGGTGAGCACCTCGGAGGTGTTGCGCACCCACAGGTCCAGGGCTTCCATGCTCAGCGTCCTCCGCGTGCGCCCACGACGGGCGCGTTCCAGCTGGTGTCGCCCGAGTGCGCCCGGCCGAAGCCGCCGGACAGCTCCAGCTTCGTGCGCGTCTCGCCGAACTTGAGCTGCGCCGCCACCACGGCGCCGTAGAAGTACGTCGTCACCTGCGAGCCGGGGTTCACCAGTGACTGCTGCACGCTGATGAACGGCACCAGGCCCAGCGACATGCCGGGCTCCGGCTGCACGGTGAACGCGCAGGTGGCCTCCGCGCCGAACAGGCTGCTGGTGCTGTCGTTCTCTCCCAGGCCGAAGTCGGACGCGCCCCGCAGGGAGAGGGCCGGCGACAGGCCCAGCCGCTCCGAACCGATGTAGTACGACACGCCGGTGTAGACGCCGTAGGCGGGCACGGGCAGGCCGACGAATTCGCCCTGCAGGCCCAGGTGCCACGCCAGCCGTTCGCTCACGGGCACCGTCACCGAGCCGTCGAGGGCGATGCCCCACTGGTTGGCCACGAAGGGCTTCGCGTCGCCCTGGAAGGCGTCGTTCTCCCCGCGCTCCGACAGCTGCGGGGCGTTGAGGCGGGGGCCGGCGCGCACGCCCACCTGGAAGAAGTTCTCCTGGGGCAGGCCCGGGCCCATGCGCATCACCATGGGCCCGGCGGTGGTGGGTGTGCAGGCCGCGAGCACACCCATCACCGCGGTCATCACGAAGGCTCGGACGCGAACTGGCATCCGGCGCACTCTAGGCGGTGAGGCCGGGAATGCGCACGCCCCGCTCCTTCGCCACGTCGATGGCCTCCGGGTAGCCCGCGTCCGCGTGGCGCAGCACGCCCATGCCGGGGTCGGACGTGAGCACGCGCTCGATGCGGCGCGCGGCCTCCGGCGTGCCGTCCGCGACGATGACCTGGCCCGCGTGCAGCGAGTAGCCCATGCCCACGCCGCCGCCGTGGTGGAACGACACCCACGAGGCGCCGTTCACCGCGTTCACCAGCGCGTTGAGGATGGGCCAGTCCGCCACCGCGTCCGAGCCGTCCTTCATGGCCTCCGTCTCGCGGTTGGGGGACGCCACGCTGCCGCAGTCCAGGTGGTCGCGGCCAATCACGATGGGCGCCTTCACCTCGCCCTTGCGCACCAGCTCGTTGAAGGCGAGGCCCGCCTTGGCGCGCTCGCCGTAGCCCAGCCAGCAGATGCGCGCGGGCAGGCCCTGGAACGCCACGCGCTCCTGGGCCATGTCCAGCCAGCGGTTGAGCGACGCCTTCTGGGGGAAGAGCTCGCGCACCGCGCGGTCCGTGCGGCGGATGTCCTCCGGGTCTCCGGACAGCGCCACCCAGCGGAAGGGCCCCAGGCCCTCGCAGAACAGCGGGCGGATGTACGCGGGCACGAAGCCGGGGAACTCGAAGGCGTTCTGCATGCCGCCCACCTTCGCCTGGCCGCGCAGGTTGTTGCCGTAGTCGAACACGTGGCTGCCGGCGGCCTGGAAGTCGTTCATGGCCTGCACGTGCATGATCATCGACTCGCGGGCGCGCTTCACGTAGCCCTCGGGGTCGCGCTTGCGCAGCTCCGCGGCGGCCTCCAGCGACAGGTCCGTGGGGATGTAGCCGTTGAGCGGATCATGCGCGCTCGTCTGATCCGTGACGAGGTCCGGCTTGATGCCGCGCTTGTACAGCTCCCGGAACACCGACGCCGCGTTGCCGATGATGCCGATGGAGCGGCCCACGCGCTTCTGTTGCGCGTCCTTCGCCAGCGCCAGCGCTTCATCCAGGTCCTTGGCCACGACGTCCAGGTAGCGCGTCTCCACGCGGCGCTGGGCGCGGTGCGGATCGATTTCAACGCCCAGGAACACGGCGTTGTTCATGGTCGCGGCCAGGGGCTGCGCGCCGCCCATGCCGCCCAGACCGCCGGAGAGGATGAGCCGGCCGGCCAGGTCCTCGCTGCCGAAGTGGAAGCGGCCCGCGGCGGCGAAGGTCTCGTAGGTGCCCTGCAGGATGCCCTGCGTGCCGATGTAGATCCACGAGCCGGCCGTCATCTGGCCGTACATCATCAGGCCCTTCTTCTCCAGCTCGTGGAAGTGCTCCCAGTTGGCCCAGTGGCCCACGAGGTTGGAGTTGGCGATGAGCACGCGCGGCGCGTCCGGGTGCGTGCGCAGGATGCCCACGGGCTTGCCGGACTGCACGAGCAGCGTCTCGTCGTCGGTGAGGCTCTGGAGGCTGGCGACGATGCGGTCGAACGAAGGCCAGTCCCGGGCGGCCTTGCCGGTGCCGCCGTAGACGACCAGGTCCCCGGGCTGCTCGGCCACGTCCGGGTCGAGGTTGTTCATCAGCATCCGGAGCGCGGCCTCCTGCACCCAGCCCTTGCAGGAGAGGGTGGTGCCGCGAGAGGCGCGGATGATGCGGGACATGCGGAAGACTCCTGGAAAGAGGGCGCCAGGAAGGGGCGCTTTGGCGGGCACCCTAACCGAACCCCCGGGGCAGCGGGGGGCCGCCGTGCATGGCGGACGTCCCCCCGTGACCTGTTGGACGCCGTGCGTCAGTAGTCCTGGCGCGCGTCCACGTAGGCGCTGAAGTGGTACCGGTAGGTGCTGTCGTAGAACTTGATGGCGTTGCCCACCGACGCGTCCAGGCCATAGGCGCTGCCGGTGCAGCCCGCGCAGATGAGCACGCCATTGCGCTGGATGTTCCACAGGCCGGTGATGTTGAAGGCGGTGACGGACGTGACGGACGAGCCCACCAGGTTGAAGTCGTAGGTGTTGCCGTTGGCGACGCCGTGGAAGCTCGCGTAGGCGGCGAAGGTGCTCTCGTTCCAGCTGATGTTCAGGTTGACGCCGGAGGCCGGGTAGGTGCCGGTGTTGTCGCCGATGTACAGACCGTGGGTGGACTGGATGCTGTGCGCGGCCAGGGCAGGGGCGGACAGGAGCAGCGCGGCGGCGGCGAAGGGACGGATGGCGTTCATGTGAAGGCACTCCAGGACTGCGGGGGGCGCGGGCGCCTCTCAAGGGCACGCCGCTTGTGAGACATCCTGCATGAGTCCCGGGAAGCTTGGAATGCCAGTTTCCGGGTGATACCGGGAGAGCCGCGCCAAGCCCCCCGCCTGTCGGGAACGCGCGGGCGCGGTAGAGTCGCGCCGCGCGAAGAGGTGGGACATGGATCAGGGACAGGACGGGGAGGGGAACGCACTGGCGGTGCCGGCGGCGCAGCCACCGCTGGAGGCCCGGCCTCCGGACGTGGGGCCGGTGAAGACGGTGGCGGGCGGGGTCCCCGCGGTCCTGAGCGCGTTCAAGCATGTGCTGGGGGAAGCGGGCCCGTGGCGCGGCGGCAAGCTCATCTGGAAGATCAACCAGCAGGACGGCTTCGACTGTCCGGGGTGCGCCTGGCCTGATCCGTCCCACCGCTCCGTGCAGGAGTACTGCGAGAACGGCGCGAAGGCGGTGGCGGAGGAGGGCACGCAGGAGCGCGTGACGCCGGAGTTCTTTCGCGAGTGGAGCGTGGCGCGGCTCGCGGAGCAGTCCGACCTGTGGCTGGGCAAGGCGGGCCGGCTCACGCACCCCATGGTGCTGCGCGAGGGCGCGACGCACTACGCGCCCCTCTCCTGGGACGAGGCCTTCGCGCTGGTGGCGGAGGAGCTGAACGCGCTGGGGTCTCCGGACGAGGCGGCCTTCTACACGTCCGGCCGCACGAGCAACGAAGCCGCGTTCCTGTATCAGCTGTTCGTTCGGCAGTTCGGCACCAACAACCTGCCGGACTGCTCGAACATGTGTCACGAGTCCAGCGGCACGGGGCTCTCGGAGACGATTGGCATTGGGAAGGGGTCCGTGACGCTGGAGGACTTCGACCACGCGCAGGCCATCTTCGTCATCGGGCAGAACCCGGGCACCAACCACCCTCGCATGCTGACGGCGCTCCAGGCCGCCGCGCGCCGGGGGTGTGAAATCGTCAGCGTCAACCCGCTGCCGGAGACGGGGCTCAACCGCTTCAAGCACCCGCAGGAGGTGCTGCACCTGTTCGGCCCGGGCACGGCGCTGAACAAGCTGTTCCTCCAGGTGCGCATCAACGGCGACGTGGCGCTGCTCCAGGGACTGGGCAAGGCGCTGCTGGAGCGGGAGGCGAAGGCGCCGGGTACGGTGGTGGACCGGGCCTTCGTCGCGAGCAAGACGGCGGGCTTCGACGCGTACGCGGCGCACCTGGGCACCGTGTCCTGGGACGACGTGGTGGAGGAGAGCGGGGTGCCGCGAGACCAGCTTGAGGCGGCGGCGGACATCCTGGCGCGCTCCGGGCGCACCATCTTCTGCTGGGCCATGGGGCTCACGCAGCACAAGAACGCGGTGGGCAACGTGCAGGAGGTGGTGAACCTCACGCTGTTGCGCGGCAGCATCGGCAAGCAGGGCGCGGGCGTGTGCCCGGTGCGCGGTCACAGCAACGTGCAGGGCGACCGCACCATGGGCATCTGGGAGCACGCGAAGCCGGAGTTCATGGACGCGCTGTCGCGCGAGTTCGGCTTCGCGCCGCCACGCCACACCGGGCTGGACACGGTGGGGACGATCCAGGCGCTGCATGACGGGGGCGTGAAGGTGTTCTTCGCCATGGGCGGCAACTTCCTGTCGGCCACGCCGGACACGGAGTTCACCGCGCGGGCGCTCCGCCGTGCGCGGCTCACGGTGCACGTGTCCACGAAGCTCAACCGCGCGCACCTGGTGCATGGAAAGCGCGCGCTGATCCTCCCGTGCCTGGGACGGACCGAACACGACGTGCAGGCCGCGGGGCGGCAGTTCGTGACGGTGGAGGACTCGATGGGGATGGTGCACGCGTCGCGCGGCGCCGTGGCCCCCGCGTCCGAACACCTGCTCAGCGAGCCCGTCATCGTGGCCCGGCTGGCGCAGGCGGTGCTGGGGGCGCGCTCGAAGGTGTCGTGGCTGTCGCTGGTGGAGGACTACGGCCGGGTGCGCGAGCTCATCCAGCGGTGCATCCCGGGGTTCGAGGACTTCAACCGCCGCGTGCTCGAGCCCGGCGGGTTCGCGCTGCCCAACGGTCCTCGCGAGGGGCGCTTCACGACGAAGGATGGCAAGGCGCACTTCACGGTGCATGAGATGCCGCGCCACCGGCTGGAGCCCGGGCAGCTGCTGATGATGACGCTGCGCTCGCATGATCAGTACAACACCACCGTGTATGGATTGGACGACCGCTACCGGGGCATCCGCCAGGGGCGGCGCGTGGTGTTCCTGCACCCGGAGGACGTGAAGGCGCGCGGGCTCACGGCGGGGCAGAAGGTGGACCTGACCAGCCACTTCCAGGGGGAGACGCGGGTGGCGCGCGAGTTCCTGGTGGTGCCGTACAACATCCCGCGCCAGTGCGCGGCCACATACTTCCCGGAAGCGAACGTGCTGGTGCCGGTGGACAGCTTCGCGGAGAAGAGCCGCACGCCCACGTCGAAGTCCGTGGTCATCACCGTGGCCCCGAGTCCCGTGGCCCAGGCCCTGGTCCCCGCCAGCCCCCCGAGGTCCGGGTGAGCCCGTCGAGGTCGCATGCAGCCGTTGGTTGAAGCCTCCTGGCCGGAGTCACTCCAGGCGCTCCATGCGCGCGTCGCCGCCACGGCGCCCCAGGAGGCCGTGGCGTCGAGCGCGGACTGGCGCGAGGACTTCGCCCGCTGGGTGCGCGGTGCTTCGTTGGAGGAGCGCAACCGGGCCCAGGCCGCCGCGTGGGAGCGGCTGTCCCCTGGCGAGCGTACTCCGGCCGAGCTCCTCTTCCTCCTGTCCACCCTCAACGAGCTGCTCTGGCCCTACGAGGATCCGCGCCCGGGCCTGCTGAAGCAGGTGCTCGCGCGGCAGCGCGCCGCGGTGATGGCGCTCCGCGACGCGGGCGACACGGAGAACGCCGAACGCATCCAACGCGAGACCACCGTGACCGTGTCCACGGTGCTGACGCGCTACCTCAAGCGCCACCCGGAAGCGCTGTCGACGCTGGTGCGCGACGTGCCCTGCACCTACGACGGCCGCGCGCTGCGCTTCCAGGACGCCGTGGAGGTGGACCTGAAGTACGTCATGGGCACGGGCGCGAAGTCGGTGGACCTGCTGGAGCAGCTGCGCTCCCTGCTCCCCGACACCCGCGACGGCGGCCGCGACAAGCTCACCGACTTCATCCGCACGCGCGCCGCCCGCATCCCCTGGCCCGAGGCCCGTGAAGTGCTGGGCGAACGCCTCTTCGCGCTGGCCACGTCGCCGGACGGCCGCAGCGGCATGCGCGGCTTCCTCGCGTGCTACCCCAACGGGCGCAAGGAGCCGGACTGGTGCTCGCGCGCGGGGCTCCTGCTGGCGCGCACCGTGGAGGTGGGCGGGCCGCCCGCGGTGGTGGAGAACCTCTGCGACCTGCTCACGCTCTTCGACGCGCCTCCGGTGGACGGGCTGCGCGGAGCCCTGGGCGCGCTCGTGCAGAGCGACTTCGAGACGGCCGCCGACCTGGGCCATGCGCGCTTCGTGCTCGACCACTGTCAGGGCACGATGCGCAAGAGCGAGCCCGCGCTGGCGCTCGCGCTCCTGTGGCTGGAGGAGCGCCTGTTCCGTGCCTCCATCCGGCGCGGCGTGCCGGAGGCCTTCGAGCGGCGCACCCGCGCTCGCGCGAAGCTGGAGTCACTGCCCGGCTTCACGCACCTGGTGTGGCTGGCGGAGGAGTGCGCGGAGATGTGGCCGCGCTTCCGCACGCCCGCGCGGCCCGGCCTGGACGGGCTGGTCGCCTGGCGCAAGGAGGTGACCTGGCGCATGGGCAGGAAGCCCGTGCTGCGCAAGGCGGCCATCGAGTTCCTCCTGTGGTGCGCGCCCGATGAAGCTTCGTCGGAGGCGGAGCTGGCCACGCTGGCCCTGGTGCGCACCGCCACGGACCGGCGCCAGGTGCGCCGCCTGCTGGAGCACCCGTCCCCCCGGGCCCGCTTCCGCGCCCGTGCGCTCCAGTCCTTCCTCCAGGCCGGAGCAGGGCAGGGGAAGCACGCGCCTCCCTTTGAGCCCTCCGAGCCCACGACGCTGACCGCCTCCCTGCGCCATCTGCACACGACGCGCGCGGTGCCCGTGGGCGGCCGCACGTGGCTGCGCGACCGCGACCTGGAGGACCTGCTCGTGGGCGCGGTGGGCCGCGTGGAGGCGGAAGCCGCCCAGCGTCATCCGCAGCGCTTCCGCGAGGAGACGTCGGAGCTGGTCGCGGGGCTGCTCGAAGGCCTGCGCTCGGAGCTGGAGCGCGTGCAGGCGGACCTGGGTTCGCTGGTGGCCTCACCGCTGTCCCTGTCCATGGCCGTGCACCGTCAGCCGGCCGCGCCCACGGACGGGGCCACGGAGGTGGCCTTCGTCGTGTCCGTGGAGCGCGAGGGCTTCGTGCGCACGCGCCGCGTGGTCCGCGTGCCGGTGGCGAAGCTGGAGCAGCGCGGAGAGGGGCAGTGGCTGCCAACGTTCCGCCTGGGCCGCGAGCGCCTGGATGCGCTGCTCACGCGCACGGAGGCCGCGTTCTGCCTCTTCCTGGTGCCTGCCTTCGTGCGCCCGGAGTGCTGGGTGGTGCCCGCGCGGCTGGCGCGGGCCCTGATGGAGGCGCAGGGCGCCCTGTCCGGCGTGCCGCGCGATTCCGCGCAGGGGGCGTCCCGATCCCTGGCGCAGTGGCTGGTCTACGACGTGCTGGGCCTGTGGGTGGGCGACGAACGACCCGACGTGGTGGACGCGGCGCGCGAGGGGGACACCGCCGCGGAGTTCGTGGTGGACCTCACGGTGCGCTGACCCCGCCGAAAAGCCCGGGGGAAATGTCCGGGAATATCCAGAAGCCCCGGCGTAATGCCCCATGAGGGGTGCAGGAACATGCCCGGGAGGGGTCCCGGGCCACAGGTCCAGCCGTCGGCTGACGGAAGGCATGCCTCCACGCGCGCGTCGTCGCCGTGTCTCCAGGGAAGCGAGAGGCATTCGTCATGAAGACTTCGTTGCGTGCGGTGTGGGCCCTGCTGGGCCTGGCCGTCACGGCCGGGCTGGGCGCGTGTGGTGATGGCACTGGAATGAACGCCGAGCACCGGCTCGTGTCGTCCTCCGATGAGCCCGTCCTCGCCCAGCAGACGTCGGCGCTGTCGGACACGCTGGAGCAGTACGCGGCCAAGTGTGACGCGGCCATCGGCGCGACGGTGCCGGACTTCAACTGCGAGCTGGGCACGGTGGTGCCCACGACGAATCACGTCAACGGCAAGTGTGACCGGCCCAACCGGCTCAACCAGCAGTGTGATCCGGGCAGCCGCTTCCAGGTGCTGAAGGACACGGCGGACGTGTCCATCGTCGCGCACTGCCGCAAGCAGGGGAACGCGGCGAACTACTACGGCGACATCGCCGTCATCCAGACGAACAAGAAGAACGGCGCCACCTGCTTCTACCAGGCGCTGGGCACCCTCTACGGCGCGGACGTGAAGGCGCCTTCCAAGGGCACGGGCGCGTGGAGCTGGAAGACGCCCGCGGACACGGCGTCCATCCGCTGCGTGCGCTGCCATGACAACGGGGCCATCGTCCGCTCGCCGTACCTGACGCAGGTCACCGGCGTGAACAAGCTGCCGGGCGCGGGCGACTTCGGCTTCAACCGCGACCAGCCCTACCGCTTCATCGGCGCCGACTTCGCGACGTGGAAGGCCTACAAGGTGGAGGTCGCCGGCAACGTGTGCCTGGGCTGCCACCGCATGGGCACGAACAACCAGGTGACCTACGACGACGGCGTGGCGCTGGACCTGGGCATCCGCGCGACCGCGACGTCGGAGGTGGCGAAGAACCCGCACTCGCCCGCGTCGCCCATCTGGATGACGCCGGGTTCCACGTACTACGACGCGGACAACGCGAGCGCCGCCGCCGCCATCCGCGCCTGCGCGCTGCGCCGCAATGAGGTGCCGCTGCCCAACACGTCCACGTGCCGCATCACCCAGTACACGGACGTGGGCGTCCCCAACCTCCCGGGCACCTTCACGGCGGTGTGGGAGCCGGGCACGCAGTCGGAGATCCAGGCCTACGCCCGCACCTACGCGGACTACCGCGAGAAGTATGATCAGCTCTGGTCGCAGGGCTGGCGCCTGCACACGCTGCAGCCGTACGTGGTGGGAACGCAGGTGCTCTACAACGCCGTCTGGCGCCCGGGCACCGAGGGCGAGCTCCAGCTCTACGGCGCCTCGTACACGGCCTTCCGCGCGAAGTACGACGAGCTGTGGCCGCAGGGCTGGCGCCTGAAGATCCTCCAGCCGTACGTGGTGAGCGGACAGACGTACTACACGGCCGTGTGGCGCCCGAGCACCGAGGGCGAGCTCCAGCTCTACGGCGCCACGTATGCGTCGTACCGCGCGACGTACGACTCGCTCTGGCCGCAGGGCTGGCGCCTGAAGCTGCTCCAGCCGTACGTGGTGAACGGGCAGACGTACTACACGGCCGTGTGGCGCCCGAGCACCGAGGGCGAGCTGCAGGTGTATGGCGTCACGTACGCCTCCTACCGCGCGACGTATGACTCGCTGTGGCCGCAGGGCTGGCGCCTGAAGCTGCTGGAGCCGTTCGTGGTGAACGGGCAGACGCTCTACACGGCGGTGTGGCGGCCGAGCACCGCGGGCGAGTCGCAGTGGTACGACTCGGACTACAGCGGCTACCGCGGCCGCTACGACGAGCTGTGGCCGCAGGGTTGGCGTCTGAAGATCCTCCGCGCCTACTGAGCGCGGTCCACCACACGCCCATCGGTCCCGGGGGGAACCGTGTCCTCAATGAACCTGTCGAACGAGGAGTCCGCCGTGTCGCGTTTCCACTGCGAGATGAAGCCGGAGCAGAAGGGGGCGCGCGCGCGGGCCCCGGATGAACGTCCGGGGACCTACGTGGACGGGGTCCGGTGGCGTCAGTCTCGAGCCCGGGGGCGGAGCGGATCCACGGGGGGCCATCCGCTCGCGCGCCACGACGCGCGGGACGAGGTGGTGGTGCCCGAGCGACCGGCGATGGGGCCGGACTTCGAGGACGCACTGCCGATGCCGCGAAGGCAGACGGAAGCGCTCCCTGAATTGAAGCAAGAGCCCGGTCCGCTGCCCACGTCGGAGCGGGCGACCTTCGGAGACCTGGTCGCCACCTCCGCCGCGACGCGGGCCAGCTTCGAGCGCATGGCGTGCGCGGCGGCGAGCAACGCCACGGTGCTGCTGGAAGGGGAGACGGGCACGGGCAAGAGCCGCGCGGCGCACGCCATCCACCGCTCCGGGGCCCGCGCGAACGCGCCCTTCCTCGTCGTGGACTGCGGCGCGCTCCCGCCCAACCTCCTGGAGAGCGAGCTGTTCGGCCATGAGAAGGGAGCCTTCACCGGCGCCATCCAGCGCCGCGTGGGCGCCTTCGAGGAGGCCGACGGCGGCACCATCTTCCTGGACGAAATTGGCGAACTGCCCGCCGAGCTCCAGCCGAAGCTGCTGCGCGTGCTGGAGAACCGGGAGATCCGCCGGCTGGGCTCCAACACGTACCAGGCGGTCAACGTGCGCGTCATCGCGGCCACGCACCGCGATCTGCGCGAGGAGGTCCAGGCGGGCCGCTTCCGCGCGGACCTCTACTTCCGCCTCGCGGTGGTGGGCATCCCGATTCCGTCACTGCGCGAGCGCACGGAGGACATCCCGCTCATCGTCGAGCGCATCCTCGCGGGGCTGGGCGCCACGCCCGAACAGCTCGCCAAGCTCACCACGCCGGACTTCCTCGCACGGCTCCAGCGCGCCGCCTGGCCGGGCAACGTGCGCGAATTGCGCAACCACCTGGAGCGCTGCCTCGTCTTCCAGAGCGCGCTGCCACCCACGGCGCCCGATGCCGCGAATCCCCTGGTCCCCGCCTCCCGTGCGGTGGACCCGCTGCTGACGTACGCGGAGTCGCGGCGCCGGGCGCTGGAGTCCTTCGAGCGCGACTACGTCGAAGCGCTCCTCAAGCTGCACGGAGGCAAGGTGTCCCAGGCCGCCGCCGCCGCGGACATGGACCGCGTCTACCTGTACCGGCTCTTGCGCCGGCACGGGCTCAAGAGCTGACACCGGCGGACTCACAAATCCCGGGCGCGGCGGGGGCGGGTGTCGGAGAATCCGCCGCATGTCCGCTCCCATCCTCGACCTGCACTCGCTCCCGGCGATGCCCGCCACGCTCCTGCGCGCGGCGCTGCCCTTCGGGAAGTCCCGGGGCCGCACCACGCTGCCGGCCCTGACGCTGCGGGCCCATGGCTGCCGCGCGTCGCCCGTGCTGCTGGAGCGCTACCGCACCGCGTGCGGCTTCGACGCCGACGGCTTCCTGCCGCTCACGTACCCGCAGGTGCTCGCGACGCCGCTGCACCTCCAGCTCCTGGGCCTGCCCGACTTCCCGTACTCCGTGCTGGGCACCGTGCACGTGCGCAACCACATCCAGCAGCACCGCCGCCTGCCGGACACCGCCGCGCTCACCGTGGCCTGCCGCTTCGACGGCCAGCGGGAAGTGCCCGCCGGCCACGAGTTCGACATCGAGACGCGGGTGGAGTCCCAGGACACGGGCGAGCTGCTGTGGCAGGCCGTCAGCACCATGCTGCGCCGCCATGCCACCCGGAAGGACGCGGATGGCGCTCGCAAGGCCCCGCCGCCGGACGACGCGCGCTTCGCGTCCAGCCGTCCCTCGCCCTGGAGCATCCCCGCCGATACCGGGCGCCGCTACGCGCGGGCCTCCGGCGACTTCAATCCCATCCACCTCACCGCCATCACCGCGAAGCCCTTCGGCTTCCCGCGTGCCATCGCGCACGGCATGTGGACGCTCGCGCGCTGCGTGTCGGAGTTGGGGGAGGCGGCCCAGGCGGACGCGCTGGGGCTGGACTGCGACTTCAAGAAGCCCCTCCTCCTGCCCTCCCGGGTGACGTTCCAGACGGCTCGCGAGTCCGCGGGCGTGGCGTTCCGGGTGCTGTCGGAGGAGGGGAAGCCGCACCTCGTGGGGCGGCTGGGCTGAAGAGACGGGCGGCGCGCCGGCGGGCCGGAGAGGGGCCCGCCAGACGCGTCAATCACTCAGCTCCGGGAGGTCCGGCAGGCTGTCCGGATCCAGCTTCATCAGGGCGCACAGCCGGCTCAGCGTGGGGATGGTGGGGACCATCACCCCTCGCTCGACGCGGGCCAGGACTTCCACGCCCAGTTCCAGATGCTCGGCGACTTCCTCCATGGAGAGCCCCGCCTGCTGCCGCGCTGCCTTCAGCGCGGCGCCAAGCGCTTCGGCCCGCTCTCTCCGACTCTGTGTCATCCCCCGAGCATGGCGCCATCCGGCCCTCGCGTCACTTGAATCCCACACGCCCCCCTCGTGGATGGCGGCCCGGCCGGGGAGCGCCTCCTCCTGACGTGAAGTCCCCAACAGCCCGCTCCCCCCAGGGTCCAGCCCTCCACCGGGCCTTCCGGAGCCCCCACGCCGAGACTCCGGACCCGCCCCTCCAGGACGGGGCCGGGCGGGGTGGCCACGCGTCCCGGCCATGCGCACGCTGCTCCCAAGGAGGGGCCTTGCGCATTGGCGCCGGGCAGGCGCTGTGTTACGCCGCCGCACCCTGCCGTCCATCTTTGGGACCCCAATCGAGGAGAAGTGAATGACCCGTCGTCACGTGCGAGTCGTCGGCGCGATGCTCCAGAACGAGATGGGTCGCTACCTCATCACCCAGCGTCCTCCCACCGCGTCGCTGCCCCTGTTGTGGGAGTTCCCGGGCGGCCGGGTGGAGGAGGGGGAGCACGACGCGGTGGCGCTCGCCCGCGAGCTCCAGGAGGAGATGGGGGTCCACATCGAGGTGCTCGAGCAGGTGATGCACACCCGCCACGAGTACCCGACCTACGACATCGACTTCCGCGTGTTCCGCTGCCGCCTGAGCCACCCGGACGCGGAGATCCACCACCTGCGCGTGCACGACCACCGCTGGGTGGCGCTGGAGGAGATGGGCCAGTACCGCTTCCCCGACGCGGACGCGAAGACGCTGGCCCGGCTGCTGGACCTGGACCACTGACCGTGCGTCCCTCCACGCGCTTCCTCGCCGCCGCGGGCTTCCTCGTGTCCGCCGCCTGCTCCAGCTCCCGTCCCACCCCCACCGGCGCCAACGCGCCGGACGCCGGCATGCAGCAGGTGCCCGCCACGGGGATGGAGGGCTGCGTGATCTACGCGGACGGCCGCAAGACGGGCGCCGTGCCCCGCCAGGTCCCGGAGCTGTCCGGGCTGGCCGCCAGCCAGCAGCACCCGGGCATCTTCTGGGGACACAACGACTCCAACAACGCCTTCGAGCTGTTCGCCCTGGACGAGACGGGCGCGGTGAAGGCCACGTTGAAGCTCACCGGCGCGGACCCCCGCGACATCGAGGACATCGCCGTCGGCCCGTGCGCGCCCGGCGGCAAGGAGTCCTGCATCTTCCTGGCGGACACCGGCGACAACTTCGAGCGGCGCAAGGAGGTGCGGCTGTTCCGGCTGCCCGAGCCCGCGACCGTCGCGGACGCCACGCTCCCGGTGGAGTCGCTGCCCTTCACCTATGAGGACGGCGCTCACGACGCCGAGTCACTCATCGTCGACACCCGCTCCGGCCAGGTGGGCGTGCTCACGAAGACGCGTGCGTCCCTGGGCGACCTGTACGCGGTGGAGGGCCTGAAGCCCGGCGGCATGGGCAAGGCTCGCAAGCTGGGCACCCTGCGCGTGCCGGATGACGTGGACCGCCTGTCCACCGCCGCCGCCCTGCACCCCTCCGGCGAGCGCCTGCTGGTGCGCACGTACACCCGCGTCTGGGAGCTGCGCCGCCCGGACGCGAAGCGGCTGGAGGACTTCGTCCAGGCGCAGGTGGTGGAAGTGCCGGGAGCCAGCCAGGCCCAGGCCGAGGCCGTGACGTTCCTCGAGGACGGGCGCGGTTACCTGTTGGGCAGTGAGTTCGCAAGGGAGCCCCTGGTCCGCGTCGACTGCCGCTGATCGGACAGTCGGGCCCGCGTTCGTCGTCGTCCTGTCACGCCCTGCGGTTGACGGCTTGGCGGGGGTGACCATCTTTGGCCGGCTGAGGGAACCGTCATACGACATGGTGTCGTGTGTACGGGGGAGGGGGAGGGCGAGCGTGCCGACGATGAAGCCACAGGACCTGCCGCCGGGGATGGGCCCGCGCGGAAAGAAGAGCGACAAGCCAACACCCACGAAAGGTGGGTTCAAGTTCGGCTCACCACTGGGCTACATCCTCCTGCTCGTCCTGGGGTTCCTGCTGTTCCGGAACGTGTTTCAGGACGCGGGCGTGCGCCGGGTGTCGTACAGCCAACTGCGCGACGCGGTGGAGAACAACCAGTTCAGCCGTGTGCAGATCTCCAATGAGTGGGTGAAGGGCTTCCTCAAGGACAATGCCCAGCCGCCTCCGGGCGAGCGCGGCACCCTGCGCAGCGAGCCCAGCGCCCTGCCGTGGATGGCCTACCGCGTCCCCGGTGACGAGGGCCTGGTGCCCCTGCTGGAGCAGAAGGGCATCCAGTTCGAGGCCGTCCCGCAGTCGAGCTTCAGTGAAGTGTTGTGGATCTGGCTCATCCCCATGGGCCTGCTCATCCTCTTCTGGAGCTTCATGATGCGCCGGATGTCCGGCGGCATGGGCCAGGGTCCGCAGAGCGTCATGTCCTTTGGCAAGACGCGCGCGAAGGTGCAGGCGGAAAACGACACCGGCGTGGGCTTCAAGGACGTGGCTGGCGTGGACGAGGCCGTGGACGAGCTCCGCGAGATCGTCGAGTTCCTCAAGACGCCGGAGAAGTTCCGCCGTCTGGGTGGCCGCATCCCCAAGGGCGTGCTGCTCGTGGGCCCTCCGGGCACGGGCAAGACGCTGCTGGCCCGGGCCGTGGCGGGTGAAGCGGGCGTGCCCTTCTTCAACCTGTCCGGTTCGGAGTTCGTGGAGATGTTCGTGGGCGTCGGCGCGGCCCGTGTCCGCGACCTCTTCGCCCAGGCCACCGCGAAGGCGCCGTGCATCATCTTCATCGACGAGCTGGACGCCATCGGCAAGAGCCGCAACTCGGGCGTGGCCGGCGGCCATGACGAGCGCGAGCAGACGCTCAACCAGCTGCTCGCGGAGATGGACGGCTTCGACAGCCGCGCGGGCCTCATCATCCTGGCGGCGACGAACCGTCCGGAGATTCTGGACAGCGCGCTGATGCGCCCGGGCCGCTTCGACCGGCAGGTGCTGGTGGACCGTCCGGACAAGCGCGGCCGTGAGCGGGTCCTGGAGATCCACGCCAAGGGCGTGAAGCTGGGCCAGGACGTGGACCTCAAGCAGATCGCCTCGCGCACGCCGGGCTTCGCCGGCGCGGACCTGGCCAACGTGGTGAACGAGGCGGCGCTGCTCGCCGCGCGCAAGAACCGCGACGCGGTGATGCGGGCGGACTTCGAGGAGGCCATCGAGCGCGTGGTGGCGGGTCTGGAGAAGAAGAACCGCCGCATGAACGAGCGCGAGAAGGAGATCGTCGCGCACCACGAGGCGGGCCACGCGGTGGTGGGCTGGATGCTGCCCTACGCCGAGCGGGTGACGAAGGTGTCCATCATCCCGCGAGGCCTGGCGGCGCTGGGCTACACCATGTCGCTGCCCCTGGAGGACCGCTACCTCATGTCGCTGGACGAACTGCGCGACAAGATGGCGGGCATGATGGGCGGCCGCGCGGCGGAGGAGATCTTCATCGGCGAGGTGTCCACCGGCGCGTCCAACGACATCAAGCAGGCGACGGAGATCGCCAAGATGATGGTCCGCGACTACGGCATGAGCACGCTGGGTCCGGTGGCGCTGAGCGGTGAACAGGGACCGGGCTTCTTGCGTTCCGCGGGCCTGCCGGAGACGCGCAGCTACTCCGAGCAGACGGCGCGGATGATCGACGAAGAGGTCCGCAAGATGGTCTCCGAGGCGCTCGACCGCGCCCGGGAGGTCCTCAACGTCAACCGCGAGAAGGTGGAGGCCCTGGCGGCGCGGCTCCTGGCGACGGAGGTCATCGAGGAGGAGGCGATGATCACCATCCTGGGGCCCAAGGTGCAGGCGCAGCGCGGCCTGCTCCACCCCGAGGCCCGCACGGTCATCTCCGCGCACCCCGTGGGGGGCACGGAGTCCGAGCCGGCCGTCCCGCCCACGCAGCACGCTGAAGGCAAGCTCGACTCTTGAGCTGAGCCTGCCTGCCCTCCGGGCAGCCCTTCGCCCACCGGATCCACCGCCAGCCTGCGGTGACCGGTGGGCGAAATTACTTTCCAACGACAAGGAGGCGTCGCCGTGGAGAACCGGATTGGGAAGAGCTACGTCGCGCGGAAAGCATTGTTCGCCAAGGGCCTGAAGGACGGCCGGCTCACGGTACAGGAGATCGAGGAGGCGCTGCCCCCGGGGACGCTGACGGCCGCCGAGCGGTGGCTCCTCTACTACTCCCTGCGCGCCGCCCAGGTGGAGATCATCGACGAGGTGACGGGGCAGGTGGATCACGGCTTCATGGCGGAGGCGCCGCCCGCGGCCCCCTCCAACCACTAGGCGCGTTGACAGGGCCTCCCTCGCGGTTAGGTTCGCGCCGCTCACCGAGGTCCGCTTCTTCCAACCCCTGGCGCAGGTTCGACAATGGATGGCAATCCCCGCAGCGATGAGACCCCGGAGACGCAGGCCCCCGCCGACACCCAGGCGGAAGGCGCGGACTCCGACACGCAGGCCGAGGCTGCCCAGGATGGCGAGGTGGCGCGGCTCCGGGCGGAGCTGGAGGCGGCGCGCAACCGGGTGAACGAGCTGGCTCGGGGGCTCCAGGACCTCACCAAGGACCGGGAGGAGTTCAAGCAGCGCCTCACCCGCGAGCGGGAGCGGATGCTGGACGTGGAGCGCGGCAACGTGGCCCGCACGCTCCTGGAGGCCATCGACGAGCTGGACCTGGTGCTGGCCAACAGCCAGCAGGACACCTCCCCCCTGGTGCAGGGCGTGCGGATGATCCGCGACAGCCTGCTGTCCAAGGCCCAGGCCACCGGCATCGAGCGCCTCCAGGTGGTGGGGCGCCCGTATGATCCGAATATCGCCGAGGCGGCGGACATGGAAGTGACGCCGGTGCCGGCCGACGACCAGAAGGTGGTCGCCGAGTTCCGCGCGGGCTACCGCCTGAAGGACCGCATCATCCGCCCCGCCCGGGTGAAGGTCGCCCGGTACGTGGCCCCGGCCCAGGCCTGAAGTCCCTCTCGTGCCCGCGTCCCCTGAAATCCGGGGCGCGGGCCGGGAAGGGCGGAGGCCACCGGTCTGTTGGGCCCTGACGCCATGGCCCGCCGTGTAAGCTGCCGCCCCGTGTCCGTCCGACTGCTCAGCGTCCTTTTCGCGGTGGCGCTCGCCCCGGTGGCGGGAGCCGCCGAGGATCCGCTCACGCCCTGGCTCCAGGCCCGGGTGCGCGAGCACATCGCCTTCTTCGCCGCTCCGCTGCCCGTGGCGGACGCCCCTGCCACCGCGGGCGTGTCCTCGCTGTGGCGCGAGCGTCCCAAGGGCTACGCGGGCCTGCCCCACTTCACGCCCCCCACGTCGCTGGCGCCGCTGATCCGCGCGGTGGAGGCGGGCGTGGTGAACATCACCACGGTGGCGCCCGGCGCGGTGGTGGGCGCGGTGAAGCGCTCCACCGGCTCCGGCTTCGTGCTGACGCCCGACGGGCTCGTGGTCACCAACAACCACGTGGTGGCCAACGCGCAGGGCCCGGAGGTGAACCCGTCCGGCTCCGGCGTCACGCCCGGAAAGGATGGCCCCCGCGAGGTGCCGGTGCAGCAGGTGTCCGTGCGGCTGGCGGACGGCCGCGAGTTCCCCGCCGACGTGGTGGGCCGCGACGCGTCCACGGACGTGGCGCTCCTGCGGTTGAATGGCGCCGGGCTGGGGACGCTGCGCTCGGTGTTCCTGGGGGACTCCGACGCGCTGGAGGTGGGGGACTGGGTGGTGGCCATCGGCAACCCGTTCGGCCTGGACCACTCGGTGGCGCACGGGATGATTTCGGCGAAGGAGCGCGTGCTGGGCGTGGGCCAGTTCGACGACTTCATCCAGACGGACGCGCTCATCAACCCCGGCAACTCCGGCGGCCCGCTCTTCAACATGAAGGGGGAGGTGATTGGCGTGAACACCGCCATCATCAGCGAGGGGCAGGGCATTGGCTTCGCGGTGCCCATCAACCTGGTCAAGGACCTGCTGCCCAACCTGCGGGAGAACGGGAAGCTGGAGCGCGGCTGGCTGGGCGTCGTCATCAACGAGGACGGCGCGGACGCCACCGCCACGGCGCCGGTGGTGAAGGACGTCTACCGGGGCAGCCCCGCCGCCCAGGCGCACATCCGTCCCGGGGACCGGCTGGTGGCGGTGAACGGCCGGCCCATTGGCAGCTACCTCCAGCTGTTGCGCAAGGTGGCGCTCCTGGCGCCGGGCACGGAGGCGAAGCTGACGCTGCTGCGCGACGGCGGCACCCAGGAGGTGGCGGTGCGGCTCGTCGCCCGGCCCGCGCAGGAGGCCACCGAAGGGCTCTCCAACCGGGGCGGCAGCTCCGCGAATGATCTGGGGCTGGTGCTGCGGGATTTGACGCCGGAGGTGGCGGCGCCCCTGGGCTACGAGGCCTTCCTGGGCGCGCTCGTGTCCGGCGTGCTGCCGCGCAGCCCGGCGGAGCAGGCCGGCCTTCGCGCGGGCGACGTCGTCATGGAGGTGAACCGCCGCCGGGTGAAGGACACCGCCGCGGTGAAGGCCGCCCTGGAGCGGGGCAGCGCCGGGGCCAGCATCCTCCTGCGCGTCCAGCGGGGCGACGCGCTCCAGTACATCGCCATCGCCCGCTGAACGCCGCGGCCGGCCGCGCTACTTCGCGGCCGCGTCCTTGCCGTTGATCCACAGCCCCATCTGGTTGCCGGTGCGGCCCTCGGTGACGAGGATGGCCTCGATGCGGGCGTTGACGCCGTAGTTCTTCCCGCCGCCCTTCTTGGGCAGCGTCCACACCGACTGCGGCGTGAAGACGACCTGCGCGCGCACGCCCCGGGTGCTGAAGACGCGCTGGAAGGTGCCGCCGTTCCACATCTCCGGCGCCGTGCCGCTCACCGTGAGGTAGTTCATCACCGGGTTGCCCTGCGCGTCCGCCTTCTTCGGCGCGCCGTGGCTCATGCCGTACTTCCCGCCCGCGAAGAAGGGCGTGATGTTGATGGTGTACTCGTTGGTGCCGGGGTTGAAGTCGCCCGCGGACAGCATGCCCGCGTCGTCCTCGGTGACGATCATGTACAGGCGCTTGCCCGTGTACTTCTTGCGGAAGGCCTCCGCCTGCTGCTTGCACTGCGGATCCACGAGCGCCCCGTCACATTCGCCCACGTACTTCTCCAGGAAGGCCCCCAGCCCGCCCAGGGGCTCGGACTCGTCACGCAGCTTCGCGAAGCGCGAGTCCACGTCGGCCAGGGCGAGCGTGGGCACAAGGAGGGCAAAGGCGGCGGCCAGGAAGCGGTTCACGGAGAGAAACTCCCGGAAAAAGGGGGGATGGACAGCCCTCGGATGCTGCCACTGAAGGCCGCGCCGGGGGCAGCGCTTTCCCGTGAAACGGAACAGGGTGCGCCAGCGTGCGTCATGGTGTGTCAGGGTGGATGTAGGTGATTATTTGCCTACATCTGGCTACCGTGTAGTTTGCCCCTGTCCCCACCTGTTTCGGAGCCCTCCCCGAATGAACACGCAGCCCCAGGAACGCCGCTCCAACCTCCGCTTCGACAAGATCTTCACCGTGTACCTGTCCACGCAGGACGGGATGATGCGGGGCATTGGCCGCAACATCAGCGCGCGGGGCATGTTCATCGAGGTGCGCGACTCGCTGGGTCTGGGCGAGAAGCTGAAGGTGACGTTCGCGGGCGAGGACGGCACGGAGATGACGTGCCTGTGCGAGGTCCGCTACCAGGTGGCGCTGGCCTTTGGCCGCAAGGACGGGCGGCCCGGCAACAGCCGCGGGGTGGGGCTGCGCATCGTGGCCTACGAGACCCTGGATGACGCGCCGCTGCTCCTGGTGGACCGCGAGCGGGTGATGCACTGAAACACCACGGGGCACGGCCCTTCCCCTTGTGAAGAGGGAAGACACCGTGCCCCGGGGGGCGAAGCGGGAGCCGGACGGACCGGTTACTGCGAGAAGCCCTCGAGGAGGTAGTGGGCCTCGATGCGCTTGAGCGCGAGGATCATCGCGGCGCAGCGGCTGTCCACGGTCTTCCCGATGCAGTACGGGCGGCTGTCGTGCATCTCCGTCTTGCGCGGCTGGTTGCGCGAGATGTCCCGGATGATGCGGTAGTTGCGCTTCATGGCGCGCTCGAGGCGCTGATCGACTTCCGCCTCGCTCCAGCGCTCCATGCGCTTGTTCTGGATCCACTCGTAGTAGGACACCGTCACGCCGCCGGCGTTGGCGATGATGTCCGGGATGAGCTCGATGCCGCGCTTCTGCAGGACGCGGTCGGCCTCCGGGGTGGTGGGGCCGTTGGCGCCTTCCGCGATGAGCTTGACCTTGAGGCGCTCCGCGACGTCCGCGGTGATTTCGCCACCGAGGGCGGCGGGGACGAGGATGTCCGCCTGCACGTCCCACAGGTCCTTCTTCTCGATGCGCTGGGCGCCGGGGAACCCGATGACGGAGCGCTTGAGGTTCTTGGGGTCCGCCACGTAGGCGGCCAGCGCGTTCACGTCGATGCCGTCGCCGTTGAAGACGGAGCCGTCGGCGTCGTTCACCGCGAGCAGGCGCGCGCCCATGTTCGACAGGATGATGGCGGCGTGGCTGCCCACGTTGCCGAAGCCCTGGAGGACGAAGGTCTTGCCCTTCACGCTCTCCCCGCGGTCGGCGTAGTAGTCCTCGATGCAGAACGCGACGCCCTGGCCGGTGGCCTTGCCGCGGCCTTCGGAACCGCCGATGCGCACGTCCTTGCCGGTGACGATGCCGCGCAGGTTGTGGCGCTCGCGCTCACCGTCGGAGAACTGGCGGTAGAGCAGCGCCATGATCTCCGGGTTGGTGCCCACGTCCGGCGCCGGGATGTCGATGTTCGGCCCGATGAGGCTCTTGAGCCGGTACATGAAGCGCAGGGTGATGGCCTCGATCTCCTCGCGGCCGTACTCGCGCGGGTCCAGCTGGATGCCGCCCTTGCCGCCGCCGAAGGGCACTTCCGCGATGGCCGTCTTCCAGGTCATCTCCGCGGCCAGGGCCTTGAAGAGGTCCAGGGACACCTCGCGGTGGTAGCGCAGGCCGCCCTTGTACGGGCCGCGGGCCTGGTTGTGCTGGACGCGGTAGGCCTTGAAGCGCTGCGACTCACCGGGCACCAGCTGGTAGACGAGCCCGTCCGGCAGGCGCAGGTGGCCGTGGCGGATGGCGACGTCGGAGCCCAGCAGGGCGCGGCCGTTCAGGATGAGGTTGCCGTTGGCCAGGCGCTCCAGGCCTTCGGGGTTGCGCACCTGGGTGACGGGCAGGTCCGCGAAGGTCTTGGCCTCCTCCGGGAGCAGGGGGACCAGGCGGTCCTTGAGCTTCGCGGTGACGTAGAAGATGTGCTCGTAGTCGGGCTCTTCGAGCTCCAGACGCACCCGCTTGTCCAGGCCGATGAGATCCGCCGCGAAGTGGAAGATCTCCATCGCCTCCGTGTAGATGGTGCGCTTGGGCGTAGGGGCCGGGGCGCGCATGAAAGTCTCTTCGCTGGCCATGATGGAACGTGCTCCTTGAGGGCCCACCTGGAATGGGGGCCGCTGGGGAAAGCGGTGCCCTTATGTGCATAGGCGCCACGCGAGTTCAACCGCGCTGGCAGGCGACCATTTCTCCAAATAATGGAGAAAAGTCGCGGACTTAGCCGACGCGGTGTGTCACTCCGCCAGATGCGCTGTGTCATGAATGTCAGGGCTTCTGGGGGATAGAAGCGGGCGTGGGGGAGGGCGCTTGAAAAGGCGCGGAGAAACTCCTTGCCGGGTCCGGATGCGGATGGTACTTACGCGCCGCTTTCGGTGCGCCGACATAGCTCAGTTGGTAGAGCAACTGATTCGTAATCAGTAGGTCTCCGGTTCAAATCCGGATGTCGGCTCCAAGAAGAAGAAGGCCGGTTGCCCCTGTGGCAGCCGGCCTTTTTCGTTTTCTGGGGCTCGGAGGTTCGCGCGCGGCTGCCGTGGCGGGTGACGCACGGATGACGATCGTGAGCACGGTCAACGGCGCGAGTATCCGCCTCTCCTTGAACTGACAGGGACTTCACCGGGGCGTTGCCGCCGTGGCGGCCGCGGGCGTCGCTTGCGCATCGCCCGGGTGCGTGAGCGCCGCCCGGTTCTTGAAGAAGATGAAGACGCCCATCACGACGAGGAAGACGGAGAAGGCCCGCTTGAGCGCCGCCTGGGAGACGTAGTGGGACGCCCAGGTGCCCATGAGGATGCCCGCCACGGCGATGGCCGTGAAGATCCCCAGGTAGAGCCAGGGGACTTCGACGTGGCCCAGGTAGCCGGCGAAACCCACGAAGGAGTTGAGCGCGATGACGAGCAGGCTGGTGCCCACCGCCTGCTTCATGGGCAGGCCCACCAGGAGCACCAGCGCGGGGACGATGAGGAAGCCGCCGCCCACCCCCACCAGGCCCGTGAGCGC
>NZ_RAWE01000489.1 GCF_003611695.1 Corallococcus carmarthensis | reverse complement strand
TGCTAACGCCTTCCGGTACACTTCCTATCGATAGAAACGTTCATCGATGGAAGGCTTTATAATATAAGCGGGGGATCTAAAGCCGTGAATTTAGTAGGCGAACTTCTTGTCGGCGAATACGATATAACCGAAGCACTGGGACATGGCGCGACCAGTGTAGTGTACAAGGCTGTGCGCACAACTGACAAAAATGTATTCGCCATAAAAATCCTGCATAGCTACCTTGTTGTAAACGAAGAAAAGCGCAAAAGATTCGAGCAAGAAGCCAGAGCATTGCTTCTCCTCTCGCATCCTCATATTGTCAAAATTCATTCTTTCGACAAAACGACTGATGACCAACCGTTCTTTGTCATGGATTTTATACCGGGGCAAACGCTAAGTGACTTAGTAAATGGCGCACCGCTTACAATTCCACAGTCATGGAAAATATTCATAGAGATTGCGGATGCAATGACGCACGCGCACAACAGG
>NZ_RAWE01000488.1 GCF_003611695.1 Corallococcus carmarthensis | reverse complement strand
GCACCGGCTTGTTCACGCCCATCAGGATCGGGCCGATCGCCACGCCGTCGGTGAACACACGCACCAGGTTGTAGGCGATGTTGGCCGCTTCCAGGTTCGGCAGCACGAACAGGTTGGCGCGACCCTGCAGGGTCGAGCCCGGCAGCAGCTTCTGGCGCAGCGCTTCATCCCATGCGGTGTCGCCCTGCATTTCGCCGTCCACGTTCAGCCGCGGGTTGCGCTTGAGCAGCAGCTCGCGCACCTGGCGCATCTTCAGCGCGTCCTTGGAATCGTGGCTGCCGAAGTTGGAGTGCGACAGCAGCGCCACCTTCGGCTCGATGCCGAACAGCTTCATGCGGTAGGCCGCCTGCAGGGTCGCTTCGCATAGCTGCTCGGCGGTCGGGTCTTCCTGCACGTGGGTATCGACGAAGAAGAACACGCCCTGCTGGTTGATCACGCCGGTCATCGCAGAGGTCGAGGTGACCTTCGGCTCCAGC
>NZ_RAWE01000487.1 GCF_003611695.1 Corallococcus carmarthensis | reverse complement strand
GGTAACGCCTACTCAGAAGCGAGCGTAGAGGGGCACAGCGGTTTTCCGGAACTAGCATCAAGCCTCAAGAATGCCATTGAGATGCTGATCGACCATTGAGGGTCTTGTGCCAAAACTCCCGGAACGACAATCAGACTAAAAGCGATAATTAATTTTATCAACACCCAAAAGGACTGTGCGAAATGGCAACAGGAAATGGTATTCGAGGTGAACTATACGAGATGACTGTCCCACTTTTGGCGGTCTTCGAACAAGTGGCCCTTGACGGAAACTTTGATGCTCTGGACTGGGCGAAGCTCGAACAGATAGTGAAAGGGGCCATGAAGGAGGGTTGCGCGAATAAGCGGGATCTTGATGAAGTCACCGGCGCTCTGACAGTACCGAAGAATTTCAACGCTCGTCGACTTGGTGAGATATACAAGTGCTTGGATGGAAAAACATATGGCAGGCCAGGGCGGATTCCAGAGGTGATAGGGAAGGTCGGGGGG
>NZ_RAWE01000486.1 GCF_003611695.1 Corallococcus carmarthensis | reverse complement strand
CTCCGCCTCCGCGCGCCGGCGTGCCTCCTCGATGGCCCAGGCCTCCTCCTCCGCCTGCCGCAGCTCCTCCTCGCGCCGCAGCCGCTCGCGCTCCTCCCAGTCCTCCACCGACAGGGCCTCGATGCGGCCCTCGCGCTCCAGCACGCGCAACAACGCCTGCTGCGGCCCCGTCAGCGCCTCCGGCTGCCGGAACGCCCCCAGCGTCTCCAAGAGGCCCCGCTCCGACGCATCCGTCAGCCA
>NZ_RAWE01000485.1 GCF_003611695.1 Corallococcus carmarthensis | reverse complement strand
CACGGAAGGTGAGCTGCTCCTCGCGGCAGATGACGGCCAGGGCTTCGGGCGTACGAAGGGCCTGGGCGGCGAAGGCGTCGTGGAGGCAGAGGTCGCGGGGGAACTCAGCGCTGGGGCCGTTCCAGTCAATGAGGAGTTGCTGTCGCTCCGGAGCGGTGAGCAGGGGCAGGCTCGCGAGCGTCGAGTCCGGCTGCGCGGCGATGGCCTCCAGCAGCACGCCCAGGTGGCCCGCCATGCGCTGCACGGTCGAGGTGTCGAAGAGGTCGGTGCTGTACTCCAGGACGCCCATGAAGCCCTGGGGAGAGTCCTGCAACGTCAGCGTCAGGTCGAACTTCGCCGAGTTCGCTTCGAGGGGAAGCTGCTCGAACGACAGGCCCGGCACGCGCAGGGCTTCCATGGGCGTGTTCTGCAGGGAGAACATGGCCTGGAAGAGCGCGCTGCGGCTCAGGTCGCGCACGGGCTGGAGGGCTTCCACCAGCTTCTCGAACGGAACGTGCTGGT
>NZ_RAWE01000484.1 GCF_003611695.1 Corallococcus carmarthensis | reverse complement strand
AGGCCACGAAGATCATCCTGAAGAAGCAGACGCGCCCGGACCTGGTGTTGCTGGACGTGCGCATGCCCAACGTGAACGGCGAACAGTTCTGCCGCTTCATCAAGAGCAACAGCCTCTTCAAGGGCATCAAGGTGCTGCTGTGCTCCGGTGAGAACGTCGAGGAGCTCCAGCGCATCTGCCGCGAGGCCGGCGCCGACGGCTACATCCCCAAGGACGCCGTGATGGGCAACCTCGTCGCCAAGGAGCTGATGCCCCCTGGCGCCGAGTAGCCCCGCGCCTCAGGGAGCCTTGGCCGCCTCGGGCGTGGCAC
>NZ_RAWE01000483.1 GCF_003611695.1 Corallococcus carmarthensis | reverse complement strand
ACGAGGCCCGCGCCGACGTGGGCGAGCTCGTCAATCGCATCCAGAAGGACTCGCTGGACGTCCTCGACTGCTCGCCCGCGCACCTGCGCCTGTTGCTGGACGAAGGCCTGCTGGAGCGCCAGTCCATCCCCCGCCGCGTCCTCGTGGGCGGTGAAGCGGTGGACCCCGCCACCTGGCGTCACCTCGCCCAGGCCCCGCGCCCGCGCGTCTTCAACGTCTACGGTCCCACCGAGTGCACCGTCGACGCCACCGCCTGCGCCTTCGACGCCTCTCCCACGCCCACCATCGGCAGGCCCCTCCCCAACGTGCGCGTCTATGTGCTGGACCGCACGCTGCGCCCGGTGCCCGTCGGTGTCGCGGGTGAGTTGTTCATCGGCGGCGAGGGCGTCGCCCGCGGCTACCTCAACCGTCCTGAGCTGACGGCGGACCGCTTCATCCCGGATGGCTTCTCCTCCAAGCCCGGTGCCCGCCTCTACCGCACCGGAGACGTGGTGCGCTGGCGTGCCGACGGGATGCTCGACTACCTGGGCCGCGCCGACTTCCAGGTGAAGGTGCGTGGCTTCCGCATCGAG
>NZ_RAWE01000482.1 GCF_003611695.1 Corallococcus carmarthensis | reverse complement strand
CGAAGCACCTGGGCGTTGACGAAGAGGCCGATGAGGCCCTCCACCTCTCCGCGCGTACGGCCCGCCATGGGGGAGCCGACGGTGACGTCCTCCTGGCCGGAGTAGCGGGCCATCAGCACCTGCCAGCCCGTCAGCAGTGCCATGTAGAGGGAGGCGCCCTCCTGCTGGGCCAGGGCCTTCAGTGCGTCCGTCAACTCGCGCGGCAGCAGCACGTCATGCCGTGCACCCCGGCCGTCACGGGTGGCGGGGCGGGGGAAGTCGGTGGGCAGCTCCAGGGCGGAGGGCACTCCGGCCAGCTGCTGCTTCCAGTAACCGAGTTGCTTCTCCAGGCGGGGGCCCTGCAACCACTCGCGCTGCCAGACGCCGAAGTCCGCGTACTGCACGCCCAGCGGAGGCAGGGGCGCGGCCAGGCCTCGCGCGAGCGCGCCGTAGAGCATCGCCACCTCGCGCACCAGCAGCGTCATGGACCAGCCGTCGGAGACGATGTGGTGCACCACCACGACGAGCAGGTGCTCTCCCGGCGCCGACGTCAGCAGCAGCGCCCGAAGCAGCGGCCCCGTCGCGAGATTGAAGGG
>NZ_RAWE01000481.1 GCF_003611695.1 Corallococcus carmarthensis | reverse complement strand
ATATAGGCCACGCAGCCCGGTGTCTCGGCGCAACCGGTCACCATGCCGCCGTTGCCGTTCTCACCCAGCGCACCCGGCACCGCCGGGAAGTCGACGGTGGTGCCGAAGCCGGGCGACTTGCCCCAGCCCTCGGGATCTTGCTTGGACAGGTACTGGGTGAACAAGAAGGTGTCACCGGACCCGTCGGAGCGGTGCAGCGGAACTACCGCGGTGCCGGGCAGGTTCACGCCGGGGTTGAGCGCAGCGATCTGCGGGTCGTCCCAGGTTTTGATGGTGCCCTGGTACATGGCCGCCAGGACTTTTCCGTTCAGCTTGAGGTGCTCGCTCACTCCGGGCAGGTTGTAGTTGACCTGCTGAGCGGAGATGGCTAGCGCGATGTTCATCAGCCCCTTGTGCGCGGCCATATCACCTTCCGACAGATAGGCGTCGGAGGCCCCAATGTTGACCGTCCCGGCGGCGGCCTGCGCGATCCCGGCACCAGAACCGGTGCCCTGAGCGGTGATCGTGACGTTCGGATACCTCTCGTGAAAGGCCGGACCCCACAGGTTGAACAGCGGGTAGAGCAGCGTGCTACCGGTCTCCGCCAACGTCACCGGCGACGACGCGGGGGT
>NZ_RAWE01000480.1 GCF_003611695.1 Corallococcus carmarthensis | reverse complement strand
GACTGGAACGGCCCCAGCGCTGAGTTCCCCCGCGACCTCTGCCTCCACGACGCCTTCGCCGCCCAGGCCCTTCGTACGCCCGAAGCCCTGGCCGTCATCTGCCGCGAGGAGCAGCTCACCTTCCGTGAGTTGGACACGCGCGCCAATCAGCTCGCGCACCGGCTGGTGAAGTTGGGCGTCGGCCCCGACGTGCGCGTGGTGCTCTGCGTGGAGCGCTCCGTCGAGGCCCTTGTCGGCATCCTCGGCACCCTCAAGGCCGGTGGCGCATACGTCCCCATCGACCCCAGCTACCCGCGCGAGTGGCTCGCCCACGTCCTCCTGGACACCGGCGCGCCTGTCGTCCTCACCCAGCAGCACCTGCGCGACACGCTGCCGCCCCACTCCGCGCACGACATCTGCCTGGACTCCGACGCTGACGCGCTCTCACACGAGCCCTCGCACGCGCCGGCCACGGGCGTCACGCCGGAGCACCTCGCCTACATCATCTACACCTCCGGCAGCACCGGCCGCCCCAAGGGCGTGATGATTCAGCACCGCTCCGTGCTGAATCTGCGCGTCGCCCTCGCCGCCACCGTGCACGCGGAGGCCCAGCCTGGAGAGCGCGTCAGCGTCAACGC
>NZ_RAWE01000047.1 GCF_003611695.1 Corallococcus carmarthensis | reverse complement strand
CCGCCGGAGCGCCCCCGCGCCGTCTGGACCTGGACGGCGCGCTCAACGACGAGCAGCGCGCGGCGGTGGAAGCAGGGGAGGGGCCCGTGCTGGTCATCGCCGGGGCGGGCTCCGGCAAGACGCGAACGCTCACGTACCGCGTGGCCCGCATGCTGGAGCGGGGCGTCCCGCCGTCCTCGTTGCTGCTGCTCACGTTCACCAACAAGGCCGCGCGCGAGATGATCCGCCGCGTGGAGGAGCTGGCCGGCGGCTTCGCGGACGTGGGCAGCCTCCTGGGCGGCACGTTCCACCACGCGGCGCACGTGCTGCTGCGCCAGCACGCGGGGGCGCTGGGCTTCTCCACCGGCTTCACGGTGCTGGACCGCGAGGACGCTCGCGACCTGATGGCCACGTGCCTGGCGGAGCGGAAGCTGCGCAGCGACAAGCGCTTCCCGCGCCCGGACGCGCTGCTGGACCTGGTCTCCCTGGCCACCAACCTCCAGCAGCCCGTGTCCCAGGTGCTGGTGGACCGGCGCAGGGAGATGCTCCCCGTGGCCCCGGAGGTGTTCGCCACCGCGCGCCGCTTCCAGCAGCGCAAGGTGCAGCTGCACCTGATGGACTACGACGACCTGCTCGCGCACCTGAAGCGGCTCCTGGAGGACCACCCGTCCATCCGCGCGGAGCTCACCGGGCGCTTCCAGGGCGTGCTCGTGGACGAGTACCAGGACACGAACCGCCTCCAGGGCGACCTCGTGGACCTGCTCGTGGGCGAGCGCAAGAACCTCACCGTCGTGGGCGACGACTGCCAGTCCATCTACAGCTTCCGGGGCGCGGAGTTCACCAACATCATCGACTTCCCCCAGCGCTACCCCGGCTGCGGCATCTACCCGCTCACGCGCAACTACCGCTCCACGCCCCAGGTGCTGCGGCTGGCCAACGCCGTCATCGCGCGCAACACGCGCCAGTTCCCCAAGACGCTCGTGTCCGACGGCGCGCCCGGCCCCGTGCCCCAGGTGGTCCCCACCCGTGACGTGAAGGCCCAGGCCGCCTTCGTCGCCGAGCGCGTCCTCGAACTGCGCGCCCGGGGCCAGCGGCTGGAGTCCATGGCCGTGCTGTACCGCGCCCACCTGCACTCGCTGGAGCTGCAGTTGGAGCTGGCGCGCCACGGGCTGCCGTTCCGCGTGCGCTCCGGGGTGCGCTTCTTCGAGCAGACCCACGTCAAGGACGCGCTCGCCCACCTGCGCTGGGCGCACCACCGCGCGGACGAACTGGCCTTCAAGCGGCTCGCGCGGAAGCTCCCCGGCGTGGGCACCGCCAGCACCGAGCACCTGTGGACCGCCCTGGCCGCGCTGCCCCCGGAGCTGTCCCTGCCGGACGCGCTGGCCCACCCGGACGTCCAGGCCCACGTGCCTCGCAAGGCCCAGGCCGCCTTCCAGCGCTTCCAGGCGCTGATGACCACGTTGTCCGCCGGAGGGCTCCGGAGCCTGGGGAGCCCGGGCGCGCTGATCAAGGACGTGCTGGCCGCGCGCGAGCCCCCGGCCGCCCCGGAAGCGGAGGACCCTCGCGCGGAGGACCTGCGCCAGCTCCAGGAGTTCGCCTGCCGCTTCGAGGACGTGCCCCGCTTCCTGTCCGCCATCGCCTTGGTGGCCGAGTTCTCCGCCAGGGCCGCCCTGGACGGTGAATCCCCGGACGACGTGCTCACCCTCACCACGGTCCATCAGGCCAAGGGGCTGGAGTGGCGGACCGTCTTCGTGCTGGGGCTCGTGGACGGGCGCTTCCCCCTGTCGCAGGCCACGCGCGCCCCGGAGAACGAGGAGGAGGAGCGCCGCCTCTTCTACGTCGCCGTCACCCGGGCCCGGGAGGCGCTGTGGCTCGTGTACCCCCACACCTCGCTGCCCCGGGAGGACGGACGCCTGCTGCTCACCCCGTCGCGCTTCCTGGCCGAGCTGCCGGCGGGCCCTGACGCGGTGTGTGAAACCCTTCCGCCCCCAGAGCCCGACGGGCCGATCCGCCTGCGCGAACTGGGACCGGATCCAGACCGGGACTTGTAGGCCCGGCAGCCCCGAATCAGCCTCCCTGGTGGGCGGGCAGCCCAGAACTACAGTCAGGGAGGAAGCGTCCGCCTAGAAACGCGCACGCGACGCCTCGACGTGCTAGAGAGTGAGGACGGGCGCGGCCTCCCCCTGAGCTGCGCACGTTGACCTTCATGGCGGACAGACCTCGCATCGTCGGGATTGACCTGGGCACCACCAACACCCTGGTGGCGTCCGTGCGAAACCGCATCCCGAAGATCGTCCCCACGGACCGTGGCAACCTCATCCTGCCCTCCGTGGTCGCGCTGTCCTCCAAGAACGACCTGCTGGTCGGCGGCGTGGCCAAGGATCAGATGGTCACCAACCCCAAGAATACGCTCTGGGGCACCAAGCGGCTGATCGGCCGCAAGTACCATTCGAAGGCGGTGGAAGACCTCAAGGGGTACTTCCCCTACGACATCGTCGAGGACCCCAACGGGGACGCGGCGGTGACGATGGGCGGCAAGCTCTACACGCTGCCGCAGATCTCCAGCTTCGTGCTGTCGCAGCTGAAGACGATCGCGGAGCAGTTCCTGGGCGGCCCCATCGACGCGGCCGTCATCTCCGTCCCCGCCTACTACAACGACAACCAGCGCAATGCCGTCAAGGAAGCGGGGCGGCTGGCCGGCTTCGACGTCAAGCGCATCGTCAACGAGCCCACCGCCGCGGCGCTGGCCTACGGCTTCAACCGGGGCCTGGATCAGAAGGTCCTCGTCTATGACCTGGGCGGCGGCACCTTCGACGTCAGCGTGCTGCACCTGGCCGGCAACGTCTTCGAAGTGCTGGCCACCGGCGGCGACTCCTTCCTGGGTGGCGCGGACTTCGACAACCGCATCATGGAGTACGTGCTGGAGCGCTTCCGCGACGAGACCAAGGTCGACCTGACCGAAAGCCCCATCGCCCTCCAGCGCATCAAGAACGCCGCCGAGGCCGCGAAGATCGACCTGACGCTCATCCCGAACGTCGTCATCGACCTGCCGTACATCGAGGAGCGCAAGGGCAAGCCGCTGGACCTGCGCATCCCGCTGACCCGCGACTACTTGAACAACCTCACCGGCGACCTGGTGGACCGCACCTTCGACATCTGCGACCGCGTGCTCGCGGAGAAGGGCATCAGCCGCTCGGAGATCGACGAGATCATCCTGGTGGGCGGCCAGAGCCGCATGCCGCTGGTGCAGCAGAAGATCCAGGCCCACTTCGGCAAGGCCCCGCGCAAGGGCGTGCACCCGGACGAGTGCGTGGCCCTGGGCGCGGCGCTCTTGGGGGATTCGCTGGGCAGCATCGACGCGGTGACGCTGCTGGACGCGCTGTCCATGCCCATTGGCTACGCGATGCCCAACGGCCGTGTGAAGCGCATCATCGAGAAGAACTCGCTCATCCCGATGGTGAAGAGCTTCCGCCTGCCGCCGCCGCAGCAGCCGGGCGCGCAGTTCATCGAGCTGGACATCTACCAGGGTGACAGCGACCTGATGGTGGACAACGAGTACCTGGGCACCGTCCGCGTGCCGGCCGCAGCCGCGGGCCGGAAGATCGACTTCCGCCTCACCGAGGAGTGTCTCCTCCAGGTGCAGGTGGAGGACGCGAACGGCATGTCGCGCAAGGTGGATCTGGCCACCCGCGACACACCGGAGCAGTTGAAGAAGGCGCTGCAGGAGGTGGCCTCGCGCAACGCGCAGGCCGCTCCGTCGAACAGCAGCGGGCCGAGCGACGACCGCGGCCTCTTCTCCAGCATCAAGAGCATCTTCCGTAGGGGGTAGGGAGGCGCGATGCCGAAGTTTCCGTCGAAGGAATGGCTGGACGAAGCCGTCCGGCTCACCAATGCAGATCCGGAGTGCGCCATCGCCGGCAAGGGCTGGAAGGGCGACTTCGGGGCCATCATCGAGGCGGAGAAGGGCAAGCTGGACAAGTCCTTCGTCGTCCACGTGGAGCCCGGCGACTGCAACATCAAGCGGGCCCGGGTGCTGTCGGATCCGGACGACCTGGACGAGCTGGAGCCGGTGTACCTGGCCCGCGCGCCCTATTCCGTCTGGAAGCAGCTCCTGCTGGGCACGCTGGACCCCGTGGAGGCCGTGCTCAAGCGCCGCATCTCCATGCGCGGGGACCTGCAGCCGCTCATCGAACGCATGCGCTACAAGGGCATCGCGGACCGCGTCTTCGCCGCGCTGAAGACCGAGTTCCCTGACGGCCCCTAAAGGCCAGAGGACCGCCACCATGGGCATCCGGGACGACTTGAAGAAGCAGGCGCTGGGGCTGTCCAGCCTGGCCATGGAGAAGCTCATGGCCGACGAGAAGCGCGCCCTGGCCTTGGCCCAGGCCATTGGCCGGGTCCAGCGCGGCAAGCAGGCCCTGGACCGCGGGCAGGAAGAGGTCATGAAGGCCCTGCACTTCGCGCCGAAGGGGGACTTCAAGGCCGTGGGAAAGCAGCTCGCGGGCCTCAAGCGCCGCCTGCGTGAGCTGGACGAGAAGCTGGAGGCGCTGTCGGAAGAATCCTCCTAGGAAATGCGTTGACACCCGCGCGAGCGGATGGCATTTACCGCCGCGTCCGTTGCGCAGCGGTGGCGCGGCGGGCAGCAGACAGCAGGGCGCGTAGCTCAGCGGTAGAGCACTGCCTTCACACGGCAGGGGTCGCAGGTTCGAAACCTGCCGCGCCCATTTCAAAAGAAAGGCCGTGAGTCCTCCAGGGCTCACGGCCTTTTGCTTTTCCAGCGTCTGACACGCCGCTGTTCGCCGGGCGGAGACGCCCGTTGGCTGCCGCACGCGGCAGGGCCGCAGTGTCGGGTTCCGGCGCAATCGACCGGGGCGGGTCGTGGCCCGCGATCCACGGATTGTGCGACCGTCACGGCCGTGCCCAGGACATTGCGATTCACGTGGGATCAGCAGGGACGGGCGGTCGTGAGTGGCCTGCCGCCCGACGACGTGCTGGCGGACTACCTCGCCCAGGAGCTGCGGCCGGATCTGGACCGGGCGCAGGGGATGCTGCGCGTGCTGACGGCGCTGCGGCAGGGAAGGCGGGACCGGTGGGACGTCACCGGCGACACCTGGAGCCTGGAGCTCAACCGGGCCCGCGCCTCCATCCACAGCGAGGTGGCCATCCCCGGCCGCTCCCAGGACCTGCCCCTGGAGGAGTTCGAGGACGCCATCCGCTCCTGGTTGGAGTTCATGGAGCTGTCGCGGGCCCACTGAAAAAAGAGGCCCGAGCCCCCATGCGCTTCGGGGGCCCGGGCCCGGAGCCCCACACCCCATGGGACCCACAGCCAGGAAAGGTTTGTCCGGCGAAAGGCGTCAGCTCTTCGCGGGGGCCGGCGTGTTGCGCGGGACCTCCGGTGACGTGTCACCGGTGGGCGCGTGCGGCGGCGTGTTCCGGGCCTTCACCAGCGAGGCCACGATGCTGGAACCCAGCACCAGCGCGATGACGCCCAGGGACACGGCCGGCGACAGGTGCACCACGTCCACCAGCGCCATCTTCGCGCCCACGAACACGAGCACGCCGGAGAGGCCGACCTTCAGATAGGTGAACTTCTCCATCGCTCCGGCCATCAGGAAGAAGAGCGAGCGCAGGCCCAGGATGGCGAAGATGTTCGACGTGAAGACGATGAACGGGTCGCGCGTCACCGCGAAGATGGCGGGGATGGAGTCCAGCGCGAAGAGCACGTCGGACGCCTCCACCAGCATCAGCGCCATGAGCAGCGGCGTCGCCAGCTTCCGGCCGTTCTCCACCGTGAGGAAGTGCTGCCCGTGGAAGTGCGGCGTGGAGGGAATCACGCGGCGGGCGGTGCGCATCAGCCAGCCGTCCTCCGGGTGCTCCTCATGGTTGCGCTGGATGAAGAGCTTCACGCCCGTGATGATGAGGAAGGCGCCGAAGACGTAGATGAGCCAGTGGAAGCGCTCCAGCATCGCCACGCCCGCGAAGATCATCGCCGCGCGCAGCACCAGCGCGCTCAGGATGCCCCAGAAGAGCACCCGGTGCTGGTGGATGGCCGGCACCTTCATCGTGGAGAAGATGACGACGAAGACGAAGATGTTGTCGACGGAGAGCGACTTCTCGATGAGGTAGCCGGTGAGGAACTCCATGCCCGGCCCGGCGCCGAAGCGCCACCACAGGAAGGCGTTGAACGCCAGCGACAGGCTCACCCACACCGCGCTCCAGGCCCCGGCCTCCTTGAAGCTCACCGTGTGGGCCTTGCGGTGGAACACACCGAGGTCCAACGCGAGCATCGCGAAGACAAAAGCGATGAAGCCGCCCCACATGACGGGGCTGCCGATGGTTTGGAGGGATTCCAAGGCGTTCACCTGGGGAAGGCACGGGGAGCCAACCCCTCTCAAATAGGAGCCTTGGCTATCTTCGGCAAATAGAGAATCCGGACGCGATACTTCGGGAAAACGGAAGTATCACCGAGAGCAGGCGTGCGCCGGGCCAGGGAGCCGGACGGACGGGGGCTCTGGATGCCCTTGTCGCCGTGGGAAGTGTTCACTTCCGTCGCGGTTTGCAATGGCCCCGGCTGAGAACGCTTTCCACCGGGCCATTGAGACCAGCCGAGCGCCCGAACCTCCCGTGGCACGTGAGCCCGGAGGCTTGGGACGTGGGTGACGAGGCCGCCGGCGAAGGCGTCGCGGCCTCTGCCCGGCTCATGGCCCCCGTGCAAGGAACCCCCCTGCCCGATGCGGAACCGATTTGTCTTCACGTCCAGCGCACTGCTGCTGGCGCTCCATGCTTTTGGCTGCGGCGCCAGCCCCGAAGGTGAGACGACGACCCCGACCGGCGAGGTGAGCACCCCCGCGCCGGGTCCCGCCCCTGGCATCCCCACAACGCCCACGCCGGTCCCCGAGCCGGAGGGCACTCCGGAGCCCGTTCCCTCGGAGACCGAAGCTCCGGCGGACCCCTCCACGCCCGCGCCCACGGCTCCTCCGGAGGCCTCGCCAGCCCCCGCGCCGTCAGGCGTGGACGGCTTCGGCGTGACGATGCTCTACCCGTCCAAGCCAGGGGGAGAGGCCTGGGCGCTCGCGGACGACGCCACGGCGGACAAGCGCTTTGATCCCCAGGGCACCATCACGCGCAACGCGGACGGCTCCTGGAAGATGAAGAGCACGAAGGTCCGCATGAGCGCCTACCCGGCCACGGGCTACGACGCGAAGCAGATCGCGACGTACGACCGCGACGTGCTGGCGGGCCGCGGCTACATGCAGGCGGCGAACGACTGGAAGAACATCGAGATGACCGGCTTCGTGAAGGTCAACGCGGTGAACAACACGCAGGACAACTTCGCCTGGTACGCGCGAGGCGGGAAGCACAACGACAACAGCTCCGGCTGCGAGGGCAGCAGCTACAAGGGCGGCCTGCACTACGACGGCCGCGTGCGCTGGGAGAAGGAGACCTGGCACGTGTCCTACGACCAGGCGCCGTACAAGCCGGCCACCTCCGCGCTGAAGGGCCGCTGGGTGGGCTTCAAGGCGGTGATGCACAACGTGCCGGGCGCGAAGGGCACGGAGGCCGTGAAGCTGGAGCTGTACCTCAACGACAACGCGGACAAGGTCACCTGGACCAAGGTCTACGACATGACCGACGACGGGGCCTGGGGCGGGGATGCCCAGCACTGCGGCGGCTCGGTGGGCGCCATGCCCATCACGTGGGGCGGGCCCATCGCCACGTTCCGTTGGGACAACGCCACCGACGTGGACTTCAAGTGGATGAGCGTCCGGGAGATCCAGCCCTAGGCGGGCCGCACGCTGCGTGTCCTGAAAGCATCAGGGGAGGGGGCCTCGTGCGGGCTCCCTCCCTTTTTTTGTTCGCGGCCCGACGTGGCGTGCGTGGGCTTTCCAACAGGAGGGGCGCGCCGGGGTGCCGCTGGAAAGAGACGCCCTAGCTTCGCAGCCTAGCTGACGCCGGGGCCACGGGCCGCCCGCGCACAGCCACTCCAGGGCGCGGTCGTCCCGGCCGGGCCCTCTACACGAGGGACGACGTTCATGCGGATCACCTTCCTGGGTCATGCGGGCTTCGCGGTGGAGACCGCCGGAGCGCTGGTCGTCATGGATCCGTGGCTGACGCCCCAGGGAGCCTTCGACTCCGCGTGGATGCAGCTGCCGCGCAACCACCACCTGGCGCCGCGCGTGAAGGAGCTCCTGGAGACGCCGGGCAAGGAGCGCTTCCTCTACATCAGCCACGAGCACAAGGATCACTTCGACCCGGAGTTCCTGGCCACCATCGCGAAGCGGGACTTCACCGTGCTGGTGCCGAAGTTCCGCCGCTCGGAGCTGCGGGACATCTTCGAGAAGTACGGCTGCAAGCGCGTCATCGCGTGCGAGGACTCGCGCGAGATTCCCATCAAGGGCGGCTACATCAAGCTCTTCGTGTCCGAGCAGGGCACCAACCGCGACTCCAGCGTGATGGTGCGCGGCGACGGGCAGTGCTTCCTCAACATCAACGACTGCAAGATGCACGACCGGCTGGTGCGCGTCATCGCGGAGGAGGGGCCCATCGACGTCTTCTCCGCCCAGTTCTCCGGCGCCATCTGGCACCCCACCTGCTACGAGTACCCGAAGGAGACGTACTCGGCCATCAGCCTGAAGAAGCGCGACAGCAAGTTCGAGGCGGTGTCGCGCGCGCTGGATGTGGTGCGGCCCCGCGCGTACATCGCGGCGGCGGGCCCCGCGGCCTTCCTGGATCCGTCACTCTTCAGCCTGAACTTCGAGGACGTGAACATCTTCCCGCGCGCGCCGGCCCTCTTCTCCTACCTGGAGAAGCGCCTGCCCACGCTGCCCACGCGCTACCTGGAGCCCATGCCCGGGGACGTGCTGGACGCGGGCTCGCTGGAGTTCGTGTCGCAGGTGCCGGAGCGCGTGACGACGGAGAACTTCAAGGACTACCTCCAGACGTACGCGAAGGACATGGCCTACGTCTTCCGCGAGCGCCGCCGCAACCTGATGCGCGAGGAGGTGGATGACATCCACGGCCGCCTGCGCGTGGAGCTGCAGCGCAAGCTGGACCTGTTGGACCTGCACGACCGCGTCGGCATGCCGCTCTACGTGGAACTGACGGAGGCGCCCACCCGGCTGTTGCGCGTGGACTTCAAGGGCCGCCGCGTGGATGAAGTGACGGAGATGCGCGACAAGAGCCGCTACGCGATGAAGGTGAGCGCGAGCGACATCGTGCGCGTGCTGGATCGGAAGCTGAACTGGGAGGACTTCCTGCTGTCCTTCCGCCTGCGCCTGTCCCGCAACCCGGACGTGTACGAGCCCGTGCTGCACGGCTTCCTGGGCGTGGAGGTGGAGGACATCCGCGAGTTCTGCGACGGCATCCGCGCCACGGAGTCCCAGAAGGAGCGCACCGTGGTGGAGGCGGGCGGCAAGCGCTTCTCCATCCAGCGGTTCTGCCCGCACCAGGGCGCGGACCTGGCGGAGGGCTGGGTGGAGGAGGGCCGCTACGTGGTGTGCCCGCGCCACCGCTGGCAGTTCGACCTGCAGAACGGCGGCGGGTGCAAGACGAACAACTCCACGCTCTGCGCGGAGCCCGTCGCCGACAAGCCGGAGCGCGGCGGCGACAAGGCCCCGGCCGACAAGCTGCCCGCCGTGGACAAGGCGCCCGTCGAACCGCCGCGCGTCTGACGCTTCAGCTGCCCCGGTAGGTGGAGAAGCCGAAGGGGCTCAGGAGCAGCGGGACGTGGTAGTGCTCGTCCGTGGCGGTGATCTCGAAGAGCACCTGCACGGACGGGTAGAAGCCCCGCTGGCCCCGGGCCTGGAGCCAGGCCCCGGTGTCGAAGGTGAGGCGGTACACGCCGGGCGCGAGCTTCGTGTTCGCGCCCGACAGGTCCTTCACCCGTCCATCCGCGTTGGTGACGCCCCGGGCCAGCTCCCGGAAGGTGTCCTCCGTCCGGGCCTCCAGCGTGAGGGAGAGGCCTTCGGCGGGACGGCCCGTGCTCGTGTCCAGGACATGCGTGCTGAGGGTGCTCATGACGCGAGGAGCTTCTCCAGTCGGATGCGGGTGATCTTCGCCTGCTCTCCGGCAGCGATGCGCAGCTCCGCGTCCGGGGTGTTGTGCATGCGGTCCTGGAGCAGCGCCAGCATCTCCGAGGCGCTCTTGCCCGTGGCGCACACCAGGAAGATGAAGCCGTAGCGGGACTCGTAGTCCCGGTTGCCCTGGGACAGCGCCTGCAACACGCCTTCGTCCGCGCCGGACACGCCCTTCTGTTCCTGCGACGACCACTGCGCGGTGGAGGCGAACTTCTCCCGCAGCTTCGACACGTCGCCGATGCGCGGGTGGTGCGTGAAGGCCTCCATCCAGTCCTCCGGCCCCGTGCGCCCCCAGGCGTCCACGGCCTCCGCGTACAGGTGCTCCGCGTCGCGGAACGGGCGGACGGCCAGCATCCGCTGCACCCACTTCGTGCTGCCGCAGCAGCGGGTGAAGGCCTGGGTGGCCTCCTCTGTCGTCGCCGTGTTCAGGCGCTCCAGGGGCGTCGTCACGCCGGCTCACCGAAGAGGCGCAGCCGGCTGACGCCGCCATCCGGGAAGATGTTGAGGCGCACGTGGGTGATGGGGCCCACGTCCTTCAGCTCCTTCTCGAAGACGTGGCAGTGGTCCGCCTGGAGCTTCGACTGGGGCAGCAGCTCCTTCCACTTCAGGTGCGTCGCGTTGGCGAAGTCCAGCAGCGGCTCCTCCAGGTGGATGCCTTCCAGCGAGCAGCGGTCCGGGAAGTTGCCCTTGAAGAAGTGGGTGTCCACCTCCGCGCGGCGCAGGGTGCCCGCGGTGGCCAGCTTCACGACGATCCAGTCGAAGCCCGGCACGCGCTTGCGGCGCGTCTCCCAGCCTTCACCCATGTTCGCCGCGCGGCCCGGGAAGATGAGGTTGTCCTTCGTGCCGAAGAACTGATCATTGCACGTGACGACGGAGCCGCCGTTGGCCGCCGCCGCCAGGTCCGCCAGCCCGGCCTTCTTGAGGGCGTGCCAGTCCGGCAGCACCTGCCCGTGCACGCGCAGGCGCGCGACGCCGCCGTCCGGGTAGATGTTGAGGCGCACGTGCGTGAAGCGCCGCTCGTTCGCCACCGCGAAGAGGTTGCGCGAGCCGCCGCGCAGGCGCTGCCTGGGGACCAGCTCCGTCCAGCGCGACACGTCCTCCGCCAGCGACTCCGGCGTCGGATCTCCGTCCACCTCGCACGCCTCCAGGGAGGCGTATTCGGGGAAGTTGCCGATGAAGTGGTTGGTGTCCACGTCGATGCCGTGGATGGCGCCGGGCAGGCCCAGCTTCACGATGCACCAGTCGTAGCCGGGCACGCGCTTGCGGCGCGTCTCCCAGCCGTCCATCCACTTGCCGCGCTCCGTGTACTTGTCCGCGATGAAGACGCCGCGCCCGGGCTCCAGCATCGCTTCCTTGGGCGCGAAGAACTCATCGTTGGCCAAAAGGGCCTTGCCGCCCACCTTGCGTGCGGCGAGATCAATCAGGTCGGCGAAGGCGACGTGCATCGCCCCGGGTGCTTCGGCTTGCATCGGTTGTCCTCTCCCGGACCGCCGGGGCTATCCGCGCGGCAGCCACTGGCCGATGCGCGGGCCCGTCAGTCCCTCGGTGGCGTCGAAGATACGCTGGCCGCGCAGGTATGTCCTCAACACCCGGCCTTCCAGTTCGCGCCCCGCGTAGGGCGTCAGCCGGTGCCGGTGGCGGATGTCCTCTGGCGCCACCTTGAAGCGCGCCTCCGGGGCGAAGACGACGAAGTCCGCGTCCAGCCCGGGCTTGAGCGCTCCTTTGCGTCCCGACAGTCCGGCCAGCTTCGCGGTGCGGTGCGCCATGCGCTCCACCAGCGTGTCCAGGCCCAGGCCATGCGAGCGCATGCCCGTCCACACCGCCGACACGCTGAGCTGCAACCCGGCGATGCCGCCCCACGCGCCAGAGAAGTCCCCGGCCTCCAGCTTCTTGAGCGCGGGCGTGCAGGGCGAGTGGTCCGACACCACCAGGTCGATGAGGCCGCTCTTCACCGCCGCCCACAGCCGCTCGCGGTTCGCCGCCTCGCGGATGGGCGGGGCGCACTTGAAGTGGGTGGCGCCGGCTTCAATCTCCTCCGAGGTGAAGGTGAGGTAGTGCGGGCACGTCTCCACCGTGAAGGGCAGGCCCTCCGCCTTCGCCTTCGCGATGTCGTCCAGCGCGTCCGCGGCGGACAGGTGGACGATGTGCACGGGGCCCCGGTGCTTGCGGCACAGGTCGATCATCATCCGGATGGCGTCCACCTCCCATGCGGCCGGGCGCGACGCGAGGTAGCTGGCGTACGCGCGCACGTCGCCCGCGAAGGGCGGCTCGTGGTCCGTCAGCTCCGCGTGGACGAGCAGCGGCACGCCCGCCTTCGCGAGGATGGGCATGGCCACGTCCAGCACCTCGCGCGTGGCGGCGGGGAACTCGTCCACGCCCGAGTGCACGAGGAAGCACTTGAAGCCCGGCGTGCCCGCGTCGACCATCGCCTGGAGCTCGTTCGCGTTGCCGGGGATGACGCCGCCCCACAGGCCGTAGTCGATGGCGCACTGGCCTGACGCGGCCTCTGACTTGGTGCGCAGCGCGGCCAGGGACGTGGTCGCGGGGATGGAGTTGAGCGGCATGTCCACCACGGTGGTGATGCCGCCCGCCGCCGCCGCGGCCGTCGCCGTGGCGAAGCCCTCCCAGTCCGTGCGGCCGGGCTCGTTGATGTGCGCGTGGCTGTCCACGATGCCGGGCAACAGCGCGTCCCGGCCCAGGTCCACCACCTGAGCGTCCCTGGGCACGTCCACCGTCGCGTGGATGCCTTCGATGCGCCCGTCGCGCACCACCACCGCCGCGGCGCGCGTGCCTTCGGGCGTCACCACGCGCTCGCTGCGAAACACCGTTACAGATGCACTCACGTCTCGAACTCCGTCGTCGCGTAGTCCGCGAGCGCGCGGAAGTGGCGCTCGCTGTCATCCAGGTAGAGCTGCTTGGTGATGCCGCCCACCAGCCGGGGCAGGCTGTACTTCATGCCGGAGATGCTGGCACCGCCGAAGCCCAGCGAGAGCAGGCACCCGAAGGTGTAGTTGAACACGCCGCCAAGCCACGGCGCGCTGCCGGGCTGCTTCTCCTGGAACTCGAACGACGGGCCCAGGTAAGGGTGGCGCAACAGGTCCGCGTGCCGTTCGTTCTCCGGCGGCGTGAAGCGGTCCTTCCACAGCGCGATGTGCGGGTGCAGCTCCGCCAGCTCCGGCCGCAGCGACAGGTCCGTGGTGAAGCCGGACGCGATGATGAGGAAGTCGAACGTGTGCGTCGCGTGCGGCGTGCGCACCACGGCCTGGCCGTCCTGCGACTTCACCTCCACCCAGGGGCTCTCCGCGTGCAGGTGGAAGTGCGGGTGGCGGCGCGCGCGCTCGAAGGTGTCGCGCGGCGGCAGCTGGCCCATTTCGATGATCTGCCGGATGAAGCGCCAGCGCTGCGCGTCCGGCAGGTCGCCGTGGTGGCGCAGGAAGCCCGCGAACTCCGCCCAGCGGTAAGGGTTCACGTTGGGCAGCTTCTTGCGGCGGTAGAACAGGTCCACCTGGCCCGCGCCCGCCTCCAGCGCCACGGAGGCGTTGTCGAACGCGGAGGCCCCCGCGCCCAGCACGCCGATGCGCTTGCCCTTCAGAGCGTCGAAGTCGATGGGGTCATGCGTGTGCGCCCACAGCGCGCGCGGCAGCGACTGCACCTCCGGCGGCGCGTCCCAGCGGCCGGAGCCGTCGATGCCGGTGGCCAGCACCACCTTGCGCGCTAAAAGGAACTCCGCCTCGTTGTTGTGCGCGGCGGGGACCTCGAAGCACTCCAGGTCCGCGCGCCAGCGCAGCGCGCCCGCCTTGGTGCCGCACTTCACGGGGATGCCCAGCACGCGCCGGTACCAGAGCAGGTAGTCCGCCCACAGCTCCTTCGGGATGAGGGCGACCTGCTGGAAGCCCTCCACGCCGTGCTGCGCCTCGTACCAGGCGCGGAAGGAGAGGTTCGGGATGTTGTAGTCCGGGCCGGTGAGGTACTTGGGCGTGCGCAGGGTGATCATCCGCGCGAACGTCTTCCAGGGCCCGTGGAAGCCGTCCTTGCCGTCGTCCAGCACCATCAGGTTCGTCACCCGCTCGCGCATCAGGCCGAACGCGGCGCCCAGGCCGCTCTGGCCTCCGCCCACGATGAGCACGTCCAGGATGGGGCGGCCGTCCGGCGTGGAGCGCGGCGGCACCCAGCTCCGGGCGGGGTAGGACAGGATGTCCAGGTCGCGGCGGAGGGCGTCTTCCAGCGCCTCCAGACCCTGCGGAGGACGGTACGTCGAGGCCAGCGGATCGCGGTCGGGCATCGGACCTGAAGCAACCCACGCCCGGATTCTTCACGCAAGGGGGCGGCCGGCCAATCGCCCCCCTTCAGGCATCATTCCGTCCGGGAGTGTGTCCCGGAGCGGGTCACGGCGCTGGAGCCGGAAGCTCGCACTTGTAGAGCTTGTTGATCTTCTGGATGTCCAGCTTGCTCAGGCCGGCACGCTGGCCGATCTTCGACTGCGCTTTGGGGTCCTTCGTAATGATGGTCCGGGAGCCATCGGTGGAGAACGCGACCCCGGGATAGTGCATGATGGAGCCATAGTCATACGGCAAGCCTTGCGTATCCATTAGCGATTCGACCGCGAAACTGACCAGCATGTCTCGCGGGACCTTGTTGACCACGATGGTCACGTACCGGTCGCGGTCAGGCCGGTTGTTCTCGTGCGAGAAGCCCAGGGTGTGGTTCATGTCGTGAAGGACAACGCCTTTCACGTCACAGCCAACTCCGACGCTGAGCTTCTGCATCCCGTCGTTCAGCATTCCAATGTATGAGTAGCATTGGCTGGCCCCTCCATCGAAGAACTGGACGTAGTTCGGCTGGTTGACGCGTGGAACGAACCTCACGCATGTGAGCCGGGTGTAGTCCGCGATGGCGGCGTTGATGGCGGTCTTCGCCTTGGTCGGGAGATTGCTCGAGAAGGTATAGGGAACCAGCACGACCTTGGGGTTCGCCGGGTCCTTGTAGTTCCAGAGGCGCGTGGTGTTGCTCACGGCCTTCGCCAGGCCGCGGGCCGGCGTGTCCTCCCGGGGACGGATGATGTCCCCTTCGATGACGAACGATCCGGCATCCTCCTGGGCGAGGGCCACACCCGTCGGGAGGGCGAGCGACAACAGCAACACAACACGGCGAAGCCACGGGGTTCGTGTCACGGGGCGCTTCCTGGAAGTAGGGACCAAGGGGGCGTTGTAACTGCCCATCCCGGGCCCACGCCAGGGGCTCACCGTCGCGACGTGGTTCCCGCTGTCTGGGGCACGAGCAGTTGGAAGCGCACGCGCGCGTTGTCCGTGCGCATCCCGGCGGGGCCTTCCAGCACGAGCGCATCCGCGGGCAGGATGCCCTCCCAGACGCGCTTGCCGTCCGCGTACACGGTCAGCACGTCCGCGTCGATGCGGGCACGCAGCACATGCGACTCGCCCGGGGAGAGTTTGTCCAACGGCTCCATGAAGCGTGGCCGCACGGTGGTGTAGCCGGCGTTGCCGCACTCGCCGCTTTCATGGTCGTCCGGGTTGCGCTTGAAGTTGACCACGATGCCCGCGGAAGGCGCGATGCGCCACATGGCGTAGATGACGTTGCAGCCATCCCTGGCGCGCAGCTTGAGGCCCACCTGTTCGCGCTGCTGGCCGGACGCCAGCGGAATCGCCGGGTCGGTGATGCCCAGCCAGGTGAAGCGCAGCACCGCTTCGTCGCCCGTCGTCTCCGGCACGACCGCGCGCTGACGAGGCACCTCGATGGCGAAGTGCGTCCCGTCTGGCTCCTCCTCCTGGAGACTCACGAGCTGCCCTTCCGTGATGTGCAGCTGCCGTCGCGTGACGGGGGACAGGCCATCCTTCGAGGGCAGCGGATCCGCGCGAAGCGCGCGCGTGCTGGAGGATGCAGGGGAGTCCATGGGCTTCCTCGTGCCGTTGCAGGCGCCGTGGCTCAGGAGCAGTCCTCCTGCCCACAGCATCAACACGCCCGACGTTCCGAGCGCCACCCACCGCCGTTGCCGTGCGTCGCTCATGGCCCCGTGCTCCCCAGCATCGAGCGGAGCGTCTCCAGGTGCGCGCCCAGGTAGGCCTGCTCCGCCTGGAGCCGTGCCAGCTCCAGCAGCAGGTAGTCCCGGAAGCGGCGCACCTGCCGCGTCTGCAACTGCTCCACCTCGCGCAGCTGTCCCTGCAGGTCCGTCACCAGCGCGGACACCTCGCCCAGCCGCTGCTGTTCGCTCCGCTCGGTGATGCGCAGCTCGCCCAGCAGCTGGCGCACCCGCCGGGGCGCTCCGTCCACCGCGTCGCGCGTCTCCTGGCGGCGGCCCTCGCGGGCCTGGGCGTTGGCCCGGCCCTGCCACAGGTGGCCCAGGTTGTAGCCCAGCGTGAGCTGGCCGAAGAGGGGCGTGTCCTGCTCCACGTTGAAGACCTCGTCGTAGCCTCCGCGCACGCTCAGGCGCCACGCGGATGCCGTGCGCAGGCCGCCGGACAGGACCTCCACCTGATCATCCGCGGCCTCGAAGGCGCTGAGCAGCGCGCTCAGCGTCTGCCCTTCCGGCGGCGCGGGTTCGAGCGCCAGCTGCTCGCGCGCCTGGGCGGTGTCGCGCGCGAGCGAGCGCAGGTGATCCAACCGCACCTGCACCGCGTTGAGCTCCTCCAGCGTCGTGCCGCCGTCGCGCAGGTCGTTGCGCAGCTCCGCGACCAGCGTCTCCGCGCGGGGCAGGGACGCGGCCAGCGCCCGGGCACGCGCGTCCAACGCCGCCGCCTCGCCCAGCCGTGAACCCTGCTCCACGGCGCTCTGGAGCGCCGCGAGCGCCTGGTAGCGCCGGCACTCGGCCTCCGCGCGCGAGCGCAGCGTGTGGCCCCGGTAGAGACCCACGAAGTCGTAGCCCAGCCCCGCGGTGACGCGCAGCTTGGGCGAGCCCAGTGGCGTGTCGTCCGAGCCGCCCATCGCGTCGCCCGCGTTCACCGCGCCCACGCTGGCGAACACCTCTGGCGCCAGCTCCAGCGCGGCCTCCGCGCGCGAGGTGCCGCGCACGCGCTCGCAGTAGCCCTTCGCGAGGTCGCCCTGGGCCCGCACCGTCCCCGCTTCTTCCGCCGCTGGGGCCATGCCCGCCCACAACCCAAGCCCCAGCAGGGCTCCTCTCGCGAGGCTCGTCCGCATCCTCCGCTTCCTTTCCTTTTTCAAGACAGGGCTCACAGCATCAACGGGGGATGGCCCAGGTGAAGCAGCGGCTCGCGCGCGCTTGGCGCATCCCGAAGCTGGAGTTCCACCATCACGCCTCGCAAGTGGTACTGGCGGATGGGGTGCTGCTGGGAGATCTCCCCCTCCAGCACCGGCCCCACCACGCCCACCTCGCGGCACCAGAAGATCTTCAGCGCGCAGGTGTAGAGCGGCGTGCCGGCCCGGGCGTTGGGCAGGTTCTCGTAGGGCACGAAGGCCACCGTGAGGTTCTGCTCCAGCGCCTTCAGGTACGGCGAGGCATGCACCACCTGGAGCAGGTGGTTGAAGCGGCGGATGCGCTCATCCAGCGCGAGCACGTCCGCCTCCAGGCTCTTGCGCTGCGCCTCCGCCCGCGCCATCACGAGCACCGACTGCGTGTATTCACGCTCCAGCAGCAGCGTGTCCGTGGTGAGGCCTTCCGGGGCGTCGTCGCGGCCCAGGCCGTTCTCCGCGGCGGTGAGCCCCTCGCTCTCGCGCCGGAGCGTGTCCAGGCGCATGTCCAGGTCCACCGTCTCCTGCGCCAGCGACAGGTTGCTCTGCGCCATCTGCGCCAGGTGGTGGTTCGTGGTGAGCACGTCCTCGCGCTCCATCAGCTTCGCGCCGTAGAGCGCGTTCGTGCGGGTGCGCGCCAGGCCGCTGAACGCGCGGTTGGATTCGGCGATCTCCCCGCCCGCGCGCAGGTACTCCTGGCGCAGCGAGGACAGCCGCTTCGCCAGCCGGTCGCGGGAGCGCTTCTCGCCCTTGAGGGCCACGACGAAGCGCTGCTGGAAGGACCGCTCCGTGGCCAGGGTGCGGTCGGCCTCTTGAAGCCGGTCGGACGCCTCGCGCCGCTGCGCGAGCAGCCCGTCCCGCTCCGACTCCTGCTGCGCCGCCTGCGCGTTGAGCGACAGGACGTTGGGGTCGGTGGGCGACAGGATGGTGGGCGCCACCCAGCTGGTGCTCGCCAGGAAGAAGCCCTGCACCGCGAGGAACGACATCAGGCCCAGGAGGATCAGCGCCAGCAGCACCGACCCCATGAACTTGTATGCGGAGACGGCGACGGAGTTGAGCCGGTTGGCGACCTGCTGGTTCATGACGGAGTTCCCTCGCCTGCGGAGTTGGAAGTGAGCTTCGCGGGGGCGGGGGAGGGTGCCGGGGCAGAGGCCGGCGTCGGGCTGCCGCGCGTCTCCCAGCTCCCGGAGTCGAGCGTCAGCAGGGCCAGCGGCGTGAAGAGCGCGTACGTCACCGGCATGAGCAGCGCCATGGGCAGGAAGCTCACGGCGGGCACGCGCCGGTCCTCGGGCAGGTAGCGCGTCTCCATCCGGTAGATGAAGCCCAGGAGGCCAATCACCAGGAAGTGGAACGCGAGGATGTCCCAGAACTCGCCGTTGAGCATGTTGTGGACGATGACCACCGGGTACGCGAGCAGCAGCGCCAGCTGCGACACGTAGTGCACGGTGATGACCGGGTGCAGCCGCCACGCGTGCGACAGGCCGCAGAGGAGGTCCACCAGGTTGGAGCGCCGCCACCGCAGCTGCTGGCTGAAGTATCCCGCGAGCGTGGACGGCGCGGCGGTGAAGCAGAACGCGTCCAGCGTGTAGACCGTCTCGTAGTCGTGCTTGACGATCTGCCGCGTGAGGAAGCGGTCCTCGCCGTACTTGATGGGGATGCCCGCGATGGCGCGCGCCTCCAGGATGGGCTCCAGCTCCAGCAGCACGGAGCGGCGGTACGCGGTGAGGCAGCCGGACAGGCACATCACCTGGCGGAACGAGCGCTCCAGGTCCTTCAGCCACTTCTGGGCGAAGTGGAACTTGATTTCGATCATCCGCGTCAGCCAGTTCTGGTGACGGTTGATGACGAAGGTGCGTCCGCCCACCGCGGCGACGTTGGGGTGGACGAAGCGGCGGATGAGCTGGCGCACCGCGCTGCGCTCCACCACCACGTCGGAGTCCACGGAGACGATGATCTCCGCGGCCTCCGCGGCGCGGACGCCCCGGTTGATGCCCTTGCGCTTGCCCATGTTCTCCGGGTTGCGCATCACCCGGACGTTGGGGTGCCCTTCCGCGGCCTTGGTGGCCCACGCGACGCTGTCGTCGCGCGAGCAGTCATCCACGACGATGATCTCCGTGAGCTCGCTGGGATAGTCCTGATCCAGCAGCGCCTTGACCGTGTGGAAGATGCCCTGGCCTTCGTTGAACAGCGGAACGACGATGGCGACCTTCGGGCGGTAGGTGTCATCCACCCGCTCGAACCGCCGCCCCTTCAGCCGCCTCAAGAAGGGGCCAAGGATGTAGCGGTTCATCAACACGACGATGAACAGCAAATGGATGGGAAACAGTTCCATCGGCCCCGCGCGCCCCCTCACGCCCCGGAAGGGCCCCGGGAACTTCCCGGAGCCCTTCCTTCCGTCCCCAGACGGCCGCTCCACCCCTGTGAAGCGCACGGAAGGTTGGGGTGTCTCGCACGTCCCGCCAACTGCCCGGGACCGGTGGGCCGAGGGCTGTCAGGGAAGCTTCAGTCGCGCCCTGTCCGCGCGGCGCCAGGCGCCCGGGGCAGCGCCGACGCCAGGGCCAGGTCCCGTGCCAGCTCCGCCTCTCGCGCCTGGCGTTGGGCAGGGGAGGTGAAGGTGATGGCCGCCAGGGACTCGGTCGCGGCGGCGGAGATGCGGTCCACGCCGTCCCGGGAGATGACGCCCGCGTGGAACGCGTCCACCGCAGCGCCCACGTAGGTGTCGAAGAAGAAGACGTGCTGTGCGCGCCACGCGTCGCGCTTCTGCTGGGGCGTCGCCACCACGTCATGGATGAACACGGCGCGCACCGCCTGGGGGAGGGCCGTGCGCATCCTCGCGCCGAACTCCACGTCGCCCTGGCCGCTGTCTCCCACGAAGACGAAGCCGTATTCGGGGAAGAGGCGCGCGTACTGTTCGAAGTTCTCGAACTTCTTCTGCGCGATGCGCGTGTTGCCCACCAGGTAGAAGAAGCTGCCGGACAGCATCACCGCCAGCGGCACGCCGCGCTTGCTCAGCGAGTCCAGCGTCGCGTTCTCGATGAGGCCCAGCGGATCCTGCGGACGGGCGCTCACGAACACGAGGTCGCCCGCGCGGCCCGGGATGATGCCCGGCCCCCGGTCCAGCTCCTGGTAGAACGTGAGCACGCCCGGGTACACCGTCTTCGACGGATAGCGCTTGTCCACCCAGTTGACGAAGAACGTGTCGTCAATGTCGCTCAGGACCTTGTTCTCGCCGCTGGGGAAGGCCTGCGCTTCGCGCTGGAAGTGGGCGAGCACCTGCGTTCGCACCGCCACGTCGTCCACGTCGTCGAACACCAGCTTGTGCAGGTCGTGGTACTCGCCGCCCGCGTCCAGCAGGTTCTTGAACCCGGTCAGCTCCCGGCCCTTCAACCCCAGGAACAGGTCGCGCAGCCGCGTTTCCGCCTGCGCGTGCGTGGCGCCCTTCTGGAGCGCGGTGGCCAGCGACGCGCGCACCGGCAGGGACAGCTCCGCCGCACGGCGCGCGCACAAGAGGTCCAGGAGCTCGGTGTGATGGTCGGGGCCCAGGAGCCGGTCATCCAGGTCCGACAGCAGGCGCACCAGGTCCACGTTGGACAGGAGGAAGTTCAGCTCCTCGCTGGTGGCGCCCGCCAGCAGGTCCAGGATGCGGCGTTCGTCGTCCCGGTCCGTGTGGCCGGTCATGTCCCGGCGCAGCGCCTGGAGCTTCGTCGTCGCGGTGGACAGGTCCATGCGTTCCTCCCCCTAGCCGTTGGGCCGTGAAGCCTACGCGCCCGGCTCCAGGCCGGACCAGCCCCCGTGACAGGCGCGGCGGTTCCTGATTGCCTGCGCGACATGACGGCGTCCTCTTCCTCCTCGCCCCTCGACCTGCGCCCCGACGAGGTCCACGTGTGGCTCGTCGAACCCGAGCGCATCGAAGACCCGCGCCTGCTGGAGGCCTACAAGGCCCTGCTGGACACCGGCGAGCGCGAGCGGCAGCGGCGCTTCCACTTCGAGCGGCACCAGCGCCAGTACCTCGTGTCCCATGCGCTGGTGCGGCTGACCCTGTCGCGCTACGCCCCCGTCGCGCCGGAGGCCTGGCGCTTCGTGCCCAACGAGTACGGCCGTCCCGCCATCGTCGGTCCGGTGGGCCAGTGGCTGCGCTTCAACCTGAGCCACACCGACGGCATGGCCCTGGTCGCGGTGGGCCGGGACGTGGACCTGGGCGCGGACATCGAGGACGCCGACCGGCCGGGGGAGACGGTGGAGATCGCCGACCACTACTTCGCCAGGACGGAGGTGCAGGCCCTGCGCGCATTGCCGAAGGAGCTCCAGCGCAAGCGCTTCTTCGAGTACTGGACCTTGAAGGAGGCCTACATCAAGGCGCGAGGCGCGGGCCTGTCCCTGCCGTTGGATCAATTCGCCTTCGACCTGGTGCCGGGGCAGATGCCGCACATCTCCTTCGACCCTCGGATGCAGGACCTGCCGGACGTGTGGCAGTTCATGCAGCACCAGCCGTCCACGCGGCATCAGGCGGCGGTGGCCTTCCGCAGGCCCCGGGGTGGGGCGCTCTCCGTGCGCTGGCAGCACACCGTGCCGCTCGCCGGGGACATGGCCCCGGTCGTCAAGACGGCCTGAGCCTACGGCTGACGTCAGGGGGCGGGCGGGCCGTCCAGTGCCACGGTGCCTCCCGGAAGGGGGCCTGGCGCGCGGTGCAGCTCCAGGACGATGTCCGGCGGGTAGGCCGCCTTGAGAGCGCGCTGGTAGCGCAGGTGGAGCGCGTCGTAGTCGCCCCGCTTGAGACGCAAGAGGCCCCAGCCCGCCGCCACGGCCATCCCCGCGCCAAGCGCGCCCAGGGTGGGCCCGGCCTGGAGGAACGCGGAGGTCATGAGGGCGGCCACCGCCGACGCCGCCACGATGAGCCAGCCCGTGCGGAGCGACTTGCCCATCCGGAGGTACCTCGCCAGCTCTTCGGAGGTCAGGGCTCGCGCTGCCTCCTCGTGGGCGCGCTGCTCCTCCTCGGGGTCCTCCATCCGGTTGAAATGGACACGGACGCGATACCAGGAGGGCTCGACGTGGAACCGGTCCTCGGCGGACGTGATCCGCGGGCGGGGATTGCGAAAGTCCTCGCACCCACCCGCCATCGCGGTTCCCGAACCGAGGTGGAGCCCCAGCTCGTTCCCGATCGTGTCGAACCGTTTCCCGGGCAGTGGGACGAACGGCTCATCAACGTGAACCTGGAGGATGTAGCCGCCGTCCGCGCTGGTGTCGATGACGAGCACCTCCCCGCGCACGGCGCTCGCCTCCAGCGCCTTTCCCTCGATGGGATGCTTCGCGGAGGGGAGTCCGGCGTCCCAGATTCCCACGCAGGCGATGTCCGTCCCCGCGTGGATGCGGTGCTGAGCCATGCGCGGGACTATCGCGCATCCGCGCCGTCTAGGTCGCGGCCGTCATCCAGCGCGTCAGGTCCTCGCGCACGGCGGCCAGCACCGGCGGCCCGTGCGTGCGGATGAAGAAGTGGCCGCCATCGAAGTGGCGGATGCGCACGTCGGCGGTGGACTCCTCGCGCCAGTGCTCCATCGTGGCCAGCTCCACGTGCTTGTCCCCCTTGCCCGCGTACACGGACAGCGGGATGTCCAGCGGGGCCGCGTCCGCGCCGTCCTCGGACCAGGCCAGCGCGAAGTCCGCGCGCAGCGTGGGGAGGATGAGCTCCAGCAGCTCCTTGTGCTGGAGGACCTCCTCCGGCGTGCCGTCGTACTCGCGCAGCTTCGCGATGAAGCCCGGATCATCCAGCTTGTGGATGGGGTCCCGCTCGTTGTGCGACGGCGGGGGCGCCGCCGCCGCGATGAAGCCCAGCGGCTTCGGCCCGCCCTGGCGCTTCAGCGTCCGGGCCACCTCCAGGCCGATGCGCGCCCCCATGCTGTAGCCGAACAGCGCGAAGGGCCGGTCCATCAGCGGCGTCAGCGCCGGCATCAGCACGTCCATCAGCTCCGGCATGGACTTGAGCGCGGGCTCCATCAGGCGCCGCTCGCGCCCGGGCAGCTGCACCGCGCACAGCTCCACCCCCGTGGGCAGCGCCATGCTCCAGGGCGTGTAGATGGCCGCGCTCCCACCCGCGAAGGGCAGGCAGAACAGGCGCAGGCGCGGCTCCGGAAGCGGCTTGCGGGAGGGGAACCAGCGATCAAGGACGGGAGGGGAGGCGCTTGCCATGGCGCGGCCGTCTATACCATGGGCCTCCCTCGCGGGAATGCCCTCCCGCACCCCCGGTGAGGCCCCCGGGCACGCACCGGGCGTGGGCCCGTGAAACATCCGTCCCAGCAGGTCGGACGGCCTTGTTTCACCGCCCCCTCCCGCATGTCGCATCCGGTGTGTCTCAGGGCCCGAAGACGCGGAAACTTTCATGGGCCACGGTTGGGCGGCGGGAGGGTTGTGGTAGCTTGCCCGGCCGTGAGCTACGAGCTTTCACATCTTGAGGCGCTGGAAGCCGAGTCCATCTTCATCATCCGGGAAGTCGCGGCGGAGCTGGACCGGCCGGTGCTGCTCTTCTCCGGTGGGAAGGACTCCGCGGTGATGTTGCACCTGGCGGTCAAGGCCTTCTGGCCCGCACCGCTACCGTTTCCGCTGATGCACGTGGACACGGGGCACAACTTCCCGGAGGTCATCCAATATCGCGATGAACGGGTGGCGGAACTGGGCGCGCGGATCATCGTCGCGTCCGTGCAGGAGGCCATCGATGCAGGCAAGGTGACGGAGGAGAAGGGTCCTCGCGCGTCCCGCAACCGCCTGCAGACGCAGCCCCTGCTGGAGGCCATCGAGAAGAACGGCTTCAACGCCGTCTTCGGCGGTGCCCGGCGCGACGAGGAGAAGGCCCGCGCGAAGGAGCGCGTGTATTCCTTCCGCGACGAGTTCGGCCAGTGGGATCCGAAGAACCAGCGGCCGGAGCTGTGGGCGCTCTACAACGGCCGCCACCGCCGCGGTGAGCACCTGCGCGTGTTCCCGCTGTCCAACTGGACCGAGCTGGACATCTGGCAGTACATCGGCCGGGAGAACGTGGCGCTGCCGTCCATCTACTACACGCACCGGCGCGAGGTGTTCCGCCGGGACGGGATGCTGATGGCCTGGTCGCCCTTCATGTCCATGATGCCCGGCGAGACGGTGACGACGGAGACGGTGCGCTTCCGCACCGTGGGCGACATGACGTGCACCGCGTGCGTGCCCTCCACCGCGTCCACGGTGGAGCAGGTCATCGCGGAGGTGACGGCCTCCCGCGTGACGGAGCGTGGCGCCAGCCGCGCGGACGACAAGTTCTCTGAGACGGCGATGGAAGACCGCAAGCGCGAGGGATACTTCTAGTGGAACTGCTGAGATTCGCGACCGCGGGCTCCGTGGATGACGGCAAGAGCACCCTCATCGGGCGGCTGTTGTACGACACGAAGTCCATCCTCGAGGACCAGCTCGCCGCGGTGGAGCGCACGAGCCACGCCCGGGGCGACGAGTACGTCAACCTGGCGCTGCTGCTGGACGGCCTGAAGGCCGAGCGCGAGCAGGGCATCACCATCGACGTGGCGTACCGCTACTTCTCCACGGTGAAGCGCAAGTTCATCATCGCGGACACGCCCGGACACCTTCAGTACACGCGCAACATGGTGACGGGCGCGTCCACGGCGGACCTGGCGCTCATCCTGGTGGACGCGCGCAAGGGCGTGCTGGAGCAGACGCGCCGCCACGCGTTCATCGCGTCGCTGCTGCGCGTGCCGCACCTGGTGCTGTGCGTGAACAAGATGGACCTGGTGGACTTCGACCAGGGCATCTTCGACCGCATCCGGGAGGAGTTCCGCCAGTTCTCCATGAAGCTGGACGTGACGGACCTGTCGTTCATCCCCATCTCCGCGCTGGGCGGGGACAACGTGGTGACGCGCTCGGAGAAGATGCCCTGGTACCAGGGCCCCACGCTCCTGCACCACCTGGAGAACGTGCACATCGCGTCCGACCGCGACCTCATCCACCTGCGCTTCCCCGTGCAGGGGGTCATCCGGCCCGCGTCCGCGAAGAAGTTCCACGACTACCGCGCGTACTCCGGGCAGCTGTTGGGCGGCGTGATGCGCCCGGGCGACGAGGTGATGGTGATGCCGTCCGGCTTCACCACGCGCATCAAGTCGCTGGAGCTCGCCGGCAAGCCGCTGACGGAGGCGTTCCCGCCCATGTCGGTGAACGTGTCGCTGGAGGAGGAGCTGGACATCAGCCGCGGCGACATGCTGTGCCGCCCGGGCAACCCGCCCACCGCGAGCCAGGACATCGACGCGATGGTGACCTGGCTGTCGGACACGACGCAGCTGTCCACCGGGTCGCGGCTGGCCATCAAGCACACCACCCGCATGGCGCGCGCCATGGTGAAGCAGCTGCACTACCGGCTGGACGTCAACACGCTGCACCGCGACGACCAGACCCCCGGCCTCAAGCTCAACGAGGTGGGCCGGGTGACGCTGCGCACGACGGTGCCGCTCTTCTTCGACGAGTACCGGCGCAACCGCAGCACCGGCAGCTTCATCCTCGTGGACGAAGGCACCAACGCCACCGTGGGCGCGGGGATGATCAACGGCCCCGCCGTGGACAGGTAGGGAATGGCGATGCAACAGCGTCCGGGCTTCATCCTCTGGTTCACTGGCATGTCCGGCGCGGGCAAGAGCACGCTGTCCGCCGCGGTGGCACGGCAGCTCTCGCCCGTGCAGCGCGTGGAGCTGCTCGACGGGGACGAGGTGCGCACGTACCTGTCCCGCGGTCTGGGCTTCAGCCGCGCGGACCGCGAGGAGAACGTCCGGCGCATCGGCTATGTGGCGCGCGTGCTGGCGAAGCACGAGGTGGGCGTCATCACCGCCGCCATCTCGCCGTACAAGAGCTCCCGGGACGAGGTGCGCGCCCTGGCCACCCAGGCCGGCATCCCGTTCCTGGAGGTCTACGTCCAGGCCAGCCTGGACGCGCTCATCGCCCGCGACGTGAAGGGGCTCTACAAGAAGGCCCTGGCCGGTGAGATTCCGCACTTCACCGGCGTGTCGGATCCCTACGAGCCGCCCGAGTCCCCTGAAATCACCGTTCGCTCCGACGCGGAGACGGTGGAGGCGGGCCTGGAGCGCATCCTCGACACGCTGCGGGACCGGGGCCTGCTGGCCTCCGCCGCGAGCGCCGCCTAGTCAGGCGCCACGCCGCTCGTCGCTCCCACCCGGGGCGGCGGGGCGGGCTTTTCGGTTAGGCTTACCCCCGGGAGGGGGTTCCAGGCCGTGCCGATGCTCGTCTACAACCCAGGGCAGCCGGATGAGCTGTCCTACCCGCTGGCGGACGCGCCCATCACCATTGGCCGCGCGGACGACCAGGGCATCTGCATTCCCCACCGCAGCCTGTCGCGCCAGCACGCCCGCATCGAGTCCTCCGACGGGCGCGTCTTCGTCACGGACCTGCAGAGCAAGAACGGCACCTTCGTCAACGGCGTGCAGATCCGCCGCAAGGAGCTGCGCCCCGGCGACACGCTGACCCTGGGCGAGCTCGTCTTCCTGCTCACCCACGAACCCCCGTCGTCCGTGCCTTCGGGCCAGTCCGGCGCGTCGTCCGGCGCGCCGGACGAGCCCCGTCCCCAGCTCACGCGCGCACTCACCCGCGTGCCGCTGAAGACGCTGGTGCAGGCGGTGTCCGGCACGGAGAAGTCCGCGGTGGAGGCCCCCAGCACCGCCACGCGCTCCCGCGAACGGATGCGCATCCTCCAGGAGGTGGCGAAGCTGTTGTCCGTCACGGACGACCTGGAGGCGCTGCCCGGCAAGGTGCTGGACCTGGCGTTTCAGATCCTCCACGTGGAGCGGGGCGTCATCCTGCTGATGGACGAGGCCACCGGGAAGATGGAGCCGCGCGTGTCGAAGACGGCGGAGGGCACGGCCGTACGCGGGCCCATCTACAGCCAGAACATCGTGGACTTCGTGCTGCGCCGGAGCGTGGCGGCCCTCTTCTCCGACGCGGTGAATGATCCGCGCCTGGGCGCCGCGGAGTCCGTCATCTTCAGCTCCATCCGCGCCTCCATGTGCGTGCCGCTCAAGCCCCGCGACGAGGTGCTGGGCGTGCTGTACGTGGACAACGTCTCCACGCCCAAGAGCTTCTCCGAGGACGACCTGGACTTCCTCGTCGCGTTCGCGGGGCAGGCGGCGCTCGCGCTGGAGAACGCCCGGCTCTACCGCCGCATCGAACAGGAGACGGTGCAGCGCATGCAGCTCATCATGGACGCGAAGCTGGCCTCGCTCGCGGCCATGGTGGGCGGCATGGCGCACGAGCTGCGCAACCCGCTCAACTTCATCAGCAACTTCGCCGGCCTGTCCGTGGGCCTCACGGAGGACCTGGCCAGCGTGATGGAGCCGCAGCGCGAACGGTTGACGCCGGAGTCCGTGCGCGACGTGGACGAGGCGCTCGCGTGCCTGCGCACCAATGTGCAGAAGATCAACGAGCACGGCCGCCGCGCGGACGCGCTCATCCAGGGCATGCTCCAGCACGCGCGCCGCTCGCCCGGCCCGCGAGCCCTGGTGGAAGTGAACGCCCTGGTCGCGGAGAGCGTCGCGTTGGGGCAGGGCGGCATGCGGGGTGAGCCCCTGACCGTCCGCCTGGATGCCGAGTACGACCCGGCCGTGGGCCAGCTGGAGCTCAGCCGCGCGGAGGTGGGCCGCGTCATCATCAACGTCGTGGACAACGCGCTCTACGCCATGCGTCAGAAGCGCCAGGCCCAGGGCACCACGTACGTGCCGGTGCTCAAAGTCCGTACCCTCGCGCGGCAGGAACAGGTGGAGGTCCGGCTGCGCGACAACGGGCCGGGCATCCCCGCGGAGAGCGCGGCGAGAATCTTCGACCCCTTCTTCACCACGAAGCCGCCGGGGCAGGGTACGGGGCTGGGGCTGTCACTCAGCCATGACATCATCGTGCAGGGCCACCAGGGTACCTTCCGCATGGAGACGGTGCCGGGTGAGTTCACGGAGTTCGTCATCACCCTGCCCAGGCGGGGGGGACGGTCATCAACGGAGCGAGGCTCGGGAACGCGATGAAGAACCCCATGGATCCCCAGCTGTTGGAAGCCTTCCAGGGCCGGTACGAGCTCTTGTCCGAGCTGGGCGAGGGCGGCTTCGGCCGCGTCTACAAGGCCCGCCAGGTGACCACCGGCCAGAACGTCGCGGTGAAGCTGTTGCGGCTGACGGACGGCGCGACGCCAGAGTCCGTGGAGCGCCGCAGCGCGCGCTTCGAGCGCGAGATGAAGCTGTGCGCGCAGATGCACCACCCGAACATCGTGCGGCTCATCGATTCAGGGCGGGCGCAGGGCGGCGCCGTCTACTCCATCTTCGAGTTCGTGCCGGGGAAGAACCTGGCGCAGGTGCTCGCGGAGGAGGGCGTGCTGGATCCGGTGGAGACGCGCCACCTGATGCTCCAGCTGCTGGACGCGCTGGCGTGCGCGCACGCGCAGAACGTGGTGCACCGCGACCTGAAGCCCGCGAACATCATGGTCGTGCCCACGGGCGCGCGGCGCAACGCGCTGGTGCTGGACTTCGGCATCGGGTCGGTGACGGACGAGCTGACGCGCGCGGAGGCGCAGCCGCGCATCACGTCCACCAATGAGTCGCTGGGCACGCCGTCCTACGCGGCGCCGGAGCAGCTTCGCGGGCAGGCGCCCACGCCGCGCTCGGACCTGTACGCGTGGGGACTGGTGTTCCTGGAGTGCCTCACCGGCCGGCGCGTCTTCGAGGGCGCCACCGTCGCGGAGGTCATCTTCCAGCAGCTCTCCACGGAGCCGGTGGCCATCCCGCCGGCCATCGCCGCGCACCCGCTGGGCAAGCTGCTCCAGCGCGCCACCGCGAAGGACCCTTCCCAGCGCACCGTGTCCGCGGAGGTGCTGCTGCGCCAGCTGGAGGCGGTGGACGTGTCCAACCTGCCGCGCCGGCCCGCGCCCGTGCGCATCCAGCCCGCGGCCCCCAACGCCGAGACGGCGACGGTGGAGCTGTCCAGCCGCACGCCCAACGCCCTGTCCACGCGCGCCCGCCGGTGGGCGGAAGGCGAGCGCCGCCAGCTGACGGTGGTGTGCTGCACGCTGTCCGCGACGCAGACGGCGCCAGGGCCGGTGGACATCGAGGAGTTGGACCACGTGCTGGGCGCCCAGCAGGAGGTCTGCATCGAGATCGCCCGGCGCTACAACGGCCACATCGCCAGCGCGCTGGGCGACATCGTCCTCTTCTACTTCGGCTATCCGGCGGCGCGGGAGGACGACGCACGGCGCGCGGCGCAGGCGGCGCTGGACATGGTGGCCGAGGTGAAGCGGCGCGGCCGCGCGATTGAAGCCGAGCGCGGCACGCGGGTGGAGATCCGCGTGGGCCTGCACACGGGCCTCGTGGTGTCGCGCGAGCAGCGGGACCCCACGCTCTCCGGCCTGGGCTTCGTGGTGGGCACCACGCCGAAGCTGGCCTTCCGGCTGTCCACCTCCGCGCCTTCTGGCGCCATCCTCGTCACGGGCGACACGCAGCAGCTGGTGCGCAAGCACTTCCCGCTGGACCCCGTGCCCGCGTCCCCCAACGAGCTGCTGCCACCGGGCCTGGAGACGTTCGCGCTCCAGGGCGCGGACGCGACGTGGAGCGGCACCGACGACGCGCTCACGCTGGTGGGCCGCGCGCGGGAGCTGGACCTGGTGCTGTCGCGCTGGGAGCAGGTGCGCGCGGGGCAGGGGCAGGCGGTGCTGATCACCGGCGAGCCGGGCATCGGCAAGTCGCGCCTCACGCGGGAGCTGGGAGACCGGCTGGGCGCGGAGCCCCACACGTGGCTGGAGGCCCGCGGCACGGCGGACAGCTCCGGCCAGGCGTATGCGCCCGTGGTGGACCTGCTCACGCGGATGCTGGATCCGAACCGCGACCTGTCCCCCGAAGGCCGGCTGACGGGCCTGGAGGCGCTGCTGTCCGGCTACAGCTTCGACCTGCCGGAGACGCTGCCCCTGTTCGCGTCGCTGTTGTCCCTGCCGCTGCCGCCGGAGCGCTGGGCCCCGCTGGACGTGTCGCCCCTGAAGCACCGGGAGCTCACTCGCAACGCGCTGCTCGCGTTCCTCGCCGCGATGGCGGAGCGTCAGCCGGTGGTGCTGGCGCTGGAGGACCTGCACTGGGCGGACCCGTCCACGCTGGAGCTGCTCAAGGCGCTGGTGGAGGAGGTGTCCTCGTCACGCCTGCTCGCGGTGTTCAGCGCGCGCCCGGAGTTCGAGCCGCCCTGGGCCGCGTCATCGGTGACGCTGGTTCAGCTGGGCGCGCTCGCTCGCGCGGAGGTGGAGCGGCTGGCCACCGCCGCCGCGGGAGGCGCGCTCTCCGCGGAGGCGCTGGAGGAGATCGTCACGCGCACGGACGGCATCCCGCTGTTCGTGGAGGAGCTGGTGCGCACGCTGCGCGAGTCCGGCGCGCTGGTGGAGCGCGAGGGCCGCTTCGCGCTGGAGGCAGGCAAGGCGGGGCCCGCGGTGCCGGGGACGCTGCGCGACCTGCTCGTGGCTCGCCTGGATCGGCTGGGCCGCGGCAAGGAGACCGCGCAGATCGCCTCCGTGCTGGGCCGTGAGCTGACGCATGAATTGCTGCGCCACGTGAGCCCGCTGACGCCCGAGGCGCTGGAGGCGGACCTGGAGCGGCTGGTGGGCTCGGGGCTCCTGCACCGCAAGCGCCGGCCGAAGGGGCCCGTGTATCTCTTCAAGCACGCGCTGGTGCGGGACGCGGCCTACGACTCCATGCTCAAGCGGTACCGGCAGCAGGTGCACGCGAAGACGGCGGAGGCGCTGGAGGCGCACTTCCCGGAGCAGGTGGAGTCGCGGCCGGACCTGCTCGCGCACCACCTGTCCGCCGCGAACCTGAAGCGCAAGGCCATCGTCTACGCGCAGAAGGCCGCGTTCGCCGCGCTGGTGCGCTCCGCCTACCTGGAGGCCATCCTCTTCGCCCGGCTGGGCCTGTCGTGGCTGGACGCCATCGACGACCCGGTGGAGCGCGCGCAGCTGGAGCTGAGCCTCAACGGCGTGCTCGCGCCGGCGCTGATGTCCACGCAGGGCTGGCGCTCACAGGAATTGCGCACCGTGGCCGAGCGCTCGCTGGAGCTGCTCTTCACGGTGGGCGAGAGCCCCTACGCGGCCCCGACGCTGTGGGTCCTCTCCATCTTCTACCACCTGGGGGGTGATCAGCGCCGGGTGCGCGGGCTGTTGGACCGGTTGGTCGCGCTGGCGCAGCGCACCGGGGACGCGGGGCAGGAGGCGGTGGCGCTCACCATCCTCTCTAACATCGAGCTGCTGGAGGGCCGCCTGGGCGATGCGAAGGCGAAGGCGGAGCGGTGCCTGGCGCTCTTCGACCCGGTCGCGCACCGGATGCACCGCATCCTCTACGGACAGGACACGCGCGTGGGCGGTGAGTCCGTGCTGTGCCGGGGGCTGTGGCTGCTGGGCTTCCCGGACCAGGCGAAGGCGCACGGCGAGGCCGCGGTGGCGTGGGGCCGCGAGCTGAACCACGGCACCAGCATTGGCCTGTCCTTCATCTACCTGCTGCTGATGGCGCAGGAGCACGGCGACCGGGCGGAGGCGCTCCAGCTCATCGCCCAGCACGCGGAGCTGTCCCACCGCTACGGCCTGCTGGAGCAGTCCGCCTACGTGGGCATCCTGCGCGGCTGGGCGGTGAAGGACCTGGAGGCGGTGCGGCGCAGCGTGGCGATGCGCGAGGCGTTCGGCACGGAGATGGACCAGCCGGCCTACTACGCCATGCTCGCGGAGCTGGAGCTGGAGCTGGGCCACGTCGAAGCGGCGCTCGCGTCCGTGGAGCGCGGCCGGCAGCGCGCGCAGGCCCTGGGCGAGGCGTACCACGAGTCCAAGCTGCTTCGCGTCAAGGGGCAGGTGTTGATGCAGCGGGATGGAAACACTGCACTCTCCGCGGAGACGTGCTTCCGCCAGGCGGCGGAGGTGGCGCACGCGCAGGGGGCGCGGATGCGCGAGCTGCAGGCCGTCACCGCTCTGGCGCGAGTGCTCCAGGCGTCGGGAAGACAGGAAGAAGCCCGGCAGCGGCTGCAAACGGTCTACAGTACTTTCTCCGAAGGATGGGAAACGCCGCCCGTCTCGGAGGCCCGCGCACTGTTGGGAGCGCTGGGAGGAGAACGCTGACATGAGCAAGAAGAAGCCGGAGTCGAAGGCCGCGCCCGCGCCCGCACGGGCCCGCCCGGTGGCGCGCAAGCCCACCCGGAGCCCCGGAGGCAAGGCCACGGTGAATGACTGGCAGGCGGTGTGGATGCGCGCTGTCGCGCTGGCGTGGAAGGAGCCGGACTTCGAGGCCGCGCTGAAGAAGGATCCGCGTCAGGCCCTCAAGGCGCGCTTCGACTTCGACCTGCCCGCCAGCATCCACCTGAAGGTCGTTCCTTCCACGACGAAGGCGGCGGAGACGGACGGCACCTGGAAGGTGAACAGCGCGGAGGTGGAGCTGCACCTGCCGAAGAAGCCGGCCGACGTGGCGGACCACGCCGTGGCCCTCTCCAGCCTCACCGACACCTACGGCCGCTCGCACTGCTGCGGCAGTCCCTGCTGCTGACCGCCGCCCAGGCTCGGGGCGCTCAGGGGGCCGGGTCCGGAGGATCGCCCCCCGACACCGCGAAGGCTCCCACGGACGCCTCGCCGAAGCCGTCCACGCCCGCCACGCGCTGGAAGAAGTCCGGGTCGCTCCGGCCCAGCGCGTAGGGCCGCAGTCCCAGCGCGGTGGACACCAGGTAGAGCGTCTGCACCAGCGCTCCGGTGTCCTGCAGCACCAGCGAGTACGCCAGCGTCTCGTACTTCCACGCGAGCCGCGGCACGCGCGCGGCCACCACCATCAGCACTTCCGGCCGCTCGAAGGGCTCCACCGGCGCGCGGGCTTCGTCCAGCAGCGCGTGGAACTCCGGCGTGGGGCCGCTCAGCTTCTCCAGCCGGTGGCCCAGCGGATCGTAGTGGTAGGCGCCCGGGGCCAGGCCCTGGCACTCGCCCACCATCGGGTAGAGCTCCAGCGCGTACACCGCGCCCGCGCCGGGGTAGGGCCGGTCGGTGATTTCTCCGTCCTGCGTGGTGCGCACGTCGCGCACGCGCGCGGCGCGGTAGAGCAGCTCACCCAGCTGCTGCACGGTGAGCGGGGTCGCGCCCCGGCCGCGCAGGCTGCGGCGGGCCTCCAGCACCTCCGTGAAGGTGCTGTCCCCGGTGCGCAGCTTCTCCATGTCCGGCCGGTACAGGTCCACCGCCTCCTGCGTCACCGACGGCTTGATGGCGGGCGGGTTGGGCAGCTCTCCCCGGAAGCGGTAGGTGGCGCCCGCGCGCGTCTGGTGGCCCCAGCCCCGCGAGCGCAGGTGGAAGAGCAGGTCGTGCGGCTCCCACTGCTTGAGCGCTGTCTGCGTCTCCTCCGACGCCGGCACGTCCAGGCCGTTGGGGACCAGGATGCCCGTCTCCGCCAGCAGGCGCACCAGCTCGCGCAGCGTGAAGGACTCGATGCCGGTGTTGAACTGGTTGAGCCGCGCCAGCAGCGTGGGGCGGGCCATGTCGAAGAGCAGCGACACCACGCGCCGGTCGTGCAGCGCCGCGGTGGCGTGCACCGTGGGGCAGTCCAGCACCGCGCGGCCCTCCGCCATGCGCGTGTGCGCGAAGCGCGACAGCTGCAGCGGCTGGGTCGCGTCGAACGTGGCGCGGTGGCGCAGGAACGACGCGGAGGCCGGCGTGAGCGTGAGCAGCAGGTTGCCCCGCTCCTCCACCGTCCACGACAGCAGGCCTCCGTCGCCGGCCAGGTCCAGCCAGTACCACGCCAGCGTCGTGTCCGAGCCCGCGGCGGCCGGCACCTCCGCCTCGTGGATGCCTCCGTCCGCGAGCGATTCGAAGACGGCGCGCACACCGGGAGCCAGCGGGCCCAACCGCAGCGAGCGGCCAGGGCCTTCCACGCGCGCGTCCTCCGCGTCGGGGCAACGCAGCGCCACACCTTCGGCGAGCGACAATCTCATTCGTGCGGCCTCACGGTTCCACACCGTAGAACCGAGTCGGGTTTTCCCAGAGAACCTTTCGTAGACGACTTTCGGTCATTGCGTCACGCAAGGACAGCATCGAACCCAGCACATCCTCGCCGTGGTCCAGATGCGGGAAGTCGCTTCCGAAGACCAGGCGGTCCTCCGGGAGGTGGCGCACCATGTCAGACACGTACGGTTCATCCGGCTCCATGGAAACGAAGCAGTGCCGGCGCAGGTAGGAGGAAGGGAGCTGTCGGATGGTGGCGGAGACCTCTGCACCCACAGCGCGATATTCCTCATCCAGACGCCACGCCCAGTACGGCAACCACCCGCAGCCGGCCTCCATGGCGCCAATGCGCAGGGCCGGGTGCCGCTCCAGCACGCCCCCCTGGAGGAGCGCGAGCAGTCCCATCATCAGCTCCATGGGGTGGGCGCAGACGTGGTTGGCGAAGCGGGTGTCGAAGCGGTCCGCGCCCGCGGACGGCACGTAGACATGGCCGCTGCCGTGGAGCACCACCGCGAGTGAGAGCTTCTCGCACTCGGACCAGAAGGGTTCATAGGCGGCGTCCGACAGGAGGCGGCCCCCGATGGGGTTGGGCCGCACCATCACCGCGCGCCAGCCGAAGCCCGCGACGCGGCGGACCTCCGCCACCATGGCCTCGGGTTCATGCCGGCTGATGAGCCCCACACCCCGCAGGCGCTCCGGCTGGTGCGCGCAGAAGCCTTGCAGCCAGGTGTTGTAGACGGACGCGAACGCGGTGGCGACGCGGGGCTTCAGGGGGGAGAAGCCCTCCAGGAGCAGGGCGTAGGTGGGGAAGAGGGCCGCCATGTCCACGCCATCGCGGTCCATCTGGGCCAGGTACACGTCCGGCCGCTGCAGGAGCTCATTGCGGCCCAGCTGCGCGTAGGAGCGCGAGGAGAACTCCACCCAGGCCTTCTCCGGCATGTGGTTCCACAGCGGCTTGCCGTCCACCTCCGGCAGGGGCAGCACGGGCAACAGGCCCTGGGGGCCCAGCCGCTCCACGCGCGCTTCCAGGGTCTCGTCCGGCAGGCGTCCAGGCCGGGGTGCGTGTTTGCGCAGGCCGGGCTCCAGCTGCTCGGCCCACAGGCTCAGCGGCTCCAGGACGTGCCGGTCGGCGTCGAAGATGCGAAGGCCGTCGCGCATGCGTCAGGGTCCCCAGCTCGCGAGTTCGTCGCGCACGTCCTTGAGCAGCGCTTCCAGCAGGCCGGTGCGGCGGGCCTGGGAGCGCAGGGCCTGCTCCTCCGCGTCCTCCATGCGGCCCGGGTGTCCGCCCCGGGCCGCCACTTCGCGGTCGCACAACTCGCGCAGGAATTCGTGGTGCTGCGGCTGGAGCATCTGGAAGCCTTCGCCCCAGCGGGCGACGAAGTCCACCAGCACGTCGCGCGAGGCCTCCGGCACGTCGCGGCGGTCGGGCAGGTCGCGGCTCAGGCGCACGAAGAGGTCCGGGAACACGTCGCGCATCGCCGTGGCGAAGGTGGCCGGGACGTAGACGGGCTGCGTGTCCGGGACGAGGTCGCCCAGCCGTTCGGCGGCCAGCACCGCGTCGAAGTCCGTGAAGAGGCGCTCGTGGCGGCGGCGCTCGTTCTGGTTGCGCGCGAGGAAGAACACCGCGCGCGGCAGCATCGCCGGGGCGGTGCGGCGCACCTCCGCGAGCGTGTCCCCCAATGCCTGTCGCTCCGCGGGCGTCAGCGCCCAGGCGGCGGTGGCCTCGCGCAGGAAGCGGTCGGTGACGGCCTCCGGCCATTCGGGTTCCTTCACCTGGGGCGGGCGCTGGATGCCGGCGATGAAGCCCCGGATGCGCTCGCAGGCGGCGTCCCAGGTGGACAGCCGCTCCACCAGGTCGCGGAAGCCTTCGAGCAACTGGGGCCGCGTCATGCCCAGGGGCATCACGTTGAGCACGATGGCGCCCCGGTCCTTCGCGTGCGTCTTCCTGGGCGTGGCGAGCCGGCCTTCGGCGCGCAGCCGCGTCCACAGCTTCGTTCCGCGCGGGGCCTGGAGGGGCGCCACCACCACCCAGGGCAGGTGCGTGCGCTGGATGTTCGCGTGCAGGGAGTCGAAGACCGCGGGCGTGTCCTGGTCGAACCCGACGATGAAGCTGCCTCGGGGGCCAATGCCGTGCGCCTGGATGCGCAGCAGGTCGCCCACGAGGTCCGCGCGCACGTTCTGGTGCTTCTGCGCCTCCTTGAGCGCGGCGGGGTCGAAGGACTCGATGCCCAGGACGACGGTGTAGAAGTTGGCGTCCGCCATGCCTTCCAGCAGCGCGGCGTCGCGGCTCAGGTTCATCGTCACCTGGGTGAAGAAGCGCAGCGGGCGGGGCAGGGCGCGGTTGAGGGGCACCAGCCCCGCGAGCACCTCCTTCGCGTAGGCCGCGTCCCCGATGAACTCGTCGTCCGCGAAGAAGACGCCCTCCGCCCCGAGCGCCGCGTGGGTGCGCACCTCGTCCAGCACGCGCTCCACCGGCTTGTGCCGCTGCTTGCGGCCGTACAGGTAGATGACGTCGCAGAAGGAGCAGTCGAACGGACAGCCGCGCGTGGTCTGCACGGAGCCCCACGCGTAGCGCGGCAGGTCCGCCGCGATGGCGTCCCAGCGGGGCAGGGGGCTTTCGCTCAGCGAGGGCTTGTCGAGCTGCCGGTATTCGGGCGCGTACTCACCCCCGAGCCAGTCCGAGAGGAAGCGCGGCCAGGTGCGCTCCGCCTCGTTGACGAAGAGCGCGTCGAAGAAGCCGCGGTAGTCCTCCGGCGCGGCGGAGACGGCCGGGCCGCCCGCGACCACGGTGGCGCCCCGGTCGCGGAAGAGGCCGCCCAGGAAGCGCGCCTGGTAGGTGAGGGCGGAGTACATCACCGACACGCCGACGATGTCGTAGTCCGCGAGCTCCGTGTCCGCGCGCAGCTGCCCGTGCAGCTCCTCGTCCCAGATGTCCACGCTGAAGTCGTCCGGCGTGAGCGCCGCGAGTGTCGCGCAGGCCAGCGGCGTCATCGTCGCGCGCTTCACCAGTCCGCGCTCGGGGTCGAAGTCCTCCGTCTCGCGGTCCACGTGGCGCCGGTCGGGGCCACACTGGACGAGCAGGATGCGGGGCTTGGGGGGAAGGACGGACGCCATCGCTCAGAAGTAGAAGGGCACGGGGTTGAGCTGCGCTTCGGTCTTCGGGGCCTGGAGCCACCCCATCCGCACCGGGACGTCATACAGCCGGCCGGGCCCCAGCCGGGGCCAGAAATGCCGCAGCCCCGGAACGATGACCTTCACCGCGGATACGCCCACGTCCGGCCGTGATTGCTCCACCACCAGTATCTCCAGGCCCACGCGCGCGGCCCGGGCCACGCACTCGCGCACGTCGTCCCTCAGGTCGTCATGCCACAGGCGCGGGAAGTCGGCGCGGACGCGCGCGGGGACGGATTCGTCGGGGAAGAGCCAGGTGACGTCGTCGTGCGCGCCGGAGTCCCATGGCGACGGGGACAGGTCCTGCGGGTCGTAGCACTGGGCCACCTCCGTGAGCGCGCGCTGCACGGCGAGCTTCGCGTCGAAGTGGCAACCGCACCCGGCCCAGGCCCGCCCGCGCTCCGGCGACCACGCGAGCGCGACGAACACCGGGATGCCCAGGTCGTGCGTGAGATCCAACACCGACAACTGGACGCCGAGCGATTGGTAGTGCGCCTCCACGGACGCGAACCACGGCTCATCGAAGGAGCGCAGGTCCAGGCGCGGACGGCGAAGGCGGTTGTACCACCAGAGCGCCACCGCATCGCGCTCCACCAGCTCCAGGAAGCCCTGGAGGATGGCCTCCTCCACGCAGTTGCCCGCCGCGTTCCCGTTGGAGTTGAAGAAGCAGAACGGTCCTTCTCCGAGCGTGGGCGCGAAGAGGTACGCGAACGACGTGGGCACGTACTTGGCGACCCCGTGCGTGAGCGACCACGCGGGGCTCCAGTCCATGGGTTGATCCGCGTACGGCAAGGGCACCGCGGTGCGCATGTCGCGGCGGCCTCCGCCTTCGGACCGGGCCTGGAACTGCGCGGGGCTGAAGTGCTGGAGCGCGTCCGGAGGCACGGCCCGCGCGCCCAGCTGCGACGCCGTGGCGTGGACTCGGGGTTCGTCGCCCTGGAACACCGCGCTGTAGCGCTCCAGGGCTTCACACAGCGCGCCCGCGCGGGCCTGGGCCTCCGTGCGGCCCTTGCCACTGGCCAAGCGGTGGAAGTCGTCGGAGGCCGGCGCGTCCGTCCACGGGCACACGCGGAAGACGGCGGACTGGATGTGGCCCAGGGGCGCGTCGCCCGGCACCGCGCGCAGGTCGCTCACCACGCCCGTCACCGGGCTGATGAGATGGCGGTGGCGCTCCCAGGTCTCCTCGGGCGTGAGGATGCGGTGGCCGCCGTCGCCGGTGAAGCGCTTGGGGCGCGAGGCCAGCTCCAACGGTGTCTTCGCGCGCGCCTCCATCCAGTGGGGGTCACCGCAATCCGGGCACTGCGGACGCCGCGTCACCGCGTGCGATTCCAGCTTCCAGGTGGCGAAGTCCAGCGTCCACAGCCGCGTCTGGCCCGCGCCGGTGGGCCCGTCCACCACCCAGCGGGCCACGAGCGTCGCCGCGAAGGACAGCCCCGCCTGCGCGGTGGTGGGCAGGCCCGTGCGCGGCGGGCGGATGGCACGCGGAGGGGTACCCTTGCGCGCGAGGTATTTCTCGATGGGGCGGTTGTCCAGGAGCCGCGCCGTGAGGCACGTCCAGCAGGCGCGCTCGCCGGTGCCCACCACCGGGCCCGCATGGCACGTGGTGCCCGACACCTTCAGCGGCAGGAACGCCGCGCCCGCGCTCCGGGCCTCGCGGGCCAGCGCGAGCGCCTCTTGCGACAGGTAGTCGTCCACCAGCAGCACGTGGCGGTCGGAGTCCTCGCGCACGTCCAGGCCAGTGTCGCGCAGCGCCTCCGCCAGCCGCTCCCCATCCTCGCCGTCGACGGCGCGCACGGCGACGGACATGTCCAGCAGCCGCCCGGCCGCGGTGGTCGCGCCCACGCCCAGCGACTCCCAGAAGCCGGCGACGCTGGCGTCGAAGACGTCGTGCGCTTCCTCCACGTGCCCGCGCTCTTCCAGGAGCGACAGCGCGTAGAGCACCTCCGGCGCGGAGGCCCGTCCCGCCAGCGCGGCGATGACGTTCGCCACGGTGCGCTCACCATCCAGCAGGGGCACGATGCTCGCGTGCAGCTCGCCCTCCAGCAGGAACTGGGCGCGCTCCCCGACGAGGAACACGCGCCGCGCGTCGAGCACCTCGGCGCGCAGGTGGGGCTTGATGCGGAGGACTCGGTCCATGGGCAGGCGGGCGAGCCTAGCCGGGGCCCGCGCCCGTGGATACGACCGGGCCTGGGCTACCGGGAGCCCGGACTCCGCGTGGTAGAACGCCGCGCATGGCCCGCATCCCCCTGTCGAAGAGCGCGCGTCTGTCCCCGGAATCCGTGCATCCGCCCCTCCGGAGCCGCGCAGCCACTGGCACCGTGGAAGTGACGCTGGTGCTGCGCCACGGCTCGCCGCTGCCCACGGTGGCGGAGCTGTGCGCGGATCCTCCGCGCCGCCCGCTCACCCACGACGAATTCGAGGCGAAGTACGGCACGGATCCGAAGGACCTGAAGACCGTCCGTGCCTTCGCGAAGAAGCACGCGCTGCGCGTCGTGTCCGAGCAGCGCGACCGGGGCTACGTGGTCCTCCAGGGGGCCCCGGCGGCGATGAACAAGGCCTTCGGCGTGGACCTGCGGCGCTACCAGCACGGGCAGACGTCCTACCTGACGCACACGAAGCCGGTGAACCTGCCGGGCGCGCTGCATGGCGTGGCGGAGTGGGTCCTGGGCCTGGACACCCGGCCGCTCGTCACCCACAACTCGGCGTCCCTGCCCATCCCCCGGGAGATGGCGAAGCAGGCCGGGGTGCGCTCGTACACGGCGCCCCAGGTGGCGAAGCTCTACCGCTACCCCCAGAACCAGGGCGAGGGCCAGTGCGTCGGCATCATCGAACTGGCGGGCGGATACAAGCCGGAGGACCTGACGCAATACCTGGAGTCGGTGGGCGTGGAGCGCACGGCGCCAGTGGTGAACGTGGGGCCGAACAAGGCGGGGCTTCTCAACACCGCCTCCAACGCGGAGGTCACCATGGACGTGGAGCTGGTGGCCTCCGTGTGTCCAGCGGCGCGCGTCGTCGTCTACAACGCGGGCTCGAAGGACTACTCGCTGCGCGACTACCACCGCGTCCTGTCAGAGGCCATCAGCGACCGGGAGAACCTGCCGTCGGTGCTGACCACCAGCTGGTCCTTCTACGAAGGGTCGCTCATCCAGCAGGGCGAGGAGCTGGCCTTCGAGCGGCTCTTCATCGAGGCGGCGCTGCTGGGCATCACCGTGTGCGCCGCGTCCGGCGACCTGGGCTCGCAGGTGCCCGTCAACGCCCACTCGCCCACCGGCGCCATCACCGTGGCCGCGACGAGCTATCCCGCCGCGAGCGCGCTGGTGCTGGGCTGCGGCGGCACGACGCTGGACGCGGTGGGAGACGTCCTCCACCACGAGCGCGTGTGGAACCGCCTGGGCGAGGCGATGTCCATGGGCATCCTGGGGAACGCCGCCACGGCCGCGGGCGCGAGCAGCGGCGGGGTCAGCACCATGAACGCGCTGCCGCTGTACCAGCAGGGCATGGGCGTGCCGGACCTGGTGATGTCGTCGTGGAAGAACGGCGTGTTCGAAGTCTCCCGCGGCACCGGCCGGGGCGTGCCGGACGTCGCGGCGAACGCGGACCTGCACACCGGCTATCAAATCGTCTTCAAGGGCCAGCAGGGCGTGGCCGCGGGCACGAGCGCCGCCGCGCCCATGTGGGCCGCGCTCATCGTCCGCCTCAACGAGGCGCTGGGGGCACGCGTGGGCTTCCTCCACCCCCGGCTGTACGCGCTCGTCACCGAGGGTGAGCCCGTCGTCCGGCGCATCACCCACGGCGGCAACGGCGCGTACTTCGCCAGCGACGCGACGGTGTGGAACGCGTGCACGGGCCTGGGCACGCCGGACGGCGAGGCGCTGCTCACGGGCCTGCGCAAGCTCCAGCGCCGCAAGCACTGAAGCCGGCCTGACGGTCTCCAGGCGCGGGGAGGGGGAGTTGGGTTCGGTAGCGAACGGCGACCGGGCCCTTCCCGACATCCGGTCACCAGCATTCCGCGACGCCGCGCTACGTACTCGCGCGCCCGCCGCCGGTGCGCGGCGCCGCCCGCTGAGGAGACTCGCATGAACGACGAACCGAAGTGCCCCGTCGCGCACGGCCCCCGCCGCGCCCGCACGAACACGCAGTGGTGGCCGGACCAGCTCAACCTCGCGATGCTTCACCAGCATTCCTCGCTGTCGGATCCGATGGTCGAGGACTTCAACTACGCGGCGGAATTCCAGACGCTCGACATCCACGCGGTGGTCAAGGACCTGCACGCGCTGATGACCGACTCGCAGCCCTGGTGGCCGGCGGACTACGGCCACTACGGTCCGTTCTTCATCCGCATGGCGTGGCACGCGGCGGGCACCTACCGCATCTTCGACGGCCGCGGCGGCGCGCGCTCGGGTGAGCAGCGCTTCGCGCCTCTCAACAGCTGGCCGGACAATGGCAACCTCGACAAGGCGCGCCGCCTGCTGTGGCCCATCAAGCAGAAGTACGGCCGCAAGCTGTCGTGGGCCGACCTGATGATCCTCACGGGCAACGTGGCCCTGGAGTCCATGGGCTTCAAGACGTTCGGCTTCGGCGGCGGCCGGGAGGACATCTGGGAGCCGCAGTCCATCAACTGGGGCCCGGAGTCCACCTGGCTGGGTGACGAGCGCTACAGCGGCGAGCGTGAGCTGGCGCACCCGCTGGCGGCCGTGCAGATGGGCCTCATCTACGTCAATCCGGAAGGTCCGAACGGCCGGCCCGACCCCGCCGGATCCGCGCGCGACATCCGCGACACGTTCGCGCGCATGGCGATGAACGACGAGGAGACCGTCGCGCTCGTCGCCGGTGGCCACACCTTCGGCAAGTGCCACGGCGCCGGCCCGGTTCACCACGTCGGCGCCGAACCGGAGGGCGCGAACATCGAGGAGCTCGGGCTGGGCTGGAAGAACGCCTACGAGAGCGGCATCGGCGCGCACGCCACCACCAGCGGCCTGGAGGGCGCGTGGACGCCCACGCCGACGAAGTGGGACATGACCTACTTCGAGACGCTGTTCGGCTACGAGTGGGAGCTGACGAAGAGCCCGGCCGGAGCGCACCAGTGGAAGCCCGTGGGCAATAGCGGCGCCGGCACCGTGCCGGACGCGCACGTGTCCGGCAAGCGCCACGCGCCGATGATGACCACCGCCGACCTGGCCCTGCGCTTCGACCCCGTCTACGAGCGCATCTCCCGCGACTACATGGCCCACCCGGCGAAGTTCGCGGACGCCTTCGCACGCGCCTGGTTCAAGCTGACCCATCGCGACATGGGCCCCAAGGTGCGCTACCTGGGCCCCTGGGTGCCGAAGGAGGACCTGCTCTGGCAGGACCCCATCCCGTCCGTGGATCATGCGCTGATCGATGACGCGGACATCGCCGCGCTCAAGGCCGAATTGCTTGGGTCCGGCCTTTCGAACCGGCAGCTGATCAAGACGGCCTGGGCTTCGGCGTCGACGTTCCGCGGGAGCGACATGCGCGGCGGAGCGAACGGTGCGCGCATCCGCCTGGCGCCCCAGAAGGACTGGGAGGTCAACGAGCCCGCCGAGCTCGCGCAGGTGCTCGGCAAGCTCGAAGCGATCCAGAAGCGGTTCAACGCCGCGCAGGGCAACCGCAAGCGGGTGTCGCTGGCGGACCTCATCGTGCTGGGCGGCACCGCGGCCGTTGAAGCCGCCGCGCGCGACGCCGGCCACAAGGTCTCCGTGTCCTTCACCCCGGGCCGCACGGACGCGTCGGCGGAGCAGACGGACGTCGACTCCTTCCTCGTGCTGGAGCCCGCGGCCGACGGCTTCCGCAACTACGTCCGCGCCGGCGCCGAGCCGACGACCGCCGCCGCGCTCATCGACCGCGCCAGCCTGCTCACCCTGACCGCGCCGGAGATGACGGCGCTCGTGGGCGGCCTCCGCTCGCTGGACGTCAACGTCGGCCACGCGCAGCACGGTGTGTTCACGAAGCGCCCGGGCAAGCTGAGCAACGACTTCTTCGCCAACCTGCTCGACATGCGCACCGCGTGGAAGCGGTCGGAGACGACGCCGAACGTGTTCGAGGGCCGCGACCGCGCCACGGGCGAGCTGCGCTGGACGGCGACGATCGCCGACCTCGTCTTCGGCTCGAGCTCGCAGCTGCGCTCCCTGGCGGAGGTCTACGCGGCCAGCGACGGCGAAGCGCACTTCGTGCAGGACTTCATCGCCGCATGGACCAAGGTGATGAACCTGGACCGCTTCGATCTGCCGGGCAGGAAGACGATCTGAGCGGATGACGTGAGCGCGAAGCGCCGGCAGCGGACCTGCCGGCGTTTTGCGTTCCGGTGCCCAGGCGCGAGCGCCAGTGGCCGGTCGTCCGCCCACGCCCGCGCTACTCCAGGATGCGCTCCATGGTCAGGAAGGGCCGCGCGGCGGGGATGTTCCGGCCGCGGCAGACCTCGATGAACTTGTTGGATTCGATCATCTGGGGCGCGGTCTCGTCGTACTGGAGCACCATGACGTGGCGCAGCCAGGGCTCCTGGCCCATGGCGTAGATGAAGACCTCTTTCGGGTTCAGGTGGTTGAGGATCTCCGTGGCGCGGGCGCTGTCGGAGCCGTTGAGCCGCCGCGACTGATCCATCTTGCGCGGCAGGGGCTGGCTGAGCAGCGGGCCGTACATCCAGCTCATCGGGCCGCCTTCGCACTCCATACCCAGGTAGAGCGCGTCCAGCGGCCCCACCAGCTCCGACAGGTGCTGGTACATGCGCGGCTCCAGCGCGTTGGAGTCCGCGGCCATCAGCAGCGAGCGGCCGGCCAGCCGCACCAGGTGCGCCGTCTTCGCCTGCACCGCCAGGTCGCTGTGCTCGCCGATGAAGGGGATGCCCATCAGCGACCCGCCGGGGATGGCGATCTCCTGCAGGTCGTCGATTTCGATGACGTTGCGGAAGCCCGTCCTCTCCAGCACCAGGCGCAGCGAGGGGTCCGCCAGCGAGTACGCGTTCGAGCGGGGCACGACGATGGTGCCGATGCGGTGACGCAGCTGCAGCAGCGTCTCCATCATCAGGTGGTCCGCATGGCCGTGGGTGATGAGGACGTAGTCGATCTTCTCCGGCAGGTCCGCGTGGGTGAAGCGCCCCTGCTCGGTGGGGAACTCGTAGCTGATGACGGGGTCGGTGAGGACGGACACCTCGCGCGTCTCCATCAGCACGCACGCGTGGCCGAAGTAGCGCACGCGCACGCCGGAGCCGGTGTAGGGCGCGGGCTTGCGAGGGGCCGTCTCGGTGAAGAGGTCCGCGAACGCGTTCGCCGCGGAAGCAGGCACGCCCAGCATCTCCGCCACCTGTCCGGGGCTGCCCGGCGTGTGGCGCATGCGGAAGAGCGCGTCGATGCCCTCGTGACGGAAGGGCACCTGGAGCCACAGGGGCGAATCACCCTCCAGGCGCGGCGTGCTGAAGACGTACTTGCGGGCGTCGCCGGAGACGCGCATCAGCGAGATGCTCTGCGACGACTCCTTGTAGAGGCTGCTGCGGTAGAGCAGCGGCTCCATGATGCGGGCGTTGGCGCGGTGGGCCAGGTCGTAGTGGAGCTCCACGAAGCCGCGGAGCATGTCCGGCACCTTGGCATAGAGCGGCTCCAGCGACTCACCCTTGGAGCTGGCAAGGAGCTGCTCCAGGTCCGACACGGCCTTGGTGTAGGCCAGCATGTCCGCATTCTCGCGGGTGGTGCGCTCGAGCAGCGCCTTCACCTCGTTCACGCGCGACACGGGGTGGTTGATGAAGGGGCCACCCATCAGCGCCGGGTTCTGGAGCGCGGCCACGTGCACGTCCGGGTTCGCGACGAACGACTGCATCAGCTTCAGATGCAGGCGGGACATGAACAGCGGCGCCGTGGCGGGGGAGATGAGGTACCACCAGACGTACCACTGGTTGAACAGCGGCTCGATGGCGACATCGGGCTTCAGGTACATCGGGCGGTCGAGCATGGGTGTCGTCTCGCGAGGTGGGGAGCAGGCGCCGGGCAGGCCCGGAAGCACGCGTATCCCGGCAATTTTGATGATTCCGGGCCTGACTTCAAGGTGTCGAGTTCGAGGCGGGGCCTGAAGGGTCCCCGGGTCTTGCCGTGGGCGATCTGCGCTGATGGCCTGACGGAACGCCAAACCCAGACAGACGTCACGGTGGGTTCTCCAGAAGCTGGAACCACGCCGGGCTTCTGTTCCAGGAAGACCGCGAGGACCGGACCCTGCCTGCTTGCCTCGTGCGCTCTCGGGGAGCCGTCAGCCGCAGGGTGGACAGAGCCCGCATGGACGGGTGTCAGACCCGTTGCGCGCGACAAGTCCCCTGCTATAACGCCCGCCAGCACCGATCCCGTAGCTCAGTTGGATAGAGCGGCGGTTTCCTAAACCGCAGGCCACAGGTTCGATTCCTGTCGGGGTCACTCCGCAACCCCCCGTCCCGACTGAAGATTTCGTCGGGGCGGGGACGCGGGCTCCCGGGCGCACCCGGTCCGTGGCGCTGTCGTGGCGTTGCGGCACAGTCTCCGACGCCGAGCCGAGTGCGGTCCTCGCCTTCGCGAGGTCTGTGCCGCCCGTGCCCGGGTGCGTCTCCTGCGGCCTAGCGTGCTGGCCTGGCTCTCCTGCCCAGGCATGTACTCGCCACGCCCTGGAGGCAGCCGTCGCGGAGTTGCAGTGTCTCCGTTCTTCCGCTGTTGGCCTTCCGCACATCACGTCTGCCATTGACGGCCAGAAGGGCGGTGGCCAATGAGCCACGCCTTCGATGTCGGGGCGTGCTCCGAGCAGGGCCGCCGGGACTACCAGCAGGACGCCGTGGGCCGTCAGCCGATCACCAGCGGGCTCATTGCCGCGGTAGCGGACGGCGTGGGCAGCTACGAGGGCAGTGACCTCGCCGCCCAGGTTGCGGTGCGGACGATGCTGCAGCATCACTTCTGGGCGCCGGGAGTCGTGGCCGATGACTCGCTCCGGCCCGGTGTCGAAGGCGCCGTCGCTGACGCCCATCTCCAAGCGAGGCAGGCGCTGGATGCCCTGGGCAAGCCGGGCGCGACGACGCTGGCCCTGCTTCTGGTGGTGGGGGAGCGCGCGGTGGTGGCGCACGTGGGCGATAGCCGCGTGTACCGGCTGCGCGCGGGGAAGCTGGAGCAGCTCACCGAGGACCACCGGCACCCGTTCTCCCGGCACACCATCACGCGGAGCCTGGGTAGCGAGCGCGCGACCGCTGACGACACCGCGCCGGACGTTGTGGAGACGGACGTCCGGCCCGGAGACGTGTGGCTGTTGTCCACGGACGGCGTGCACGACTCGCTGACGCCCGAGCAACTCGCCGCCGTGCTGGCGGACGGCGCCGACGCCCAGGTTGCAGCACAGGCCCTGGTGGAGTCCGCGCTCGCCGCTGGTAGCCGCGACAACTGCACCGCCCTGGTGGTGCGCGTGCCCGGGGATGCCCCGGAGGCGCTGCGAGGTGCCGCGTGAGCGCCGCCGGCACCCGCTCCGCTGCCGTCATCAAGGTGTCCCTGCGCAGCGGCACGGGGCACCGCGTGTCCATCAGCGACGCCACCGGCCTTGTCGTCAGCGTCTGGGACGCAGAGGCGCGCGCGGCCTGGGCGAAGGCCGATGACCTTGACCGCGCGCGCCGCGAGCGCGCCGCCAGCTGCCAGACCGTCGTCACCCGGAGGCCCACGCGATGAGTTGCCGTCCCCACCCCGAGAATGGCCCCTCCGGGGGCGCTCCGACGCAGCGCCAGCAGGAGGTGCTCGCGTACGTCCACGCCTACAAGGAGGCCCACGAGCGCGCGCCGACGGCGCGTGAGCTGTGCGAGCGCTTCAGTTGGGCCTCGACGAACGCCGCAGCTGACTACTTCGGCCGGCTGGAGCAGCTCCGGCTCCTGACGCGCGAGGCGAAGGTGGCGCGCTCGCTGCGCCTCACCCCGTCCGGCAAGGCCGTGGCCCAGGCATACCTCTCGGCGCACCCCGAGGTGCTCCATGGGTAGCGCGCTGCCCACGCCCGAGGAGCGCCGCGAGCAGGTCCGCGCGCTGGTGCGCACATGTCCGGATGGCGAGCGCGGCCTGCTGCGCCTGCGGCTGTACCAGGAGACGCCCATGTCGCCGGAGGACGCCGGGTACGGCGGCCTGAAGGCGCGGTGCGCGGTGTGCTGGACGCTGCGCCCGCGCCGCCAGCAACTGAACGAGCTTCAGGAGCGGCCCGTCGCCACCTGTGAGGACAGGACCTGCTGGTACCTCTGGCGCCGCGCGCTGAAGCGGGAGCGCTCGCTTCATGAGCGCGCGAAGGCCGCGCTGCTGGCCACCTTCGCGCCGGGGCACGAGGTGTCCCATGCGTGAGCTGCTCGTCGAGTCGCTGCACCTCGCGGCCGTCGCGCTGCACCTGGTGTCCGCGGTGCTGCTCCTCCTGGCGCGCCGTGGGTCCCGCGCCGCCACCTCCACCACCGGCAGGCCCGCCCTGCGCGTGCTGCCGGGTGGCCTCTCTACGCAGCGGGAGGTGGCCCGTGGGTAAGACGAGCATCGAGTGGACGGACGCGACGTGGAACCCGGTGCGCGGCTGCACGAAGGTGAGCCCGGGCTGCAAGCATTGCTACGCGGAGACGTTCGCGGAGCGCTTCCGGGGCGTGCCTGGGCATCCCTACGAGCAGGGCTTCGAGCTGCGCCTTGTCCCGGAGAAGCTGCCGGAGCCGCTGCGCTGGCGCGAGCCGCGCCGCGTGTTCGTCAACAGCATGTCCGACCTGTTCCACGAGGACGTGCCGCGCGAGTACATCGCCGCCGTCTTCGGCGTGATGGCGGCTCGGGGGGACCACACCTTCCAGGTGCTCACGAAGCGTGCGACGCGGATGCTGGCGTGGTTCCAGTGGGTGCGAGGACTGGACGCGCCCGGTGAGGACGCGCAGGTGCGCGCGTGCCTCGGACAGGCGGACCGCTACACCACTCGCTCGCGGCATATCTCCTACCCGCCCTGGCCGCTGCCCAACGTGTGGCTGGGCGTCAGCGTGGAGGACCGCAAGTACGGCCTGCCGCGCATCGAGCACCTGCGGCAGACGCCGGCCGCTGTCCGCGTCCTCTCCGTCGAGCCGTTGCTGGAGGACCTCGGGACGCTCGACCTGCGCGGCATCCACCAGGTCATCGTTGGCGGCGAAAGCGGCCCCGGCGCGCGGGCCCTGCACCCCGACTGGGTCCGCTCCATCCGCGACCAGTGCACCGCCGCCGGCGTGGCCTTCTTCTTCAAGCAGTGGGGCGGCGTGCGGAAGAAGGTCGCTGGTCGCGTCCTCGACGGGCGCACCTGGGACGAGATGCCGGAGGTGGCCCGTGGTTGAGCGCCCCATCCTGTTCAGCGGGCCGATGGTCCGAGCGCTGCTCGGCGGCCGGAAGACAGTCACCCGGCGAATCATCAAGCCCCAGCCCACCATCAGCGACCGCGGCAACCTGTGCTGGAAGGACTGGTGCTACGGGCAGACCCCTGACGGGCGCCCTGCGGTGGCGTCGCTCGCGAAGGTGAGCCCCTACGGACAGCCCGGGGACCGGCTCTGGGCTCGCGAGACGTGGGCCCTGGAGGACCTGGAGGGGGATGGCCAACGCGTTGTGTGGCAGGCCGACCGCGCTGCGGCGTGGCGCGCGAACCTCGACAAGCATTTCTACCTGGCGTCGGACTACACACCGACGCGCTGGCGCCCCTCCATCCACATGCCGCGCTGGGCCTGCCGCTTGATCCGAGAGGTGGTGTCCGTGCGCGCGGAACGCCTGCACGACATCACCGAGGAGGACGCGAAGGCGGAGGGTGCTGAGCCCATTGGCATCACCTTCCGGGATGAGGCACGTGGCGCACGCATCGTCCCGAGCCTCGGCGGTCCGTATCGCGACGGCTTCCGCATCCTCTGGGAGTCCATCAACGGCGCTGAATCCTGGGACGCCAACCCCTGGGTCTGGCGCGTGGAGCTCAAGCAGGTGGAGGGCGTGCGATGACCCCCCGCTACCTGGATACCGGAGCAGAACTGAGTGAGTGCGGCCTGTACCGGTACCGCCTCTGGCGCCGCTGGTCCGCGCTGGAGAGCGCGCCGCGCGTCCTCTTCGTGATGCTGAACCCCTCCGTCGCCGACGGGCAGCAGGACGACCCGACGCTGCGCCGCTGCGTGGGCTTCGCGCAGGCGTGGGGCTACGGCGCGCTCACGCTCTGCAACCTCTTCGCCTTCCGGGCCACGGACCCGGCGGACCTGGTGCCCGCGAAGGACGCGGTGGGGCCGCTCAACGATGCGGCCCTGGAGTGCGCCGCGCGCGAGGCCTCCCTCGTCGTCGGTGCCTGGGGCGCCCACCGCCTGGTGCCCCAGCGCGCGCCCGCGGTGCTGGCCCTGCTGCGCCGGTACCACCCGGTGCACGCGCTCGCGCTCACCGGCGCGGGTGAGCCCCGGCACCCGCTCTACCTCGCCGGCCACCTGCGGCCGCAGCTCTACCGGGAGGCTCTGTCGTGAGCCCCGCGCGCCTCCTCCTGGCCGGCACGTGCGCCGGCTATCTCCTCGCCCACGCGGATCCGCGCCTGGGCGCCTTTCTCTTCGCCGTCCTCTCCCTCTTCGCGGCGCTTGTCGCGGCTGCTTCCTTGGCGCTACGTCTGCTCGACGAGCGTGCCGACCATCTCCAGCGCGAGCGGTCCCGCGGCTTCGAAGCCCGTGCCGTCGTACGTGAGGACAGCGACGCCTTGCGAGCGGAGGAAGCGCTCTCGGGCATCGGACACCGGCGCGTTCATGACGAGGCAGAGGAGGTCGTCTGGCTCGCCGCGGAAGTGTCGGTACTCCAGCAGCTGCGAGAGCGCGTCGCGCGTCAGGTCAACCTCACTTCTTTCGCCCAGCGTCTTCACCTCGAAGATGACACGCCTTCCATCGCCAGGACGCCTTCCCCAAAGGTCCACCGACGTGGGTATCTCCCTGACTTCCTGCCAGCCTGCGGACAGGAGAGCGCGGTTGAGAGCGGCAACCAGGTGGAAGTGGCCTTGCACGGCCTTCTCTTTCAGCGCGAGCGTTTCCTCGGGCGACCGTTTCTCTTCGCCAGGGACGGCGGCACTCGGGACCCGTGTCTCGTCAAATGGGCGAGGCGTGAGCGTCGGCGCCCTGCGCGCCCGTCGACTAGCTGTGGTTGGCGCCGCGGTGGTGGCGCCGGCCCGCTCGTTGAATCTCAGCCGAAATCGGATGATGCGGCGCTGGGTGCCGTTGCTGTCTGGGCCGGTCGACCACCAGTGCTGCGTGCTACGCACGACACCCAGGAAGCGCAGGAGACGTGTGGCGGCGCCTTCGAACATGAAGTTCGTGTAGCGGTTGCTGGCGAGCAGCTTGTTCTGCCCGTCCATGCGCTGGTCTCCAGTCTGCCCGCGGCCCGTGTAGATGAGCTCGTCGCCGTCCCAGTAGTCCTCGTAGTCGAAGGACTTCGCCCCTCCGATGTGGGTGATGAGCAGCAGCGCCTGCATCTCGGGCCGGGAGGCCATTCCTCCGACGGAGCTGAAGTAGTTCGCCTCGCAGTCGAAGAGATTGCCGAGCTCGTCCCAGGAGTAGATGCGACCTGGTTCGAGGCTCGGCAGGGGGCGCGGCGAGGAGCCGCCGGCGGACTCCTTCGACGACACGACGTTGAAGCCGAGCGACTCAAGCTTCGCGCGCACCGTGGCATCGCCGCCACTGAAGGCGGTGTTGGCGAGCGGCTTCGGGTGCTGGAAGCCGTGGGCCGCACCGACGATGGCCTTCGAGTCGAAAAGCTCCCCCTCAAACGAGAGGAAGTAGCTCCGGGCTTCTCCGTACCCGTACTTCTGGAGGAAGGCTTCTCGGCCGATCTCCCGAAATTCGGCGATGGCTGCCAGGACTGCTTCCCGCGATGTGAGGTCTTGAAGGGCCACGCGGAGACCGTACTCCAGCCCTACCCACACGGACGTGCTGTCGGTCTCAGTCCGAGGCTCTCCTTGGTGTGGGTCGTAGGCGCCCCTGGTTCGAGCCGAGGTGGGGCATGAGCACGTCCACGCCCGCCATGAGGGCGCTGGAGCAGGTCCGCGCCCTCGTCACCCGCCACCGCTTCCGCTGCGCCGGGGAGGCCCTCCTGCAGGAGGCACTCGCCCAGGTGCTGACGGAGGCGGGCATCCCCTTCCAGCGCGAGGTGCGGCTAGGGGACGCGGGCCGCATCGACTTCCTGCTGACGGAGGCCCGCGTGGGCCTCGAGGTGAAGGTGGACGGGGGCCTCTCCGAGGTCACCCGCCAACTGCTGCGCTACGCGGAGCGGGAGGACATCCACGCCCTCCTGCTCATCACGACTCGTTCCCGCCACGACAGCCTGCCGGCCCACATGCAGGGCAAGCCCGTGCGCGTCGCTGTGCTGAGAGGAGGCCTGCTGTGAAGACGTACGGGACGGTGCGCCTGGAGGCGCGGAAGCTGGGCAGCAGGGGAGGGGAGCGGCCCGCGTGGGTGGTGCAGGCGGAGCCCCACGTGGCGGTGCGCCTGAAGCGCGTCTTCGACCGCATCAACAAAGGGGACGTCGGCGAAGTACTCCTGGCAGCCACCGCGGAGACGGCGCGCGAGCTGGAGTGGTTCCTCGAGCGCTACCCCATGGAGGTGGTGGGGAAGGAGGCCAAGGACTTCCTGCGGCGCGGTGCGCGCGAGCACGCCCGGCGCGAGGCGCAGGTGGCGGAGCTGCTGGCCGCTGAGTACCAGGCGCCCGACTTCGCGATGCATGTCCCGCCCCGCGAGTACCAGCGGAAGGCGGCGGACATGTGGCTGCGCCTGCAACGCCTGCTGCTGGCGGACGACGTGGGCCTCGGGAAGACGGCCTCCGCGCTGACGGGCTTCACGGACACGCGCACCTTGCCGGCGGTGGTGGTGACGCTGACGCACCTTCCCCGCCAGTGGCAGCGCGAACTGGCGCGCTTCCTTCCGCGCCTGCGCGTGCACGTGGCGAAGCGCGCGACGCCAGAGGACGTCACCCGCGGGCGCGGAGGGCAGAAGCTGCCCTGGCCCGACGTCCTCATCCTCAACTACCACAAGCTGTCGGGCTGGGCGGACACGCTGGCCAACGCGGGCGTGCGCTCCATCGTCTTCGACGAGTGCCAGGAGCTGCGACGCGGGCCGGAGTCGGACAAGTACCGGGCCGCCCACTACCTGGCGGAGCGCACGCCCTTCGTCATCGGCCTGTCCGCCACCCCCATCTACAACTACGGCGGGGAGATGTTTCACGTCCTGGACGCCCTCAAGCCCGGCGTCCTGGGCACGCGCGAGGAGTTCAGCCGGGAGTGGTGCACCGGCGTGGACGAGAAGCTCAACTTCAAGGACCCGCGCGCCTTCGGCACGTACCTGCGCGACGCGGGCCTCATGCTGCGCCGCACACGCCAGGACGTCGGGCGGGAGCTGCCGTCCCTCTCACGCGACGTGCACACCGTGGAGTCGGACACGCGGGTGCTCGACGAGGTGCAGGACAAGGCCGCGGAGCTCGCCCGCATCATCCTCGCGCAAGGCGGGGTGAAGCCCGAGGAGCGGCTCCACGCCTCCGGGGAGCTGTCCTGGAGGTTGCGGCAGGCCACCGGCATCGCGAAGGCGCCCTTCGTCGCGGAGTTCGTCCGCATGCTGGTGGAGAACGGCGAGCGCGTGCTGCTCTACGGCTGGCACCACGAGGTGTACAGCATCTGGCGCGAGCGGCTCGCGGAGTACTCCCCGGCCATCTTCACCGGCCAGGAGAGTCCGGCGCAGAAGGAGGGGCAGGCGAAGCGCTTCAAGGACGGGCAGACGCCCATCCTCATCATGTCGCTGCGCGCGGGCGCGGGACTCGACGGCCTCCAGCACTGCTGCCGCACGGTGGTGTTCGGCGAGCTGGACTGGAGCCCCGGCGTGCACGAGCAGGCGTGCGGCCGCGTCCACCGCGACGGCCAGACGGACCCCGTCATGGCCTACTTCCTGGTGTCCGACTCCGGCTCCGACCCGGTGGTGGCGGACGTCCTCGGCATCAAGCGCAACCAGATGGATGGCATCCGCGATCCACAGGCCAGCCTCATGGAGCGGCTGGAGACGGACGAGGGGCGCGTACGGAAGTTGGCCGAGGCCTTCCTGAAGAACCGGAGGGCAGCGTGACCTCCTGCGACGCCCCCATGCGTGTCCCCATCTACGGCGTGACGGCGCCGCAGCCATGGGCGTGGAGCATCCAGGTCCGCAACGCGCCGGTGCTCAACCTCCACCAGGCCCCGGAGGAGGACGTGCTGGGCGCCTACGTCGCGGTGTGCGCGGCGGCGGAGTACGTGCCGGAGCTGGCCGAGTGGATGGCCTCCTGGCATGGGCCGGGCGTCGCGGCCCCGCGCGCGGGCGAGGTACCGACCAGCGCGGTGGTGGCGGTGGCGCGCGTCGCCGCGGTGTCGCTATGGCCGGACGGCGAGCGGCAGTCGCGCTGGTACGTGGGCCCGGTGGGGCTGTGGCTGGAGGACGTGGTCGCGCTGCGGGAGCCCGTGGCCTGCGAGCCTGGGCCCGCGGACACGCTGTGGGAGGTTCCCTCGCAGGTGCTGGCCCGGGTGCGGCTGGGCTTCGGGGCGCTCGTCGGAGCGGACAAGGCACGCTGGGACGCCTACGAAGCCCGCGCCGCGCGTGCCGGAGGCCGCGAGCCCGAGTCGCTGAAGGACCGCGTCCTCCGGAAGTGCAGCTGCCGGCGCGCGATGACGAAGTGCTCCACGTGCCGGGCCTGGCGCTGCACCGCGCCCGGGTGCCTGCCGCACAGCTGCGCCGCAGGGGTGTCGCCTTGAGCCGCTGCCGCCTGCCCGCCGTGCGCTGCGAGCACTGCGGCGCCACCCGCCTGGGCGACGCCATCACGCAGGACGGCCGGCCGTCGCCCCACGCGCCGCGTGTCGCCTCTGAGTCCGTGCGCGGGCGCCACCCGACGCAGTGGCCCACCTGCCCCCACGGCGTCGCGGCGCTGGCCGACTGCGTGGACCGACCCATTCCTCCCTCCTGCTGCCCTCGGCTCTCCCTGGACACGACACCATGAGCACCTGCCCCAAGCAGCCCGTCCGCCAGCGGCGCCAGCCCGTTCCTCCGCCGCCTCCAGAGATCGCCGAGGGCGATTCCGTGCCCCCGGGCATGATGCGCCTGCTGTCCGGCCAGCTCGTCAGCGAGGAGGAAGCGGCCCAGGTGATTCCCGGCGAACTTCCGCCAGAGGCACGCTGGCCCAGCGAGGCCTCACCCGCGCCGGAGCCCGAGGCGCCCACCTACCGCCGCGAGCCCGCAGGGGCCTGCTGCGCGCACACCTTCGACCCGGGCGCCCTGCACGACGAACTGGACGCCCTGCGCGTCCAGGTGGCGCAGCTGCGCGAGGACCTGGCGCGCAGCGAGGGCCGCGCGGAGGGCGAGCGCGCCGCGTACGAGCGCGTCCTCGCCAGCCTCTTGGCGGCCCGGTCGGTGCCCGTGGCGCCTGCTGTCACGCAGACCCGCCGGCGTGACGTCACGCAGGCCAGCGTGACACCCCAGCGTGACAGCGTGACCGACAGCGTGACGCAGGAGGAGGGGGAGGGGGGG
>NZ_RAWE01000479.1 GCF_003611695.1 Corallococcus carmarthensis | reverse complement strand
GTATAAGAGACAGGGCGTGCGCCGGGTGGAACGGCTGATCCGCCAGCTCTTGGACTTCACCCGCGCCCGGCTGTCCAACGGCCTGCCCGTGCAGCCCACCTCCGTCAATCTGGGACAGCTGGCGGAGCGCGTGGTGGCGGACCGGCGCAGCGCCCACCCGGGCCGCGACGTGCGGCTGGTCGCCAACGGCGACCTGAAGGGCATCTGGGACGGCGACCGCATCTTCCAGCTGATGGACTCGCTGGTGGGCAACGCCCTCCACCACGGGCCGGTGACCTCCTCCGTGGTGCTCCAACTTCAGGGGCGCTGGGACGGCGTGACGGTCCAGGTGCACGACCCGGACTGCCGGGTGCCTCCGGAGTACCAGGGCACCCTCTTCGAGCCGTTCAAGCACCGCGCCCTGTGCTCCGCGGATGACGGGCTGGGGCTGTCGCTCTTCATCGTGCGGCAGATCGCCCTGGCCCACGGTGGGCGCATCTCCGTGGAGTCGGGAGCGGCGGACGGCACCCGCTTCATCGTGTGGCTGCCCCGGACGGGCGGTTCGTCCGCGACCGGCTCCTGAGCCCCCAGGCATCCGAGCCCACGAGACATCTC
>NZ_RAWE01000478.1 GCF_003611695.1 Corallococcus carmarthensis | reverse complement strand
GGAAGGCGGCGTCACGGGCGGGGTGGCGGTTGCGGCAACAGACGGGGTGGCCGGTGCCTCGGGCGCGGACGGCGCCTCCGGGGCCGCGGCGATGGAAGCGACGGGGGTCTCCGGCGGCGTGGCCGTCACGGCCGGTGCCTCCGGAGCGCGGGCCACGGGGACCTGCTCCGCGGGAGCGGACGGAGGCTCGACGGAAACGGGCGCCTGCGAGGGCTCCTGTTCCATGGGGGCCGCGTACTGCGGCTCCTGCGGCTCCGGCTCGTAGGCCTGCTCGTTCGACTGCGCGTAGGCGTCCTGATTGTCCGGGGCGGACGTGCCCGCGGGAGGACCGACCTTGCGGCGCACCACGAAGCCCTTGGCGGCGACGGGCGCGGCGGCCTGCTTCGGCTTGCGCTTGTCCAGGATCTTCTGGACCGCGGCAGTGGCCTGATCGTCATCCAAAGAGGACGAGTGGCTCTTGACGTCGTAACCCAGCCCGGCGAGCTCGGTCACGACCTCCTTGTTGTCGAGCTCAATCCCGTGGCTCTTGAGCTCCTTGGCGATTTCGTGAACGCGCTTCTTCGACATACCTTGATTGGCCTTCTGCTCCGCCGACGACGAGGCCGAGCACCCTAGTCCAAAGCCGAAATTGTGTGCGAGTGGTGCTTAACAGCCACCTCCCCCCGCAACCTCTCCACCC
>NZ_RAWE01000477.1 GCF_003611695.1 Corallococcus carmarthensis | reverse complement strand
GCGTCTTCGCTCGCGAGCCGCACCGCCTCCGCCTCACGTGCGTCGTCGGGGAGCCCCGTCAGGTCCACCACCGACAGCACTCCGGTGGGGGCAGGGTGCACGTGCTGGCGGGGTTCACCGTCGTGGGACTCGAAGGTGGTGCGCAGCGCTTCGTGGCGCTGCACCAGCTCGTCGAAGGCCTGCTGGAGCGCGGGCACGTCCACCGCTCCGGAGAGGCGCAGCGCAGTGGGCATGTTGTAGAGCGCACTGCCAGGGTCGAGTTGATCGATGAACCACAGCCGCTGCTGCGCGAACGACAGCGGGTGCGGTCCAGGCGTCGCTGCGGGACGCAGCGGAGGCAGGGCGTTGGCTTCTGGTGCATCCGGCAGACGCTGGGCAAGCGCAGCCACGGTGGGGGACTCGAACAGTGCCCGGACGCCGACGTCCACGCCGAAGCGGGCGCGGATGCGGGAGACCAGCTGAGTGGCCAGCAGCGAGTGGCCGCCCAGTTCGAAGAAGTGGTCGTTGCGTCCCACGACAGGAACGTTCAGCAGCTCCTCCCACAGCGAGGCCAGGGCCACTTCCGCGGGCGTCGCCGGGGCCACGTATGAACGCGCGGTGCGCAGCCGCGCTTCCGGTGAGGGCAGCGCCTTGCGGTCCAGCTTGCCGTTGGGCGTCAAAGGCAAGGAGGGCAGGGTGACGAAGGCCGACGGCACCATGT
>NZ_RAWE01000476.1 GCF_003611695.1 Corallococcus carmarthensis | reverse complement strand
GCCCGGTTGCGCCGGGTGTTGGCCAGGATGCGGTAGGCGCCCACCACCGCCCCGCTCCCGTCGAAGCGCACCGCGCTGGCGCCGCCTTCGGCCCCCAGTTCCCCGTTGGACACGTACACCCAGTCGCCCGTGGCCAGCGAGAAGCAGTTCCCACCGTTCGGAGCACCGTGCCAGGTGTAGCCGGTGTTGCCCACCGCCTGTCCCGAGCGGGCGATGATCCGCGAGGTGAAGCCCGCCGGCAGCCTCACTCCGTTGGCATCCGGCCAACCAGAGATGGCCCCATACGGGCTGGGCCCCGGCTGTGCCGGCGCCGCGTGGGATTCATTCAAGAGTCCGGGCCCTAGCGCCAGAGCCCCTCCTCCCAGCATGGACAGACGAAGCAGCTCACGTCGGTTCAGACTCATTCACGCTCCTCCGGCAAGACCTGAAAGAATTGTACTCCAAGTCCGTGTCAGACGTGAATGACCAGCACTCACCGCATAAGTCCGCGGGATTTGGGGGACGCGGCTGGAGCCCCAAATGAAAACGGGCTGGAAGCCTTTCGGCCTCCAGCCCGCTTCATCGTTTGGTCGGGGAGACAGGATTTGAACCTGCGACCCCTTGGTCCCGAACCAAGTGCTCTACCAGGCTGAGCCACTCCCCGATATCCGGTGCTGCGCCAGGAACTGCCCTCGGGCCCGGCGAAGCGTGGGCGGATCTATCCGAGCCGCTTCCTTGAGTCAACGGACTCTTTCGCCTCCCCCTTCCC
>NZ_RAWE01000475.1 GCF_003611695.1 Corallococcus carmarthensis | reverse complement strand
ACCCCCCAGTGCCCATTCCCATACACGTGGCGCTGCGCCGGGCTCATCCCTCCGGGCCCAATCGCTGAGTTCAGCTCGTAGAAGGCACTCGCTCCCACCAGCCACGCGCTCAGCTTGTGCGGATCCACTCCGAACCCCAGGCGGGTGTGCGCCTCGAAGCGCAGCAGGTTCGTGGAGAAGCTCCCCGTGATTTCGTTCAACGGCAGCGTGCCTTCCGCGGGCTCGCAGTTCGGGTCCTTCCCCGTCTGGTTCGCGAAGAAGCACCCGTCCTCGCCGTTGGAGTAGTGCCCCACGATGACGTTCAACCCCACCGCCAGCATCCGGGGCGCCCCGTCCTTGTCCGGGCCGTGCAACAGGCGCAGGTGCGCCGCCTGGAGCGTCAGCTTCGGCAGGTACGACGGCGGCAAGATGGGGTTGCTGTCCGTGTTCATCAACCGCAGCCGGATGTTCGGCGTGAACACCAGCGAGAACAGCGTCTCACGCCCGTCCTCCTTGAAGTCGCCCCGCCTCAACTGCGGCAGGAAGAGGTTCGGCGCGAACTGGCCCTCGAACACCAGCGGCAAGGGCGAATCCGGGTCCCCCTGCCGCTGGATGCGGTTGGGCGACACGAACAGGTACGTGCGGTCCAGGAACAGCCGCGTCTGCAGGTCGTAGTCGACGTACCACCCCTTCGCCTGCGCTCCACCCCACCCCAGCACCGCGCCCACCAGCGCGCCCACCAGCGCGCTGGTGGGCGCGGTGCTGGGGTGGGGTGGAGCGCAGGCG
>NZ_RAWE01000474.1 GCF_003611695.1 Corallococcus carmarthensis | reverse complement strand
GGGGTGGACACTTCCGGGCTCACGGCCCGGGGCGGTCACGCGAAGTGTTTGACGCCTCGCGTCCGTGTCTGTCTTTGACGCAAGGAGCCATCCATCCGCTTTTGACAGGGCGGTCGGCCGGGTGCTACCCGTCCTGAAAGATGAATCGCCCTTCAACTTCAGAACGCGTCCCCGTCACGCCGCGCGGTCAGCGGACGCGGCAGAAGTTGTTGAAGGCAGCGGAAGCGGTGTTCGGAGACAAGGGCTACGAGCGCGCGTCCATCGCGGACCTCACGCGCAAGGCCAGCGTCGCGCTGGGCACCTTCTACGTGTACTTCCCGGACAAGCAGTCCATCTTCGTGGAGGTGGTGGACGAGCTGGGCGCGCGCCTGCGCCGCCTCATCGCGGAGTCCACCGCCGCGTGCACCACGCGTCTGGAAGTGGAGCGCGAGGGCCTGCGCGCCTTCTTCCAGTTCGTGCGCCAGCACCCCAACCTCTACCGCGTGGTGCGGCAGGCGGAGTTCGTGGACGCGGACTGCTACCGCCGCTACTACGACCGCTTCGCCAAGGGCTACGTGCGCGGCCTCACGCAGGCCATGGACGCCGGCGAGGTGCGCCGCATGGATCCGGAGGCGCTCGCCTACTGCCTGATGGGCATTGGCGACTTCCTGGGCATGCGCTGGGTGCTCTGGGAAGAGGACCCGGGCCTGGAGCGCGTGCTCGACACGGCGATGGCGCTCCTGTCCCACGGCCTGCCCCCGGACGCCTCCGCCGCGCGCGCCCACCTTCAGGCAGTCCCCCCTCCGCAGCAAGC
>NZ_RAWE01000473.1 GCF_003611695.1 Corallococcus carmarthensis | reverse complement strand
GGGCGGGCGTGGTCACGCGCTGGTCCGGGGAACCGAGGCCTTGAGCACCTGACGCACGCGCTTCTCCAGCTCCTCGGGCGTGAAGGGCTTGCCCAGGTAGCCGTTGGCGCCGGCCTCTTCCGCGTAGGCCTTGTCCTCCGGCAGGTTGCGCGCGCTCACCATCAACACCGGCACGTGCGCGATGGCGGGCGTGCGGCGGATGTGTTCGCAGACGTCGTAGCCGGACACGTCCGGCAACGTCAGGTCCAGGCACACGAGGTCCGGCTTGAGCTCGCCGCTCGCCAGGTACTCCATGGCGGCCTTGCCGTTGGGCTGCTCCACCACGTTCTTCACGCCCATCTGCTGGAGCATGTCACGCAGCATGACGCGGAACATCGGAGAGTCCTCCACGAGGAGGACGGTGAGCTGTTGGAGCTCCATCACGTCTGACGCCTTTCCTTCCCTCACCCGAACCCATACTTGGGCACGAGGACGAGCACGCCATATGCGTACGCCATGTTGAAGAGGGCCACCCACAGGATGGCCTTCTTCATCCCCCGCCAGGGATGCGCATCGCGCGCGGCCGCTCCGGGCAGCGCGATGGTGGCAACGAGGACGGACAGGAGGATGAGCTTCGCCATGGCGGGAGCCTCAGAGGATACCCGTTTTCTGGACCGTCAGTCCCAGCGTCGCGGACCACACCGTGCGGGCCGCCTCCACGTCGGGCGAGCGAGTCCACGCCGTCCGGGTATCCACCTCCAGGGCGACCCATCGGTTCAGCGTCCAACCCGCGCCCACACCGCCCACCACCTGCCGGTCTCCCACCGCC
>NZ_RAWE01000472.1 GCF_003611695.1 Corallococcus carmarthensis | reverse complement strand
GGCTGCGCGACGTCACGGACGTGGAGGTTGGACACGGGAGAAGGCCGTGCGCGTGAGTACACACCGCGCAAGGAAGCGCGCCCCGTGGCGTTGGATGGAGACACCTTCGAGGAGACGGTGCGGACACTGGCGCGAGATGCGCCGGTGTCGGTGCAGCCCAGGAGGGAAGCGCTGCGGTTGTTGAATCCCCGAGCGGAGCGCCCGCGAGCCTCGCTGGGCGTCGTGTCCGTGGACGACCCGAGGCAGGGCCGGGTGCACGTGTCGCAGGGGGGCACGGAGCTGGAAGCCGCCTACGGACGCTGGTGCGTGCGCAAGCGGCTGTCCGGGGACTGCCTGCACCTGTTGGACAGAGGGCTGACGCTGGATGAGGAGGGCAAGCGGACGCTGGCCTTCCGCATCGCGTTGGACTCGGTGTGGGAGGAGACGGCCGAAGCCCTGGAGGGGATGGTGGAGCCCGAGGCGATGGTGACGCTGCTGGCGACGACGGGAGCGGTGTACTTCGGGCTGTGGTTGGTGCCGGAGCCACTGCTGACGAAGGGAGTGGCGGTGACGCTGACGGTGGCACTGATTGCGTACCTGGGCTGGGACACGGTGTGGAGTCTCATCCAGGGCTGGAGGGTGCTGGCGGCGGAGGTGAAGGAGGCGCGGACGTTCGACGGCGTCCGTGACGCGGGAGAGAAGTACGGGGAGGTGATGGGGAAGCAGGCGGCGAGGGCCTTCGTGATGCTGACGATGGCGGCGCTGGGCGGCACGGCGCAGACGCTGGCGACGCGGGTGTCGACACTGCCGGGCTCAGCGCAGGCGGCGCTGGTGGGAGCGGAGCAGGGAGG
>NZ_RAWE01000471.1 GCF_003611695.1 Corallococcus carmarthensis | reverse complement strand
GTGTCCGCACCGTCTCCTCGAAGGTGTCTCCATCCAACGCCACGGGGCGCGCTTCCTTGCGCGGTGTGTACTCACGCGCACGGCCTTCTCCCGTGTCCAACCTCCACGTCCGTGACGTCGCGCAGCCCGTCACGAACAGCGCCCACAGCACGCAGAGCACGCGCGCTGGCATGTCCGGGCCCTCTCAGCTTTGCAGCGCCACTCCCAGCTCCGCGTCTCCGTGCTTCAGCCAGGTTCGCGCCGCGGACTCCTGCCAGAAGCGGCGGAGGATCTTGTCCGTCCCGCTCCCGGACGCCACCCGGTTCAACTGCAACGCGACGATCTGGTTCTGCACCAGCTCCGCCACCCGCGTCACGCCGGAGCGCAGCCCGTACTCCTGCACCCGCTTGATGAGGTCCGCGGCCTCCGGCGACGCCGGCCGGAACGTGCGCAGGTCCGCTTCGATCTTGATGGCCTGCCCCGCCACTTCATCCGTCGCGGCTCGCAGGTCCACCACGAAACGCTGCATCTCCTCCAGCCGGATGTAGCCCTCCAGCGCGAAGCTCACGATGGATTCCGCTCGGTCCACGTCGATTCGATACATCGAGGCCCCCTTCGTGAGACTGCGTCAATCCTTGTCTCGCATCCGGCGTCCACGTGCCAACGTCCGGAAGGATGAGGCCCCTATTCAGGACTCCACTCCCAGCTGCTCCAGGAGGAGGGCCAGTCCTCGCGCCGCCGCCGCCTGCCGCACCTGGCGCCGGTCCCCTTCAAACCGGTGACGCTCCACCACCGCCGCCTTCCCCCGCCGCTGCACCGCGATGAACACCAACCCCACCGGCTTCGCCTCCGTCC
>NZ_RAWE01000470.1 GCF_003611695.1 Corallococcus carmarthensis | reverse complement strand
GCGGTGGACAGGGTGCCCTCCCAGGAGCGCCACTGGCCGGCCTTCACCAGGAACTCGCCCTTGCCGGTGACCTTCACGGTGGCGCCCAGCTCGGTGCCCTCCGGCTGGGGGGCGGGGGCGGCGGGAGCGTCGGCCATTTCGTCGGGGACCTCGATGGCGGTGCCTTCGGCGCCGGGCTGGCGCGGGCCCTTCTTGGCGCCGCCGGCGGGGACGGCGCGCGAGGCGCTGAGGGTGCCGCCGAACTGCTCCACGATGTCGTACTCGAGCGTGGCCACCTGCTCGCCGTTGTCGCCCGGGGTGACGGAGACGAGCTTCACGCGGTTGTGGCGCTCGCCGCCAGGGGCGCGGCGGAACTGGCCGCCCAGTGCGTCCGGCACGGTGAGCTCGGTGCCCAGGGACCACGTCTCGCCGGGGCGCACGGGGTCGCGCGGCAGCTCCAGCACGAGCGTGGCCAGGTTGCGCGCGGGGCCCTGGAGCCCGTCGATGATGAAGCCGCGGTCGCTGAAGGTGGCGTCCTCCGGCGCGCCGTTGTTGGGCGTCACGTGCAGCTGGCGCTCACCGGACTTATCCAGCTGGAGCACGTAGGTGTACTCGGTGGGGACGGCGGTGCTCGCGGTGGTGGCGGCCTTGGGGGCCGCGTCGGTGGAGTCGGCCTTGGCGCCCTTCTTCTTCTTGTCGGCCTTGGCGGGCTTCTCCGCCGGGGCGGACTCCGGGACGGGCGCGTTGCGGTCCAGCGCGAGGTTCAGGCGGAAGGAGACGGGGACGTCCTGGACGAGGTTCCAGCGCAGCACGACGGCGTCCTTGGGGACGGCGGGCGCGGCGGGGGCCGGGGCGGCCTCCTCGGGCG